>JAOZOH010000045.1 GCA_029933365.1 Desulfuromusa sp. | reverse complement strand
ACAATCAACCAAAAATAAAATTTCCATATTTTTAATTTTCTTTTCATATCTTTTTCCCTCAGTTTGGATAGATGCTGTACTGCTTAGAGGGCGATTGCTCTCTCAATACGGCCACTATAGTTTTTGTTGGGAAGAAATCATAGTGCAGAGGTTGTCTCGTGCCCCTTTCTGCACCAGATAAAAAGTGTTATCCTTTACTTAGGTGCCTGTCGGGCGTTGCGGTTCGCAACGAGAAATCGACGGGGCGAGGGTGAATTTTCGTAGATTTTAGAGCGAAGAGCACCGCTATTTGTCGAAAACATACGGTAATATGAACCGATCAGACGGTTTGTAGCAGATTCTTGTGAAATCCGACAGTTCCCTAGCATATCTGTTAAATATCTTTTTCTTCTGCCATAACTGGAAATCTGAATAATGAACTCTACACAAAAGACTCCTGAAACTATTTACCTGAAGGATTATAAAACTCCTGCCTATCTGGTTGAACAAATCGAGCTAAAGTTTGATTTATATGACTCCGCAACGCAGGTTCTTTCTGTGCTGCAAATATCTTTGAATCCTGATCGGCTTGGTGTGCTCGAACCGCTGATTCTGGATGGTGAACAACTACAACTGCTCGAAGTCAAGCTAAATGACAAGGTTCTTACTGCAAAAGACTATCTGCAGGATAATGAGAGTTTGCAGATCCACTCTGTTCCAGAACAATTTACCCTTGAAGTCCTGACGAAAATCGATCCTCTCCATAATACCGCGTTGGAAGGACTCTATCTGACCAGCGGAAATTTTTGCACCCAGTGTGAGGCACAAGGATTCCGAAGAATTACCTACTATCCTGATCGCCCGGATGTATTGGCGTGTTTTCGCGTGAGAATAGAAGCGGATAAGAAATATTCGAAACTTCTTAGCAATGGAAATCTGTTGGAGGAGGGAGATCTACAGAACGGTCGTCATTTTGCTGTTTGGGAAGATCCCTTTTTTAAACCGAGCTACTTGTTTGCGCTGGTTGCAGGTGATCTGGTCTGCCTGGAAGACCATTACGCTACGCTGTCGGGGCGCGATGTGCTGCTGCAGATCTATGTCGAGGAGCGCAACAGCAATTATTGCGATCATGCCATGCTGTCGCTGCAGAAAGCGATGCAATGGGATGAGGAAATTTTTGGTCTGGAATATGATCTTGATCGCTTTATGATCGTTGCTGTCGATGATTTCAATATGGGAGCGATGGAAAATAAGGGACTTAATATCTTTAATTCCAAATATGTTCTGGCTCTTCCTGAAACAGCTACCGATACCGATTACCTGGGGATCGAATCGGTGATCGGTCATGAATATTTCCACAACTGGACCGGAGATCGAGTTACGTGTCGAGACTGGTTTCAACTCAGTTTGAAAGAGGGATTGACAGTTTTTCGTGATCAACAATTTTCCGCCGATTTGAATTCTGCTGCAGTCAAGCGAATTGACGATGTACGGATTCTGCGCCAGTATCAGTTCCCCGAAGATGCTGGACCAATGGCTCATCCGGTGCGACCTGCTGCCTATCAGGAGATCAATAATTTCTACACCACGACGATTTATAATAAAGGGGCGGAAGTTATCCGGATGATGCAGACTCTCCTCGGTACAGAGAAATTTATTGACGGGGTGCAACTCTATCTTAAACGACACGATGGCCAGGCAGTCACCTGCGATGATTTTGTCAAAGCAATGGAAGAGGCTGGAAATATTGATCTTACAACATTTAAACGTTGGTATTCGCAGTCTGGCACTCCGCAGGTGAAGATTGAGCAGAGTTACGACCACACTCAGCAGACTTTGACAGTGAACCTATCTCAGAGTTGTCCTGCAACTCCGGGGCAGGAGGAGAAGCGGCCCTTCCATATCCCGATTGCTCTTGGTCTGCTGGATGGTGACGGCAATGATATCCCACTGCAATTGGCCGGCGAATTACAACCGGGTGAAACGACCAGAGTTCTGGAACTGACTGAAACAGAGCAGGAATTCTCTTTCATCGGAATTAAACAGTCACCGATTATTTCACCGCTGCGGGGATTCTCTGCTCCAGTATCTCTCCAGCATGATTTTACGGCTGAAGAACTGGCGTTCCGTATGGCACATGACAGCGATGCGTTTAACCGCTGGGAAGCGGGGCAGATTCTGGCAACACAGGAATTGCTGCGGATGTATCATGCTCATTTGCAGGGAGAATCGTTTGTTTTGCAGCCGGTGTTTGTTGCTGCCTGGAGAAAGGCTCTGGTTGATTCTCAAGCTGATCAGAGTTTGTTGACCCAATTATTAACTTTTCCGAGTGAGCAATATCTGGCTGACCAGTTGGATACGTTTGACCCACAGATTATTCGAGATATCCGTGATCAGGCAATATGGCAACTGGCAGAAGAAAATCAAGCGTTGTTGTTGGAGCGCTACAGAACCTGTTTTTCAGTAGATGGCAATTATTCTCTAGATCCGGCTGCAGTCGGGCAGCGCAGTTTGGGCCATTTTTGTCTTTCCTTGTTGATGCACTTGGATCTACAGGAGATAAACGAGCTGTGCCTGCAGCAGTACCGTACTGCAACAAATATGACCGATCGGCTGGCAGCTTTTTCCTTGCTGGTTGATAGCTCTGTAGTCGAACGACAGGGCATTGTCGATGACTTTTATCAGCAGTGGAAAATGCATCCTTTATTACTTGATAAATGGTTTAGCATCCGGGCATTATCTCATCGGAAAGAGACTTTTTTGGAAATTGAAAATTTATTGCAACACCATGATTTCAGCTTGAGTAACCCGAATCGGGTGCGGGCATTATTGGGGGCTTTTTATCAGAATCTAGCCGTTTTTCATCGTCCCGATGGTGCCGGATACAAGTTGCTGGTCGATCAGATCCTACTGCTAGATCAGCGCAACCCACAAGTTGCTGCACGGATGGCAGCTCCGTTGATCCGCTGGAAACGCCTGGAAGGAAAACGGTGTGAGTTGATGGAACAACAGTTGAGCCGGTTGCAAAAGACCGATATGTCCAGTGATCTTTATGAGATTGTTAATAAAAGTCTACAATAGTTGGAGGGGACAGCCCCGAGGTCAGTCCCCGGATAGATAAATTTGGAAACTGCTCAGAGGAATGGGCTTACACTCCCCATTCCAAGGGACGCATAAACCCATCCATGGGGCTTGGCTGTCGCCATCCGGGCGACAGACACCCTCTCCATGGGGAATGCAAGCCCACCTGTTATCAAGTACGGAATTGGAGAAAAAAGTGAGTGATTATACCATAATTGGCTGTGGCGATATCGGTTTTCGGGTATCTAGGGAACTGATCAAGCAGGGGCATCAAGTTCAGGCAACTATTCATTTTGAAGAGGGGATCAAAGTTCCACAATCGGCTGGGATCAAAACAATTGTTGCTAATTTTGACTATCAGGAAGATGTGCCAGCTATTCCTCTGCATGGGCAGAAACTATTCTATCTTATGCCACCGCAGGGGGGTGGTTCGAGTGATTACCGGATGTTAAATTTTTGTCGTAAATTATCAACAGATAACTATCCTGCTAAAGTTGTCTACATAAGCACCAGCGGAGTGTATGGTGATTGTGGCGATGAACTGGTGACGGAGGAGACCCCGGTTAACCCAATGACCAGCCGGGCCAAACGGCGGATCAGTGCGGAAACTCAGTTGCGTGAACAGGCAGATAAACTTGGTTTTGAACTGATTGTATTGCGCGTAACTGGTATTTATGGTCCGGGGCGTTTGCCGATCTCTCAGCTGCAAAAGGGGCATGAAGTTTTGCGGCCAGAAGATGCTCCTGGAACCAATCGAATTCACAGTCTTGATCTTGTACAAGTTTGCCTGGCTGCAATGGAGAAGGGGAAGGATGGTGACATTTTTAATGTTTGTGATGGCCAGGAAAGCAGCATGAGTCAGTACTTTATGGCGGTTGCAGAAATGTATGATTTGCCGCAACCTAAACAGTTGAGCTGGGCAGAAGCGGAAAAAGTAATGAATCCGTTAACTTTCTCATTTTTAAAAGAATCCCGGCGTATGTCAAATCGAAAAATGGTGGAAAAGCTTTCGCTCAAACTACAGTATCCAACCCTTAAAAAAGGTTTGCTGGCCTGTCGGACTGTTTCATGATCAGTGCTGCTGTTTCTGCTGCGACCAGACCGGTTGCTGGTTTTACCAGAGGTTTCAGTTATCCGTTGCGCGCCGTCAAACTTTTCCGCAGTAAACCTGGATTGTTAAAATATCTGGCAATTCCATTTTTTATCAACCTTCTCGTATTTACTACAACGGTTTATTTCGGGCTTGATCTATTTCAGGGAATACTCGAAACCTACGCACCAAGCACCGAAGTCTGGTATGGAGTTATCCTTTATTATCTTGCCTGGTTGGTTGCCTCGTTGTTGACTACGGTCGTGGTTTTCTTTTCATTCACTGTCATTGGTAATTTGATTGCCTCTCCATTTAATGAACTCCTTTCCGAACGAACAGAGGTCTTGATCGTTGGTGCAGCAGGCGAGGAACCTTTTAGCTTGCAGCGTTTTTGGAAAGAATCCCGGTATGCAATTATTGTTGAAATTAAAAAATTGGTGGTATTTGTCGCCTGTATGGTGTTGCTGTTCGGAATCAATTTTATTCCTGGAATTGGTTCGTTGATCTATGCTGTGCTTGCTCCGGCTTTTACCCTTTTCTTTCTTGTTGTTGAATATATGGCCTTTGTCTTAATGCGCAAGCAGCTGAGTTTTGCTGAACAACGGCGCTATATTTTTAAACATCCCATCCTGATGTTCGGTTATGCTTGTGGTATTTTCTGTATGTTGGCGATCCCTTTTGTTCAGTTTTTTTGTATTCCCCTGGCAGTGGTTGGTGCCACTTTGTTATGGTGTGATTTTCCTTGGATTGAACAACAAGATGAGGCTAAAGTTGTAAAAAACCAATAAGCTTGAGATTAATACAAGTTCATGGTTGCTGCTTGATTTAAATTGAGCTAAACTGTTTGTCTATTCCAATATGAATAAAGCTTTGAACCTAGTTTTGCTGAATCCAGGGAGGTTTCAGTCCAATGAGTCAAACGAGTAGACCGGGGAAAACAAAATTTCAGATCGATTTGCGCCGCCATTTACGTGAGCACTACGTTAACGAAAACTTAACCCATTTGATCTGTGAGATTGCTGAAGCCTCCAAATATATCATTCACTCAATTAGTACGGGTGATCTGGGGGTGGCTGGTACTTCCAATCTTTATGGGGAGAAGCAGTTGGCTCTGGATGTTCTGGCCGATCGAATTATGCGTAAGCGACTTGATCATTCCCGCGTGGTTGCCAATATGATGTCGGAAGAGATGGATGAAATCATTCCGGTTTCTCCTGACTGCGATGGCAAATATTCGGTTGCGTTTGATCCGTTAGATGGCTCCTCTTTGGTTGATGTCAACCTTGCTGTTGGCACGATCGTCTCAATTTTTGAAGGCTGCGACCTGCTGCAACCGGGGCGTAATCAGGTTGCTGCTGTATATATCCTTTATGGCCCACGTACAACGTTAGTGTACAGTATCGGCAAAGGGGTTCATGAATTTGGCATGAATATGCTGAGAGAATTCACCCTATTACAAGAGAATATTACTCTCGCGCCGCAAGGGGATCTCTATTCGCCGGGTGGACAGCGGAATCTCTATACTCCCGGGGTTGAGGCATATATTAATAAGCTAGAGGAGCGTGGTGTTAAGTTGCGCTACAGCGGTGGCTTTGTCCCCGATATTAATCAGATTTTGCTCAAAGGGCAGGGGATTTTCTTTTATCCCCATTTGCAAAACCAGCCGAAAGGAAAATTGAGATTGCTGTTTGAACTGAGTCCAATGGCTTTTTTGATTGAGCAGGCTGGTGGTGCCGCTTCTGATGGTCATCAACGAATTCTTGATCTGCAGCCGCAACAGATCCATGATCGTTCACCGGTATTTATTGGTTGTAAAAAGGACGTCGCATTGGCTGAAGAGTTTATTAGTAAATTGGAAAAAAGCAAAAGCGCGACCCCGGAAAAAAAAACGAAAACCTGATCAAGTTGAATTGTTTGACTTAATAATTGGTTAAGCTGCAAAGCAGGAGGGGGATATGCAGCCGTTATTCATTGCTCTAGCTGCAACGATTGCTGGACTATCTCTGGCTTCGATCTACACGATCCCATCCTTCCCTGGTTGGTTGTTCGCTATTTCCTCTGGACTGCTATTTTTTCTGTTACGACGTTATCGCAAGGTAGCATTGATTCTTCTGTTTCTTTCCCTTTTTGTTTTTTCAAATCTTCGTTACCCGCTGCAATTTCCCTCCCGTCAAGACATCATTCATATCGATAAACTGGCCCGAAAAATAACCTTGACCGGTAGTGTGACAGATGTCAGTCAATTGACAGAAGGGCGGTGTTGGATTGAACTGCTGGCTGATTCGGTTGCAGTAAAGGACCTGCCGATACCGTTAGAATCTTCTTTGCGGGTACGGCTCTATATGGGGGAGGGGACAGATCGGCTGTTTCCTGGTGATATTGTGAGGTGCACCAGCCGTCTGCGACAACCCCGTCTTTTTGGCATGCCGGGGGAATTTAACTGGCCACGCTATATGGCAAGCCAGCGCATTGATATGACAGCCTGGGTAAAAAATCCTGAAAAAATCACGGTTTTAGCAAGAGACAAAAATATCCCTGATCGAACAGTAGTCCAATGGCGTACCAAGATTGCCACAACTATTCAAAGTTTGATGCCAGAAGATCGCGCCTATCTGGTCAGGGCACTGGTGTTGGGTGAGGGGCGGATTATTCCCGATCATATCCGCAAAACTCTGGCAAAAAGTGGCATAAGCCATCTATTTGCTATTTCCGGGCTCCATCTTGGGATGATTGCGTTGCTTGGTTATCGTTTGCTGCTCAGTATTTACCGCCGTTTTCCACGTTTACTCAATTGGCAGCCGCCACAGCGTGTGCTGCCACTCATACTATTACCGCCATTGCTCGGTTATCTGCTGCTGACCGGTGATGCCGTTTCGACACGGAGAGCTTTTGCTCTGGCTGCTCTGGGGGCCGGTTTTTTGAGCTGGCGTTATTATGTCAATCCATTGTTGCTGCTAGCTTCCCTTGCGTTGCTGTCCCTTTTGATCAATCCGCTGCTCTTGTGGCAAGCTGGTTGGCAACTCTCTTTTGCCGGTGCGGCAGGAATTCTTCTCTGGCGCCCGTTATGGCAAAGAGCAGGCAGCAATTATCCACTCTGCTTTCGTTACCCCATCCAGTTGTTTCTGGTGACATTTGCCGCGATGCTGGCAACATTGCCTCTGGTCTTATTTGATTTTCACCTGTTCGCCCCAGTCGGAGTATTTGCTAATCTTTTCTGTGTGCCAATAGTCACTCTCCTTGCTCTACCCATTGGATTCTCTGGATTGTTGTTTTATCCGCTTTTTCCACAATTGGCTGAACTATTGTTTCAATTTTGCGGGATCTTGCTGGAGTTTATACTCTCTTTAGCTAGCTGGTTTACAGCAATTCCCAGCTTGGGCGGAATCTATCTGTTTCTGTCGTATTGGCAGAGCCTGGCAGTTGGCGTGCTGATCCTACCATTACTTTTATCAGTCCATATAGCAAAACAGACCTTATTGCGGCTTTTCGTAGCGTGTGTTCTATCTGCAACGATATTGTGGCAGTTCCCTTTAGCTCAATCAGTACCGGTTTCATTAACAATGTTCAGTGTGGGGCAGGGTGAATCTATGTTGCTGCGGAATAATAATGGGCAGGCTATTTTGATCGATGGGGGCGGGTTTTACAGTGACCGGTTTGATGTTGGCGAGCGGTTATTGGCACCGGCTTTTGCTGAGTTGGGGGTCACTGAACTGACTGCCGTTGTTTTGACCCACGATGATCTGGATCATCGTAAAGGGCTTATTTTTATTCTGGATCATTTTCCGGTGCGAGAATTCTGGCTCGGGCAGCCATTTGCTACTCTTCACTATAGCTTGCAGAACGTTCTACTCAAAAAAGCTATTCCAGTCAAGATCGTACCCGCTGGTTGGAGCGAGGCCTCTTTCTGGATTTTTGATACTTTGTACATATTCAATGGTAGCACTCCAGGATGTAGTAGGAATGACTCATCTTTGGTAATGTATCTTAATCATGGTGAGGAAAGTAGCCTGTTGCTAACTGGGGATCTGGAAATGCAGGGGGTACGGAAACTCCTTGCAGCAGGACTGCCCGGACCAGTCTCCTTGCTGAAATTGCCCCACCATGGGAGTAAGTTTTCTGCGACTGACCAACTTATTGACCAACTTTCCCCTCAATCGTGTCTGGTTTCGGCCGGTTATCAGAATCGCCACCATTTGCCGGCCAGACAGGTTGTCGATTACCTGCAGAAGAAGCATATTCCCCTCTACCGAACCGACCTGTCAGGGACTCTTCTGGCACAACCATCCGCTGAAGGATGGCAGATAAAGCATTGGCAACGGGGGAATTTTCGTTGACATTCCCTCTTAAATACTGATAATAATCTCTTATTATTATAGGAGACTTATGATTTCTGTCCAATCAAACATTCTGATTGTTGATGATGAACTTTTCTTTCGTAAGCTGTATCGGGATTTGTTGTTGGAAGAAGGTTATCGTGTTGATGTCTGTGATAATGGCGATGATGCTATTGCGCTGCTACAGCAACGAGAGATCGACCTTGTCCTGACCGATATGGTTATGCCGGGTAAAAATGGTCTGGAAGTCCTGCGGGCTGCCAGAGCTCTGCCAAACTCTCCTGATGTTATTTTGGTGACTGGGCATGCCAGCCTTGAATCGGCGATTGAGGCACTGAAAAACGGTGCTCGTGATTATTTGATCAAGCCATTTAATCCTGAAGAATTGAAACATGTTGTGCGTAATTGTCTTGATCAACGTAAATTGTTGATAGAAAACGACCATTTGCGTCGGCAGATTCATCTTTTTCAGACCGGGCAATCTTTATCATCACTGATTGATCTGGAACTTTTGATTCCACAGGCTCTGGATATTCTACTGCGTGAGATGGGAGGCAGTGTTGGTTGTTCTTTCACCCTGAAAAATGGCGCTACCCCCTCTCTCGTTGGATTAAAAGAGCTGCCTGCCGAGTTTGCCGAACAGTTGGTCATGACATTGCTGCCGCAGTTGGATGAATCGACCAGTCTGTGCCAACCCGGGGATGATGTTGCTGCAAAGCTGCTTAAATTACAGCAACGTCGGGAGCAGATATGGATGTTGCCATTACATGATGGTGACGTGTTGAAAGGGGGGCTTATTTTCTGTGATGTGGTCGGTGATTTAGCCACATCTATCCCTATGGCAGATTTACGCTATTTGTGTGACCAGGTCGCTTTGGGCTTTGAAAATGCCTGTCGCTATCAGGATGCTCAGGAATTGATGTATACCGACGATTTGACCGGACTCTATAATCACCGCTATATGCAGGTTTCGTTGAGTCATGAAATCAGCCGCGCACAACGCTATGGATTGAAATTCTCTCTGTTATTTCTTGACCTTGATCGTTTTAAAGAGATCAATGATAATTATGGACACTTGGCGGGGAGTGCCGCACTGCAGGAAGTTGGCCGTCTATTGGCTGACTGTGTCCGGGATGTCGATATGTTGTTCCGTTTTGGTGGTGATGAGTTTGCAGCAATACTGGTAGAGACAGATGATACGACGGCACGGGTTGTCGCGGAGAGGATTCGTAAAGTGATCGAATCACATGCCTTTCTCAAAGACCAGGGCACCCCGAGTTATGTGACCGTTACGGCTGGATTTTCCACCTTCCCAACCGATGCCACAGAGAAAGAACAACTGCTGGATCTTGCCGATCAAGCGATGTATGTCGGTAAGGGACCACGGAATGTTATTTGTGGGGTCGTGGATATCCCCAAAGATCAACAGTGATGGCGTCGCAAAAAGTCCGCCCTCCTGCGTTGCAGTGGTTTTCAAGACCTCGACATACAACATGTATGCCTTCACCCTTGAAAAACCACTACGCCTTGTGGGGCGAAATTTTTGCTTAGCCATCTAATTCGTTTTTGCGAGACCATCAACAGTAACCGTCTTTTTTTACCTGCCTGATTGACATCAAACCCTGAGAAAACGTTGCATCAGCTGATTTGAAATAATATTTTTGATGGCATCGCAAAAAGTCCTCCCCACGTTGTTGCAGCGGTTTTTCAAGACCTTGACATACCATATGTAGAGCCTTCGTCCTTGAAAAACCACTACGCCTTGTGGAACGAAATTTTTGCTTAGCCATCTGATTCATTTTTGCGAGCGCATCATTTTTAAATATTTCTTAAACCCCTTTCAGATCAATACGAAATAGGGTATCTTCTCCCGTCTGTATTGCGATTCTGTTAGCCCAAGAAGAAATAATGACAAAAGAAGAGGTTGTGTTTTGAGTATAACTGCAATCAAAGGGATGAATGACGTTTTACCTGGAGATGTTGAAACTTGGCAGTTTTTGGAGCAGAGTGCCCGTGATGTGTTTGGTATTTACGGTTTTTCTGAAATCAGAACGCCAATAGCAGAAAAAACAGAATTGTTCTGCCGTTCCATCGGTGAAACGACCGATATCGTTGAAAAGGAGATGTACACATTTAACGATAAAAGTGAGAACTCTTTGACCTTGCGCCCGGAAGGGACTGCTCCGGTGATGCGTTCTTTTATTCAGAACCGTTTACATAATCTTGATCCGGTTTCTAAACTCTATTATATGGGACCGATGTTTCGTTATGAGCGTCCACAAAAGGGTCGCTATCGCCAGTTTCACCAGCTTGGGGTTGAGGTCGTCGGGGTTGAAGATGCTAAAATCGATGCCCAGGTTCTGGCAATGCTGCACCAATATTTTATCCACATCGGGATCAATGCTGTTTCTCTTCAAATTAACTCCCTTGGTTGCCCTGAATGTCGTCCCGGATATCGACAGAAGCTGATTGAGTATCTTGAGTCGCGTCTGGATAACCTCTGTGCAGATTGCCAACGGCGTTACCAGACCAACCCATTACGGGTACTTGATTGTAAGGCGAAAGGGTGTCAGGCGGCGACTGTTACTGCTCCTTCAGTTCTTGAGCATCTGTGCTCTTCATGCAGCGACCATTTTGGCCAGGTTAAAAATTACCTGCAGGCGTTGGATATCCCGTTTGAGGTTAATTCACGCATGGTGCGTGGATTGGATTATTACGTGCGTACCACCTTTGAGATGGTCACCGATCAACTTGGATCGCAGAATGCCGTTGCTGCCGGGGGGCGCTACGATGGGCTGGTCGAAAGTCTTGGTGGTCCAGCGCTACCGGGGATTGGCTTTGCCATCGGACTTGAGCGCTTGGTGCTGATGAAGGGTGAACAGCGGATAATTTCCGCAGCCCCTCAATTGTTTCTTGCTGCCATCGGTAAAGAAGCCGCTGAGCAGGCCTTTGTCCTGATGTCTCAGTTGCAGGTTGCTGGTGTCCGCGCAGAAATGGATTATTTGGGGAAAAGTCTAAAAGCACAGATGCGCAGAGCAAATAAAATGAATGCCGCTTTTACTCTTATCTTGGGTGAAGATGAACTGCAAACGGGAGAGGCACAACTTAAAGATATGTCAGACAGTAGCCAATCGGTTGTCGCTTTAGGTACTTTGGTTGAAACGTTTGTGAAAAAATTGAGCTAGACTGCCACTTCTTCTTGACCTGTGCAGTTGGTGGTTTATATAATTCTTGATTGGCTAATAAATTTATCAGAGCTTCATGGCTCATTTCGGAGGAATTTGTGTTGAACGATAAACTTGGAGATTTGGTCAGAACCCATCGTTGTGGTGATTTGACAGCAGAGCAGATTGGTCAGGATGTTTGTGTGATGGGTTGGGTACAGCGGCGGCGAGATCATGGTGGCTTGATTTTTATCGACCTGCGTGACCGTGAGGGAATCGTTCAGCTGGCTCTTGATCCTGATCGTGATCTTGCCTCACACCAGAAGGGCGAACAGGTTCGCAATGAATATGTGTTGGCTGCGCGGGGAAAAGTCTCACCACGCCCTGAGGGAACTGTTAATCCGAAGATGAAGACCGGTGAGGTCGAGATTGAAATCAGCGAGTTGCTGATACTGAATCGTTCTGAAACACCTCCTTTTATGCTTGATGATTTTACCGAGGTTGCCGAAAATATCCGTTTGAAATATCGCTATCTCGATTTACGCCGTCCCGCATTGCAGAAAAATATGGTAATGCGCCATCTGGTTGCCAAAACTGTACGTAACTATTTTGATGAGCAAGGATTTATCGAAATTGAGACTCCGGTTTTGACTAAAAGTACTCCTGAGGGGGCTAGAGATTACCTGGTTCCAAGCCGGGTCAATACTGGGAACTTTTATGCTTTACCCCAATCACCGCAGCTATTTAAACAGCTGTTGATGGTTTCCGGTTTTGACCGTTATTTCCAGATTGTCAAATGTTTTCGCGATGAAGACCTGCGGGCGGATCGTCAACCTGAGTTTACCCAGATTGATTGCGAAATGAGTTTTATTAATCGTAGTCAGGTGATGGATATTATGGAGGGGATGATCGCCAAAGTTTTCAAAGCAGCACTGGGAGTTGAGTTGTCTTTGCCGCTGCCACGATTATCCTATGCGGAGGCCTTGGATCGTTTTGGAGTGGACAACCCCGATTTACGTTTTGATCTGGAGCTGATTGATATTACCCAGCAGGTTGCTGAATCTCAGTTTAAAGTTTTTGCCAGTGTTGCCGCTAACGGTGGTCTGGTTAAAGCCCTTAATGTTAAGGGGTGTGCGACATTCTCGCGGAAGGAGTTGGATGATCTGGGCGAGTTTGCCAAAATCTATGGTGCCAAAGGGCTGGCGTGGGTCAAAGTGACTGAGGATGGTTGGCAATCTCCCATTGCTAAATTTTTTACCGCTGATGAGCTGTCGATTTTGAATGAAAAATTAGGTGCAGAGGTTGGTGACCTGTTGCTGTTTATGGCGGATACACCCGCTATTGCTAACGAAGCCCTCGGTCGTTTACGTGGTCATCTCGGGCAGAAATTGGGCTTAGCCAACAAAGATAATTACAAATTTACCTGGGTGACCGAATTCCCCTTGCTGGAATGGGACGGTGAACAACGTAGGCATGTTGCTGTTCACCACCCATTTACCGCTCCACTCGAAGAAGATATCCCGCTACTGGATAGTGAACCAGGGAAGGCACGGGCTCAAGCCTATGACTTGGTGTTGAACGGTTCAGAGATTGGTGGCGGCAGTATTCGGATTCATGATCAGGCGGTGCAATCACGGATGTTTGAACTGCTTGGCATTGGTGCAGAGGAAGCTCGAGAGAAATTTGGGTTTTTGCTGGATGCTTTAAACTTTGGTGCACCGCCACATGGTGGTATCGCTTTTGGTCTGGATCGGATAATGATGATTTTGACCGGTGCCGATTCGATTCGTGACGTAATTGCTTTTCCGAAAACCCAGAAGGCAACCTGCCTGTTATCGGATGCCCCTAACGAGGTGGATGATAAGCAGTTGCAGGAGCTGGGTGTTCGTTTGCGAACAAAACAGAAGTAGACTTTAAATAAAGATTTTGCGAATACAGGGAACAAAAATGCAGATGTTTAAACGTCTGTTGCTTATCATTGTCGTCATCTTCTTGTCGTCTGGTTGTGCGCAACCACCGCCTGTTGGAGAGTTGGATAACACCAGAAGTGTCGTTGCGCACGCTTATGCAGCCGGAGCGGCTCAACATGCCCCGGGAGAATACCAGCTTGCCAACAGTGCTTTGCGGGCAGCTGAGCAACAGGTCAAAGATAAAAAGTATCGTAAGGCTTCACTGACTCTGGAATTAGCGCGACGTTATTCTGCAGAAGCACTTAAGTTGACGATAGCGCGTAAAGAGCAGCTGGCTGCAGAGCAAAAACAGATTGCTGAAGAAAAACAGCTGGAAGAATTAGCCAGACAGCGTGAGTTGAAGCGGCAGGCCCAGCTGAAGGAACAGCAGGCACGGCTGGAACGACAAAAAAAAGTGGTTGTGCCCAAGCCAAAAAAACCGGCTCCGGTAATTGTGAAAAAAAAATCTCCAGTCGTCAAAGCCCCCAAACTTGTTGACCACGTTAAGGTTAAAGCAGGTGAGAATCTCGCGACGATTGCTGCTCGTGCCGAAGTCTATAAAGATGCTTTGCTCTGGCCCCTGATATATAAAGCCAATCGTGATCAGATAAAAGATCCTACCGCGATTTTTTCTGGTCAAATTCTGCTGGTTCCACGTGATAAAAGCAAAGATGAAGTTGAAGCCGCTCGCCAGGAAGCACGAGAGCTGCATCTTTTTCAACCCCTGAATTGAAATCACCAGAATACATGGTGATTTTGTTGTTTCCCACAACGTTCTGCCGGCTAATTGCCGGTGGAATCCTTTCCACTGCTAATTGGTGCAAAAAACAGTTTTTTCTAATTCTTTCAACAAAAAAGCGTTTTATAAAGTGCTTAAAAAATAGTAGGTTACATCTTCTTTCTGATTGATTGAGATAATTTTACTTTAAAGCGCAAAGATTCTTGACACCCTTATTTTGTTTGTATACTGTATACAGCGATAAACAGTGCTAATTTTTCGGTTTATAACGTAGTTATATCCTGACTTGAATGGTAATAAACAGCTACTAAGGAGAGAGAATATGGCGTCTAAGATTATCTGGTCACAAATTGATGAAGCACCCGCATTAGCCACCTATGCATTCTTGCCGATTGTGCAGGCTTTCGCTAAGGGAACTGGCGTAGAGGTTGAAACGAAAGACATTTCTCTTTCCGGGCGTATTATCGCCAATTTTCCTGACAACCTTACAGAAGATCAGAAAATCCCTGATAATCTGGCTGAGTTAGGAAAACTAGTTAAGACTCCGGAAGCCAACGTTATTAAACTGCCAAATATCAGTGCTTCAATCCCTCAACTTCAAGGGGCGATTAAAGAGTTGCAAGAGAAGGGCTATGATATTCCAAATTATCCGGAAGAGCCAAAAACTGATGAAGAAAAAGCACTTCAGGCACGCTTTGCTAAAGTTTTAGGCAGTGCGGTCAACCCAGTTTTGCGTGAAGGGAATTCAGACCGTCGTGCGGCTGTATCAGTTAAGAAATTTGCGCAGAAAAATCCGCATAGAATGATGCAAGACTGGCCTGCAGAATCCAAAACCCGTGTTGCCCATATGACGGACAAGGATTTCTATTCCAGTGAAACATCAACAACAGTTGCTGCGGCAACCACGGTTAACTATGAATTTGTTGGTGATGACGGCAAGGTAAAAGTTCTAAAAGAAAATATGCCACTGAAGGCCGGTGAAGTTCTTGATTCTTCAAAGATGGATATTGCGGCATTGCGTGAGTTTTTTGCTGCGCAAATAGAAGAAGCTAAAAAAGCTGGTGTTCTTCTCTCTTTACACCTTAAAGCGACGATGATGAAGTTCTCTGATCCCTATATGTTCGGTCAGTGTGTCACGGTGTTCTTTAAGGATGTTTTTGAGAAACATGCGGCAACGTTCGAAGAACTTGGTGTGAACGTCAGCAATGGCTTGGGCGATGTTTATGCTCGTCTCAGTTCCTTGCCAGCAGCTAAGGCGGCAGAGATTGAAGCTGATATTCAAGCTGTTTATGCTACTCATCCAGCATTGGCCATGGTGGATTCAAGTAAGGGGATTACCAACCTTCACGCCCCAAATGATGTGATTATTGATGCGTCGATGCCGGTTGTTGTTCGTGATGGTGGTCGGATGTGGAATTCCAATGATCAACTTCAGGATACTTTGGCGATGATTCCTGACCGGTGCTATGCAACCATTTATCAAACTGTCATTGAAGATTGCCAGAAGCATGGTCAGTTTGATCCTTCCACTATGGGAAGTGTTGCCAATGTTGGTTTAATGGCGCAAAAGGCTGAAGAATACGGTTCTCACGATAAAACCTTCATTGCTTCGGCAAATGGAACAATCCGCATTGTCGATGCTTCCGGCGCTACTCTGCTGGAGCAAAAGGTTGCCAAAGGTGATGTATTTAGATCTTGTCAAACCAAGGATGACTCAATTCAGGACTGGGTCAAACTTGCGGTAAATAGAGCAAAAGCGGAGGGTGTCCCGACTCTGTTCTGGCTTGATCCAAACCGTGGTCATGATGCCCAGATTATTAAAAAGGTAGAAACCTACCTGAAGGATTTTGATACTGCTGGTCTTGATATCCGCATTATGACCCCGGATGCTGCAATGCAGCTATCCTGTGATCGGGTAAGAAAAGGTGAAAATACTATTTCTGTAACTGGAAATGCCCTGCGGGATTATTTGACCGACCTGTTCCCGATTCTCGAACTTGGAACCAGCGCACGGATGCTCTCTATTGTCCCACTGTTGGCTGGTGGTGGATTGTTTGAGACCGGTGCTGGTGGTTCAGCTCCGAAGCACGTGCAACAATTCCTTAAAGAAGGGCACATCCGTTGGGATTCTCTTGGTGAATTTTGTGCTTTGGTTCCTTCCTTGGAACTTTGTGCAACCAATGACAATAACCCCAAAGCGGCTGTATTGGCTGAAACTTTGGATGCTGGCATCAGCGGTTATCTTGAGAACCAAAAATTACCATCACGTAAGGTTAATGAAATTGATAACCGTGGTGGTAGCTTCTATTTGGGTCTGTATTGGGCTAAAGCTCTTGCGGCTCAGGATAAAGATGCTGAATTGAAAGCACGTTTTGCTCCAATTGCTGCAGAACTTGAGAAAAATGCCGATAAAATTGATGCAGAACTGATTGCTGCTCAGGGTTCACCGGTCGACATCGGTGGTTACTTCCGCCCTGATCCCGTACTGGCTGCAAAGGCAATGTGTCCAAGTGCAACACTGAATGCAATCATCGAATCTATATAAATTGCTTATTTAAGTAGTTAAGCAGGGTCGGGATAATTTCTTATCCCGATCCTATTTTAAATTTACCTAGACAAGGAGAGAGACTATGGCAAGATCTAAAATTTCGTTGATCGGTGGTGGACAAATTGGTGGTGTTCTGGCTCAACTCTGTGCCCTGCGTGAACTGGGTGATGTGGTTCTGTTTGACATCGTTGAAAACATGCCTCAGGGTAAAATGCTTGATATCGCTGAAGTTGGACGTGTTGACGGTTTTGATGTAGATCTCAAAGGAACCAATAGCTATGCTGATATCGCTGGTTCGGATATTGTTATCGTAACAGCCGGTCTGCCGCGTAAGCCTGGCATGAGCCGTGATGATCTGCTTGGTGTTAATGCCAAGATCATGAGTCAGGTTGCTGAGGGTATCAAGCAGTACGCTCCTGATTCAATCGTCATCATCATCTCCAATCCACTTGATGTTATGGTGACCATGTGCCAAAAGATTACCGGTTTTCCACCTGAGCGTGTCATTGGCCAGGCTGGCGTTCTTGACTCTAACCGTTTCTGCGCCTTTATTGCTTGGGAACTGGGTGTTTCTGTTCGCGACGTCAATGCTATGGTTCTTGGTGGTCACGGTGACACTATGGTTCCAATCGTGCGTTATGCCAACGTCAATGGTGTTCCTGTTATGGAGCAGCTGATCCGTAAGTATGGTGACGAGGCTAAAGCTAATGAAGTTATGACTGCCATGGTTGAGCGGACTAAGGCCGCTGGCGGCGAAGTTGTTAAATTGCTGGGTAACGGTTCCGCATTCTATAGCCCTGCTTCTTCCGCAATCGCCATGGCTGAAGCTATCCTGCGTGATCAGAAGCGGGTTCTCCCTGCCTGTGTTCTGCTTAAAGGTGAGTTCGGCGTTGATAATTACTATGTTGGCGTCCCTTGTATTCTTGGTGCCGCCGGTGCAGAAGGTGTTCTTGAGTTCGAACTTGATGCTGAAGAACAGGCATTATTCGACAACTCTGTTGCTGCAGTTAAAGGTCTTATTGACGAACTGCCCAGCATCCTGCCTGACCTGGCAGATGTACTGAACAGCTAAGAGCAGCCGAAATACAGGCTGGCGAATATAAAACAAGGGCAATGGGAACATTGCCCTTGTCGCGCGTCAGTCACTGGTTTTTAAATCAATGTATAAACATTCTTATTCGGGTTGAGGCTGGTAAAAGGGATTTGGTTGCGTTTGGCGCATTTAGTTCTATCTCTTTATCTATATGCTTGCATAGTCTTTGTAGTTAGTGCTATATGAGACGCGGTTAGTGGATAATAATGTTTGATTGCTGTCATTGGCAGCATTTTTCTTGAAACATCTCTTTATTAACAGGAGACAGTATGGCAGAGAATGCAAAACTCACAAGTACTGAGCAAATTGTCATTAAATTCACCGGTGACTCCGGTGATGGCATGCAGCTCATCGGAAATCAGATTACCGCTCTGGCTGCATTGGACGGTAATGATGTTAACTCCCTTCCCGATTACCCTTCAGAAATCCGTGCACCTGCTGGTACCGTTGCAGGTATCTCTGGTTTTCAGATGTGTCTGGGTGATCACAAGATCTATACTGCTGGGGATGCACCAGATGTTTTGGTTGCGTTTAACCCTGCAGCAGTTAAGCACAGTTCAAAGTTTGTTAAAGCGGGTGGTATGATTATCACCAACTCTGACTCTTTTACCGAAAAAGCGATGGAGAAGGTTGGTTATAGCAGTAACCCCCTCGAAGATGGAAGTTTGAAAGGGTTTGATGTCAAGGCCATTCCTATGTTCACTTTGGTGCGAGAAGCGCTGGCTGACATGGATATGCCTAAGGCTGCAAAAGATCGCTGTAAAAACTTCTTTGTTATGGGAATCTTGTGTTGGTTATTTAACAAAGAGAAGAATTTGGTTCTTGATTTTATTCAGGAAAAATTTGGTCCAGATGCTAAAAAGCCTAAATTGCAAGTTGCTGAAGCAAACACCAAGGCATTTAAAGCTGGCCTGAACTATGGTGAAACCACCATTATGTTCCAGGAGCGTTATGACCTAGGTGCCGCACAGATTGAAAAAGGTCTCTATCGCAATATTACCGGTAACGATGCTGCAGCTCTTGCTATTGTTGCTGCAGGCCACAAAGCAGGTCTCAAACCATTCATCGGTTCATACCCAATCACCCCGGCAACTGATCTGCTTCATTACGCATCTGAGTTTAAGGATGTTGATCTGGTCACCATGCAGATGGAAGATGAAATTGCTGGTATTTGTACCGCTATTGGTGCTTCTTGTGCTGGTAATCTCGCTTTTACTACAACCTCCGGTCCCGGTCTGGCACTGAAAACTGAAGCTGCTGGTATGGCAATCATTCTGGAAGTTCCCCTGGTTATTGTTAACGTCCAGCGTGGTGGTCCCAGTACCGGCCTGCCAACCAAAACTGAGCAGTCAGACTTGCTGCAATCGATGTTTGGCCGTAACGGTGATAGCTATATGCCAATCATTGCTGCTAACAGCCCGGCTGATTGTTTCGATGCCACTTTCCAGGCTGCCAAGATTGCTTTGCAGTATCGTACCCCGGTTATTGTCCTTACGGATGGTTATATCGGTCAGGGTAGTTGTCCATGGAAAGTACCATTGATGGACGAGCTGGAAGACTTGAGTTCTTACGCCAACTTCTGGAAGCCTGAAGATCACCCTGGTGAAGAGTATGTCTCCTACAAGCGTGATCCAGAAACACTGATACGAGACTGGGCTATTCCTGGAACCAAAGGGTGTCAACACCGTATTGGTACTCTTGAAAAAGATGATACTGGTGCAGTCAGCCATGATCCTGCAACCCACCAGCGGATGACTGAATATCGTAAAGCCAAGGTTGATAACCTGGCTCAGGTTCTTCCTGATGTTGAAGTCAACGGTAAGGAGTCCAATAAGGTTCTTGTTATCAGTTGGGGTGGTACTTATGGTGCCGTTAAAGGGGCTGTTGACCGGCTGATTGAAGAGGGTAAACCAGTTTCAGGTATTAATCTGCGCTGGGTATGGCCGTTCCCACCCAACTTGGGTGAGATCATCAGCCGTTTTGACAAAATCCTGGTTCCAGAGCTCAACATGGGGCAATTGAGTCTGATGTTACGTGCAGAGTTCATGGTTGATGTTCAATCTCTCTCAAAGGTTCAGGGCGACCCCTTCCGTGAGTATGAGGTTATGGACAAAGTTAACGAAATGTTAGGAGAATAAATCATGGCAGAAACTGAACTAACTAAAAAATATTTTGCCTCAGATGCTGAGGTGAAGTGGTGTCCAGGTTGTGGTGATTTTGCCATTATGAACGCAGTTCGTAGTGGTATGGTTGCTGCTGGTAAACCCCGTGACGAAGTAGCGATTGTTTCTGGTATTGGTTGTTCCAGTCGCTTCCCTTACTACATGGAAACCTATGGTTTCCATACCATTCATGGCCGTGCTGCTGCGGTTGCTTCGGGTATGAAGGTTGCCAACCCCAAACTTGATGTTTGGGTTATCTCTGGTGATGGTGATTCTACTGCTATTGGTGGTAACCACTTCATCCATGCTATCCGTCGTAATATTAATCTTAACTACGTTATGATTAACAATAAAATCTATGGTCTCACCAAGGGGCAGTACTCTCCAACCTCTGAAGTGGCTCAGATTTCCAAGACCAGCCCCTATGGTGTTATTGATTATCCGATGGCTCCTCTGAGGGTCGCTATGGGTCTGGGTGCAACGTTTGTTGCCCGTGGTCTTGATAAGAAGATGAAACTTTCTGAAGAGATCTGTATTCGTGGTGCCAAACATCATGGTTTTAGTATGATGGAAATTTTCGCTAACTGCGTTATTTATAACGATGGTGCACACAGCAAATTGACCGACAAAGAGACTGGTGACAATTTCATTATTATTGTTCGTGATGGCGAGAAGTTGATCTTTGGTGTTGATAACCAGTTTTGTTTGGTTCAAGATGGTTTTGCTATCAAGGCTGCCAAAGTTGCAGATGTTGCTGAAGCTGATATTCTTGTTCATGATGAGAAGAATTATGAAATGGCAACACTTTTGACTGGTATGAAGCCTGATGCTGGCTTGCCGTTAGCACTAGGTATTATCTTTGCCGATGATAACAAGAAGCCTTATGATGATCTGGTCTACGAGCAGCTCGCTGCAGTTAAGGCCAAGCGTGGTCGTACCATGGATCAAATCCTGCAAGAAGGTCATACCTGGACTGTATAATTATTTGACAATTTAACTTGTTTGTATTAAGACCCCGGTTGTGAAAACAATCGGGGTCTATTTTTTTATCCAAACAATTTTCAAGCTATGGAGATAAACGTGAAAAAAGTATTTGTACTGCTATTCTTATCGTTATTTATTGTTAGCGTTGTCTATGCCGAAGAAAAATTTAAGACGGAACAAGAAAAAATTGGTTATGCCATCGGGATGAATATCGCAACCAACATGATGCAACAAAAGGTCGATGTCGATGCTGATCAGCTTGCCGCTGGATTGCAAGCGGTGTTAAAGGGTGAGAAAACTGTTATCACAAAAGAAGAAATGGGACAGATTCTGACTGCTTATCAGCAGGAAATGCAGATGAAGCAAATGGCCGAAATGGCAGCTGAAGCTGCTAAAAATGAAAAATTAGCACAGGATTACTTAGAGGAAAACGCTAAGAAGGATGGCGTTGTAACGCTGGAAAGTGGATTACAGTATAAGGTCATCACAGCAGGGGAAGGCGCGTCCCCCAAAGCTGAATCCAAAGTTCAGGTTCACTATAAAGGGACTTTGCTCGATGGAACTGAATTTGACAGCTCGTACAAACGGGGTGAACCTGCCAGCTTTCCGGTTAATGGCGTGATTGCCGGCTGGACGGAAGCTTTACAGTTGATGAAAGAGGGTTCTAAATGGCAACTGGTGATTCCTGCGCAACTGGCCTATGCCGAGCGTGGAGCACCACCCATGATACCGCCAAATGCTACTTTGATTTTTGATGTTGAGTTGTTGAAGATCTTATAGGAAATTCTGTCAAATTTGCTTCATTTAGTCCTGTCAACTTCTGTTGGCAGGGCTTTTTTATTTTGACTGTAGTTCAAGTCTTTTAGAGGTCATTTATGTTTCCTTCTCCCAGAGGGAGAAGGTGCCCGGTAGGGCGGATGAGGGGGCAGTCTGTGATTTCCCTCACCCGACGCTTCGCGCCACCCTCTCCCAGAGGGAGAAGGGAGTTTTTCAGGACTTTCTGTCCTGAATCTAACCTATGCACTTTCAGTGCGTAGTTGTTTAGTCTGCTTTCGGTAAAATTTGGCTTAGTGCAATCAGGGTAATAGCGACAAATAAGAGTATTTCAAACATCTTGACCTCCAGTAAATAAAGTTTGCTATTGTTTGACACCCTCAATGTATCTCTTAAGTATGTCAGAATAAGTCACACTCTTTTCTGTTTCGATCATTTATATGAGCCTGATTTTGCCAGCCCAAATTTAGCTATTGCCACCATCTGTTGATTGACAGACTGATGATAAATCGTATACAGTATGCAGGATTTGAGACCCTGTTATACTTTTGTCAGCACGCCGAAAATTGTTGATAAATTGTCTATAGTGCAGCTTATGCTGCGAAACTGATACTTGGAGGAGAGAGATGATCGAAGCCTATCTGAAACAAGAAGAAGAACGTAATGCACAGGGGATTCCAGCTCTACCATTAAGTCCTGAGCAGACAACAGATCTGTGCGAACTGCTGCAGAATCCTCCCGCTGGTAAAGAAGATTTTTTGATGAATCTGTTGACTGAGCGGATTTCTCCCGGGGTTGATCCTGCTGCAAAAGTAAAGGCGGCTTTTCTGGCGGAAATTTTTGCTGGAACTAAAACCTCCTCATTGATTAGTAAAGTTAAGGCAGTTCAGATTCTTGGAACTATGCTGGGTGGTTACAATGTCCAGCCCTTGATTGCGGCACTTGAAAATGCTGAACTTGCCGATGAAGCTGCCAGTGCTCTTTCCGGTTTAGTTATGGTTTATGACGCTTTTGATGATGTGCTGGCGCTATCAAAAAACAATGCGGCGGCAGCAAAGGTTGTTAAATCATGGGCTGCTGCTGAATGGTTTACCTCTAACCCCGAATTCCCTGAGTCTATCACTGTTAAGGTATTTAAGGTCGATGGTGAAATCAATACCGATGATTTCTCCCCCGCAAGTGATGCCTGGAGTCGTTCCGATATCCCGTTGCATGCATTGTGTATGGGTAAAATGCGTTTCCCCGGTGGTTATGAAGAGATGGCCAAGTGGCGCGAAGCAGGTGATCAGGTCGCATTTGTTGGTGATGTTGTCGGTACCGGTTCTTCACGCAAATCAGCATGTAACTCTGTTTTGTGGCATATTGGTCAGGATATTCCTGCCGTTCCCAACAAACGTCGTGCCGGCGTAATTATTGGTAATGCCATAGCTCCGATCTTTTTCAATACCGCACAAGATTCAGGCGGCTTACCATTGCGTATGGATG
>JAOZOH010000318.1 GCA_029933365.1 Desulfuromusa sp. | reverse complement strand
TAAATGCCAGAACCAGGTTAAAATCGACCTGCTGCCCCTGAATGGCTCCCAGTGTTATCAACATCCCCCGGACGCCACCGATTCCCATCAATGCTCCAACGGTAAAAGACGATGTTGTGTCAGTTTTATCGTGGGCATGCTCTCTGCCAAAATGAAGGTGGAGATGCCCATGACC
The DNA here is from genome assembly GCA_029933365.1 of Desulfuromusa sp. The sequence continues at coordinate 1,639 of JAOZOH010000318.1, read as the reverse complement.
GGCGTGGTGATGTTTTTCCAGATGAATTTTATCAGTCGCGACCAGAAATAACAGGTAACATCCCATTCCCACAATGACCAGTGAGGAGATGATATCCCCATATCCAAGAAGGGCATCACTGATATGATATGTCACAAGAATTTTAGCAAAAATGAACAACGTAATACCGTGCCCCAGGGCAAATAAAACCGTTATCAACATCGTTTTTGCCTTATTCTTGCCGATGGAAAAATCGGTGATCGCCGTCAGATGGTCGGGGCCGAACGCATGCAGAATGCCGTACCAGAAAACCAGAAATAAACCAATATTTTGCATAAATATTCACCTTAAAAGAAGTATAAGTACGGTTTACCGTATAACCTCTGCATAATGTTTGAATTTAATCAATTCTATCCTGCCTGCGGCTTGTTGAATCCCATCAGGGAACGATAATAACTGTCTCCACGAGAGTCTGCAAGAATAGAGGAGATGTTGCTATCGACTCTAACTTGCGAGCGATACAGATTATAGATATAACCGGAAATACGGGTATCACCAATAAGCTGATATCCATTGATCCGACCATCTACCAGATAAACCCGCCGGAATAAATTTTGACTTTGCCATGTCACGGCCTCTCCACTGAAACTGCCGGCAGAAATAATCGGAAATTCAATGTGTTTCTTCAGGACATTGGTATTAATCGAACCGGGATAATGTGCCTCTCCATGAAGAATATGCCTGGCAGCTGTGCGTGCTTGAAGCATCGCATTTGGGTAAGTTGCATAAATCCCTTTTTCACCCGTCACCGCATGGGGCGTGATAGCAACATCGCCAGTTGCATAAATATGCGGGTCGGCCCTCATGGTGTCATCAACCTGAATGCCGTCATCCTGTCCATCCAGAGGTCGGGAATTTGGCGAGACCCCAATAGCAACGACCAGCATTGTTGTCGCCAGAGACTCTCCGGTACTCAATTCAACACCCTCAAGAGCTCCATTTTTTGTTTTGATATCATCAACCATCGCCCGCAGGCGGATATCAATCCCGGTTATTTCCCGGAGTTTTTGCGTTGCAAAAATGCCCCCGTCTTCATCGGTCATTTGCGAAAGAACGCGAGTATTGCGGTGGACCAGGATCACTTCGAGCCCCCGGTGCCATAATGACAACGCCGCATCGACACCGATAAAGCCACCGCCAAAAACAACCACCCGGCGGACGTCGTTCTCTTTGATATGTTGATCGATCGCCAGCATATCTGTCAGGGTTTTAAAACCAAAGACCCCTGCAGTATCAAGCCATTGTGGCTGTGGATACCAGCTTCGTGCTCCTGAAGCGAACAGTAATCGGTCATAACTTTCCGTTCGACCACTCTCCAGCCGGACTAAATGATGTTCGGAATCAACTTCCGTAACGGCTTTTCCCAATTTTGCGGTCACGTTCAGATCACGATAAAAATGTTCGCCCTTCCAATAAACCGTTTCAAGGGGTTCACCGGCCAGAAAAAAAGGGAGGACACAAGGGGAATAGGGAGGCGAAATTTCATCACTGATCATCACGATCTCATCCCGTGACTTTTCCCGGCGCAGAACATCAACAAATTCTGCCGCCGCCATTCCTGTCCCTACCGTAACAATTTTCACTCTTTTTCCTCATGACG
>JAOZOH010000317.1 GCA_029933365.1 Desulfuromusa sp. | reverse complement strand
CCATTTCCTCACCTTTACAGAGTATGAAGACCTGCCGAACCCAGGAGTTAAATTGGGTATCATGCTCGATAAAGCTGATGGTGGTTTGATTGTCAAAGGGGTGATTCCCGAATCAATTGCAGAACAACAGGGCTTACAAGAGGGAGATATTTTGACTCAAATTGAAGGTCAGATACTGACTGAACCGTTTGATCTGATTTATGAGTTACAACAGAAAAAGGCGGGAGATAAAATTGAATTAGCCCTGATACGCAATGGGCAGGTTATGACAAAAACAGTGGATACAGCGGTCAAGGAGCAGTAAAATAATATCAGGATTTCGGGGACATGTACAAATGGCGCTAGTTTAAGCATGATTGCAGTAAACTTGGGACTGTCCCCAGTCCCATACGGGGGCAGTCCCGGTTTTGCTGGTGTCGGCTCTTAAACTTAGTGCCATTCGGGACATATACATTGTTACGTGTCCCCGAAATACGGTCATTCGATTTAGCCCCAGAAACATTGATACTCGTCATTTTCAACTACAGCTAAAAACTCTTCGATTGTTTTAGCTTCAGAAGTTGGTTCATACCGGTGCCATTTCAAATCAGCACGCTGCCAGTAGATTTTCCACGAATTTGTTTTTTTGACGTAGGTCGCTTTGGCAATAGGAGATTCTACTTTTTTACCCGGTTGATCCCAGATTTCTCTGATTTCAAAAATAATAACACTCTGCCCATCAATACGAAACGCAAGATCAACCTGATCCCTAACATGCTCGGGTGGTCGGCGACCTTCAATGTATTGGCCAACTATCTTTTCGTAACGCTTTTTTTCAAATTCACTGATTGCCATAATTTTCCCTCACGCACAAGGCATCCCGTTTCTATTTTTTTCTGGTCATTTTGGGGACATCACAACTCTTGCCATAACCGGCAGTTTGGCTGCAGTATAACAAAAGCTGCACCACTTTTAGCTTTCCGAGTTAGTTGCTTTGTTAGCTTTTTCAATTTCTGCGAATTCAATGTCTTTTATGGATTTGCCAGACCCATCTTTCCACTCTAGCAAACCATTTGCACTACGCCCCATAACAACAGCAGCTGCGGCTGACGGACTGCTAAATAAATAGTCTAATGTGAAGATCATTTCCCCCTGATCTTGCACTATTACCCCATTATCAATCAACTCTTCCCGAAGTGAGCTAAAGCCTTTTGGGAACGATGGAACGGTTGATGATGCCACCTCAGAACCTTTAAATACAACAAAACCATCTGAGACCCTTTTTCCTCGACCTGCAGCACCTCTCGCTCCCTTAAGGTACAGTTCTTCAGCATCAGAGTCTTTATCCTTCACTAATGGCTCAAATACCTTGAAATTCATTGCATTAACCAACATGCAGACATACTCGATGAATTCTTCCATTTCAGCTTGATCAGATTCTGAGATGGAAGACTTTGTTGGTGTGTTTCCATTTTGAATTTCATACCTTGCTGTGTTTACCGCTAATTCGTATAACCGCGACTCAAGGTACTTGATATGTGCCTTATTAAGATTTTCGTCTTTACTTATAAATACTACTGCTTCATTCCAGAATTCTTTTTCTGAAATATGCTGAACAAGTCTGCTGTATACGTTTTCAGCTTCACCAATGTAAGCCTTAGGTTTTTTTGTTGAAGACTCTGCTCCTCCAAACAAAATATATACAGCGGTACTTTTTAACTTCGCACGATCAGCACAATCTTTAACTTTTCATCTTGGAATTCTGTATGCTTTCCCAGTCCAATTGTTTTGCCTCAGTCGGAATTGGAGAATCAACCCTGTTGAGTTAGTGGGTTGAA
>JAOZOH010000133.1 GCA_029933365.1 Desulfuromusa sp. | reverse complement strand
AGCTAAACAAAAAGGAGATTAACAATGAAAAAGATTCAAATCCTCGGCACCGGCTGTGCCAAATGTGAAAAGCTTGCGGAAAATACCAGGCAAGCTGCCAATAATCTTGGGCTTGATTACAGGATGGAAAAAGTGACCGATATCAACCAAATTATCGCGTTTGGAATTATGACCACCCCCGGTCTAGCAGTAGATGGAAAAGTACTGGTTACCGGTAAAGTTTCCAGTCCCGCTGACCTGGAGAAACTCCTCGGTTGAGTAGATTTTTATACAAAAATACACTACCCCGCAGCAAGCTGCGGGGTATAAAAAATTATCTCAGAAAAAATTTAACTAGCTAAATTTTCTAATCTTACTTGACTCAGGATCCCTTCGGCACAAGAAACAATAAGATTATTAGCTGGGAAAAATGACTGATATGGTTGGGCGGAATAACTGAAATTAGCCAGATCGGCGACTGTCAGTTTACTCTGAATTGCCAGAGTAATTATATCAACCTTATCAGTGACTGGATTACCACTGACAACCTGTGCGCCAAGAACCCGCAAAGTTTTCTTGTCCGCAACAAGTTTCATTTTAACCATTTTCGCCTCAGGCATGATGGGAAAGGTTGTTGTTAACTCAGAATGACAGGTAACAACATCATACTTTTTCTTTGCGGCTTCTTCACTCAGCCCAGTTCCACCCACATAGAGATCGCCAACCCGAGTGGCTGCCCCATTGAAGAAACCACCATATTCACGATTTTCACCTAGCATATTTTTAGCCAGAAGTCTTGCCATTGGCACAGCGTTGGTTGCCAGTTTACCCTCAGTGAGTTCTCCAGTAATCCCGCTAAAATACTGAGCACAGTCCCCAACAGAATAAACATCCGGAAGGTTGGATTCCATTTTACTATTAACCACAATGCCCAATTTGCCGATTTCTAGTTGAGTGTCCTTGAATATTTTTACCCTGGGACGCATACCAACGGCAAAAACAACAATACCAGAGGGGTTTTCATCATCGGCAAGATCAATCACTTCTCCGGTATTAAGAACGACTTTTTCAGCCCGCTTATCGCCAAGGATTTTATCTGTTTTACTGCCTAGATGAAGTTTTAGCCCTGCATTTCTGAGTTCAGCTTCTGCTTCAACTGCCATTTCAGGATCAACCAGGTTAGGCAGCACCGTCTCTACCATATCGACCAGGTGACATTCCAATCCAGAATTATTCAATGCCAGGGCAAGTTCAATACCAATAGCACCGGCACCAACAACAACGGCTTTCTTCAGTTTCTGAGTTCTTACCGCTTCATTCAGACACTTCAGATCATCTTCCGATTTAAAGACAAAAACTCCCTCAAAGTCGATCCCTTCAATCGGTGGCAAGAAGGGAACAGACCCGGTAGCGATGACCAGCTTTTCATAAGCAAAACTCTGATCTTGCTCTGTCAGGACGGTTTTCCTGTCAAAATCAACACTGGCAACCTTATCGCGAATCAAATCCGCTCCCGACTCAGTAACCAGACCATCCTGCTTAAAGGTTTTTTCCAGCGCCACAACCTTTTCAATCGCATATGGCATAGCGCAGTAAATCATCGAATAATCTTCTGGCCGAATCATTCCAACCTTCTTGATTTTTCCCAAAATTTTAACAATTGTGATTGCCGCAGGGCCACCACCGATAATAAGTACATCATACTTTTTCACTTTTACTTCCTCCTGGTACGTAGAATTATTGCCCGTTAGTTTTGTGCATTCGCACACTATACGGATAGAAATTCCAAAGTCAATATATATTCGTTTTACAATAAAGGTTTTTCTGTAGGCAAAACAGACAGGTAGGTTAAATCGCTGAGATTGATGGATTCACAACGACCAAGGGCGACCTATCGGGTCGCCCTTGGTTATTCGTCAGATTTATAAAGTCATTCTCAGCCCAGTAACTCCTTAGCCACAGCGACCATATTTTCCGCCGTAAAGCCAAAATGTTGCATCAGCTCACCCGCCGGGGCACTGGCACCAAATTCATCCATACCAATAGCTCGACCGTTGAGGCCCACATAGCGCTCCCAACCAAATCTGCTACCAGCTTCCATGGAGACCCGTTTGGTGCAAGCAGCGGGAAGAACCTGCTCACGATAAGTAGCATCCTGGACTTCAAACAGCTCCCAGCACGGCATTGAAACAACCCGTGTAGCGACCCCATCAGCTTGCAGGGTTGCCTGTGCTGCGATGGCATGTTGAACCTCAGAGCCACTGGCCAACAGAATCAACTGTAACTCTCCGGTTTCAGGAGCAAGGACATACCCCCCCTTCTGCACCCCGTCAGCTGATGCAAACTGACTTCGATCAAGGGTTGGCAATCCCTGCCGGGACAGAACCAGCATGGTCGGCCCCTGACGGTTAAGAATCGCCGCTTTCCAGGCTGCGGAGGTCTCATTGGCATCCCCCGGACGGATAACTGTCAGGTTTGGCATCGCCCGCAAAGAGGCTAGATGTTCCACCGGCTGATGGGTTGGTCCATCTTCGCCCAGACCGATAGAGTCATGGGTCATAACATAGATCGGTGCTAATCCCATCAGCGCCGCCATGCGAATTGCCGGACGCATATAATCAGCAAAAACAAAGAAGGTTCCAGCAAAGGGGATCAGTCCCGGAGTATGGCAAAGGCCATTCATGACCGAACCCATCGCATGTTCACGAATTCCATAATGGATATTGCGCCCACTCTGCCCTGGTAGCCAGGAACCTGCCCCCTTAATTTCAGTATTGTTGGATGGAGCAAGATCGGCAGATCCACCAATTAAAAATGGTAGTCTTGCAGCGAGCCCATTAATTGCCGCGCCACTAGCCTGGCGGGTCGCTTTGGCTCCATCTGCCGGGGAGAACACGGGCAAAGCAGCTTCCCAGCCAGCAGGTAATTCACCTTGACTTGCTGACAACCAGGAAACAACTTGTGGCAAAGATTTTTTCTTCTCAAATATTTGTTGCCACTGTTGCTCCAATTCAGCCCCGCGAGCCAGGCAGGAACCCATGTGCTCAGCCACCTCTGCAGGTATGACGAAAGTTTCGCGTGGGTCACGATGATAGGTTTGCTTGGCCAGAGCCAGTTCATCCGTCCCCAGAGGAGATCCATGGGCAGCGGCGGTATCCTGCTTGTTTGGTGCTCCCAAACCAATGTGAGTCCGAGCAATAATCAGCGATGGTCGCGGATCATTTTTAGCCCGCTCCATAGCAGCATCAATTTCAAGAAGATTCTCACCTTCAACCCGTTCGACATGCCAGCCATAAGCCAGGTAACGGGTGCCGACATCCTCAGTAAATGCCAGTCCGGTATCGCCCTCAATGGTAATCTTGTTGTCCAGATAAATATAATTCAGATGCCCCAGCTGCAAATGCCCGGCCAGTGAACCCGCCTCGGCAGAAACCCCTTCCATCAAATCTCCATCGGAACAGATCACCCAGGTTCGATAATCGAACAGTTCAGCATCCACATGTTGCGACAGATATTGGCTGCCCATCGCCATACCAACAGCGACAGCAACCCCCTGCCCCAATGGACCCGTGGTCGTTTCTACTCCAGGAACGTGACCAAACTCCGGATGACCGGCAGTCTTACTGCCAAACTGGCGAAAGTTTTTAAGGTCGTCCAATGACAGGTCGTAGCCGGTCAAATGTAACATACTGTAGATCAGAGAAGAGGCATGACCACAGGAGAGAACAAATCGATCCCGTCCAGCCCAATCGGGATTGGCTGGGTTATGTTGCAGATGACGCATATACAATAAATAGGCAATTGGAGCCGCTTCCATCGGTGTGCCGGGATGGCCGGAATTGGCTTTTTCAACTGCATCGGCAGCTAAAAGTCGAATGGTATCAATGGATTGACGAACGACAGGATCAGAAAGTTTTTGTGATGGCATGCGCAGCTCCTTGGTTTGTTTATAGGCCGCACATTGAAACAGGAATCAGGTTGATAAATCAAGGGAAAGTGGGGCAAAAATAGATTAAATTAGTTTGTAAAAAAAATGGCCGTTAACGGGGGGAGGTATTCCCGCTAACGGCCTTAAACTAAGAAAGGAGGTAACATGTATCTGTTTTGTTTCAACGTTTCGACTGCCACACCGAATCTGTTGATGGTGTTAAACTAAACTTTCCGGTCAAGAAAAAACACGTGTCTTCACGCATTTAATCGTTACCAACTCCGCAACAATTGACTGTGCTTTTGCGCAGTCACCAAACCGATGTGGGTTCAAACCTCGGCATAACCACAATGTTCGAACAAGAGTGCCAGCTTCTCCTGCCGTCCGCCCCGCCAGCGCGCTAGCACACGTTCAGCTAAGGTTTCACCGGTTGTCACAATCTCATCTAAATTCTGCAAAAAACTGCTTTCATCTGCGCCGCTATCACCATTGAGAAACTGTTCCTGCAAACTCAGATTTGCAATTTTGAGCAGCTCTGCCACGACCTCCTGAAGGGTTCCATCCTTCATTCTAGTTTTCAATCCATCTTTCCACGAAGCCTGATATACAGCCCGAAAATCTTCCTCTGACAGATCGGCAAAAAAACTTTCAACTCCGCTAAGTCCCTGTTCAGTATAAAGCAAACCCTTATAAAGTGCTGCAACAGCGGCAGTATAACGTGGTGGCAAACTATCGGCACTACGCACCTCAATCTGCGGCCGCAATCGAACCTCTGGAAACAAAGTTGAAAGGTGCAGGTTCCAATCCTCCAGGGTTGCCTGCTCATTTTTCCAGCCATTGTCCAGAAACTGGCGAAACGTGTAACGTTTTTCGGTCAAGTCGATATATTGTTGCTGCCGCTGAATAAAATAGAGGGGAACATCCAGAGCATATTCAATAAAATCATTCAGCCCGGAATTTACTTTAAGGAGCTGTTCGATCAGACCACAACGATCAGGATCAGTTCGTGACCAGATCTCTCCACGCAATGAAAGGTAACCACTCGGTTGATCTTCCAGAATCGCTGAATTTGCAAACAGGGCATAACAGACCGAGCTAAGCCATTGTGCAGCCCGTAGCTTGCGCACGCAGTCAGCTTCATCAGAAAAATCAAGATTGACTTGAGTTCCTGCCGTCTGCTTCATCATCCGCTGTCCCATGTCGCCGGTTTGCAACATATAGGGACCCATGATTTCATAGCGGGGCTTTGGCAACCAGGCAATCTTCTCCAGCGGAGTGAAGGGATGCACCCCCAGGCCAAGGAACACTAAATCAAGGTCATGACCCATGGTTACAATATGTTGCCGGTAACGGTTCAGGTCACGCCAACTGCATGCAATATCACAACAAAACTTCCCAGACAGTTCTAACTGACCACCCGGCTCCAAAGTCACCGAAGAACGTTTCCCTTGCAAACCAATCAAGTTCTCCTGTTCATAAACCCCTTGCCAGCCACCTATTCCGTCTAATTTGGCCAGCAATTCACAAATTTGCGCATAACCGACCGCTTCCCCGGTGTAACGATCAACCACCAGCTTTTCTGTTTCCAGGCCGACACCCCACTCCTCTTTGGGACGAGCGCCGCGTAACAGAAAATCGATTAGCTGCTGTTTATTATCAATCACTTGGGAGTAGAATGATTCAGCAGAGTTTGGCAGTGGTGACATCAATAAAACCTTTCAGAACAGCGGAGAGGCGGTTATTACGAATTCAAATAAGTCGTGATACCATTTGCAATAGTTATAAAAATCTGGGTGAACTCTTTTTCATCCTGTTCCAGCAAAGTAATTCTGAAACCCCGTTCATCAGTACAAAAAGAGGAGATCGGAACGACACAGATCCCCGTTGCAGCCAGCAAGTAATAGACAAACCGCTTATCACTTAAGGTGCCAGGTTGATCAACAAGTCCCTCAACCAACTCGCGAATCTGGGGATTTTCAATTGGTAATTTCTGCGTATTATTTAATTTACCCGGTTCAAAAACAACACTCATATAAAAAGCACCATTGGTTCGGTTCACCTTGAGACCAGGGACTTCCGTGAGCAGATTATAGGCGATATTGGAATAGTTCTCATAGCGACTCCGCCGCTCCGCGAGATAATTCGGATATTCTGGATGGCTGAGAATCAGAGGGATAGCTTTTTGTGGCAACGTAGTGGAACAGACTTCAACCATTTTTGAATTTAAAATACTGTTAATGTAGCGACTGAACATTTCATCTTTATCAGCATTATAAACCTCAATCCAACCACAGCGCGCACCTGGCCAGGGCACTTCTTTGCTGATCCCCTTCATCGCAATAGCAGGGAGATTACCGATCAGATCTGAAATTGGCTTAGTCGTTGTACCATTGTAGCAAAGGTTATGATAAATCTCGTCACAGATCAGGAACAGGTCATATTCCTTGCAGACAGAAATAATCTCTTGCAGAATCCGTTCGGGATAAACCGCGCCGGTCGGGTTGTCGGGGTTGATAATCAGGATTCCAGAAATGGCTGGATTATATTTAACTGACTGGCGCAAATCATCCATATCGGGGTACCAGTGGTTGTCCGGATCAAGACGATAAGTCACCGGCTTTTGCCCAGCATGTGCCCCTTCAGCAGAAGAATGGGTCGAATAGGTTGGAGAGGGGCCAATGACCCGCGATTCACGTTTTAACAGCCCATAAACCTTCTGAATTGCGTCCCCTAGACCATTAAAGAAAATAATGTCCTCAGCTGTGATCTGCGCTTTGCCGCGCTGATTGGTCAAATCAGCCAGAAACTGGCGTGTCTCCAGTAGTCCTTTCGTTGCGCAATAACCATAAGAGCAATCTTTCATCGTCAACCCAGAGACAATCTCTTTAATCCAGATCGGGATTTCCTCCCCCTTGGCGACCGGATCACCAATATTTTCCATATTGGTTTTGAGCCCCAACCGGTTCAGCTCTTCTGCAATCGTGACAATGGCACGAATCTCATAGGTCAACTCACCAGCACCGATATGAACAATATTATTCCGCATCTCTTTCTCCGTAAAAATTCCGTAAGTTCCGCAAATCCTGATGGCTAAGCAAAATTTTTGTCCAACAAGGCTTGGGATTTTCTCAGGGGTGAAGACATACACAAGTATGTCGAGATCCTGAAAAAATACCATAACGCCGTGGGGCAGAAATTATGCGACGCATCGGGTAGGAGGCGGAATTACTTCCGCCGTCCTCCCACACCACCGTGCGTAC
>JAOZOH010000316.1 GCA_029933365.1 Desulfuromusa sp. | reverse complement strand
AAAATTCTCTGTGTTGATGATGAAAGAAACGTCCTCAAGTCTCTCAGGCGCTTGTTTATGGATGAGGATAACTACGAAATCTTTGTGGCAGAATCGGGTGCGGAGGGTTTAGAGGTTCTGGAAGAAGAGGGTGACATCCGGATGATAATTTCTGATTATCGAATGCCGGAAATGACCGGGGTTGAGTTTCTCCGCCAGGCGAATGAAAAGTGGCCCGAAACGGTGCGGATTGTTCTCTCCGGCTATGCTGATACTTCGGCTGTGGTTGAGGCGATCAACGAAGGGCAGATTTATAAATTTATCCCCAAACCCTGGAACGATGAAGAATTGTTATCAAGTATCTCTGCTGCACTGCAACATCAAGAAATGCGCTGGGAAATTAAAACACTTAACGACGAGTTGCAAAAGAAAAACGCTGAGTTGAAGGCAGTTAACGATAATCTGGAAAATATGGTGGCAAAGCGGACAGAAGCTCTGGATCTTCGTAACCGGGTTTTACAGGTTTCTCAAGGGGTATTGGATGCTCTTCCTGTGGTGGTTTTCGGTATTGATACGGAGCAGATGATCGTCAGTTGTAACGAATACGCCCAAGATTTATTCCCATATGGGGGGATTGGCCCATTGGGGAATGATCGACAGGAGGTTTTTCCCGTTGAGATTAACGCATTGATCGATCAGCTGGAACATGAGGGGACGCCGAAGGCAATAGTTGAAGTGCATAAGCAAAAGTTCCGCGCTGAGGTCAGGCGACTGCATGAAACTCTTTCGCAAGGAGTGGTGCTGGTGTTGATTCCTGAGGGGTGATTTGTTCCCCCCTCTCCCCCGGCCTTCTTCCACAAAGGGGAGAGGGAGAAAAACTGAAGTAACCGGGATTGTCGGGTTCTAGCTCCCCTCCCTTTATGGGAGGGGGAGGGCGTAAGTGAAGATAAAGGAAAGTTTATGAGCGAAATTGATATTGAAAATGAAGAACTCAAAGTTCTTCTGGTTGATGATGAAGTCAATATTACCAAGGCGTTGCGCCGGTTATTGATGGATGTTGATCAGTATGACATTTACATCGCTAATTCTGGTCAGGAGGCATTGGAGCTCCTGGCCGATGAACCCGATATCGGGGTGATTATCTCTGATCAGAGGATGCCGGAAATGACCGGAGTTGAGTTTTTGAAGCAGGCTCGGGAGCTTGTTCCAGATGCAGTGCGGATACTGTTGACCGGTTATGCCGATATTGAAGCGTCGATTGCGGCAATTAATGAAGGGTCGGTATTTCGTTACCTGACTAAACCCTGGGACGATGAAGTTTTACTCCAGTCGATTGCTGAAGCAGCTCGTAATTATCGGCTGGTTACTGAAAATAAGCGTTTGAATAAGTTGGTTCTGAAGCAAAAAGATGAATTGCAACAATGGAATGATAGACTTAAACAACGGGTCCTTGACCAAACATCCCAAATTCGGAGCAAAGGTGACGAATTAGCCATAAGCAATCAACAGCTGCGGGGGAGTTTCAACGAAACGATTGAATCTCTGGCCGGATTGATCGAAATGCGTGACCGGCGAGCGCCCGGACATAGCCGCAATGTTGCCGAACTGGTGACGGCGATGGCTGAAAAAATGGGATTAGCTGAAGAGAAAAAAGGTCAATTGCGTTCTGCCGGGTTGTTGCATGATATCGGTAAAATCGCAATGTCAGATAAATTACTGGCAAAATCTGTATCGGACCTGGACAGTAAGGAATTAGTCGAATATCAGAATCACGTAATTCGTGGCCAGGCTGCTATCAATATGGTTCCTGCCCTGCATGACATCGGCGTGTTGATCCGCCACCATCATG
>JAOZOH010000315.1 GCA_029933365.1 Desulfuromusa sp. | reverse complement strand
CTGCCGTAGGAGACCTCAAGATCTTTTATTTCAAACAGGACGTCGTTACTCATCGTCATCCTCACTTCCCAGATAGGCTTCAATAACCGCAGGATTATTCTGTATCTCTGCCGGAGTTCCCTCAGCGATCTTTTTCCCGAAGTTAATAACCGTCAAGTAGTCAGTCACTTCCATCACCATGTCCATATCGTGCTCAATCAGCAGAACCGTGACCCCTTTATCGCGGATTTTGAAGATTGTCTCCAGCAATCCCAAGGTTTCATTGTCGTTCAGCCCGGCGGCGGGTTCATCCAGAATCAACAGGGTTGGCTCAACCGCCATGGCCCTTGCCATCTCCACGCGACGCTGAATACCGTAGGGGAGTGAGCCTGTGGGGGTAGCAGCAAATTCACTCAAGTTGAAAAACTCGAGCTGTTCTTCAACTTTGTGCCAGTTTTCCAGTTCATCACGTCGTGAAGCGGGGGTGTGGATGATACCGTGCCACCATTTCTGGGTGCTCTTGATATGGCGACCACTCATGATGTTTTCGGCGACTGACATCTGACTGAACAGGCGGATCGTCTGAAAGGTGCGGACAATCCCCCGGTCGACAATCTCGTAGGGAGTTAAACCGCGGATCTCCTCACCGCGCCAGTTGACTGAGCCCTCTTCAGACTTATAAATACCGGTGATACAGTTAAAAACGGTGGTTTTACCAGCACCGTTTGGCCCGATGATGCCGTAAATCTGGCCAGGTTCAACTTTAAAACTCAGGGCATCAACAGCGGTCAGACCACCAAAACGTTTAGTGACATCGGTCAGGATCAGCTCATTATGCGCCATGGTTTGATTCCTTGATCAAAAACTTGGGGATTTTGCCGAAAGTTGCCGGCCAGATTCCACGTGGTCGCAGGATCATCGCCAGAATCATTGCAAAGCCAAAGATGAAAAAGCGCCAGGTGGAGAATTCTCTGAAAATTTCCGGTAAAACAAACATCATGAATACTCCGAGGAGGATTCCCGGAATCGAAGATCCACCAACCAGAACAATACTGAAGAACAGGACCGACTGGATAAATTCAAATGCCTCAGGACTGACAGCGGAATATTGGGTAGCAAAAACAGTTCCGGCCAATCCGGCAATTCCAGCACCAAGGCCAAAAGCAAATATTTTGTAAACCCGGGTGTTGATGCCAATACTTTCGGCAGCGAGTTGATCTTCGCGCAGATAGTGCAGGGCGCGACCCACCTTGCTCTTTTGCAGATTACGCATAATTCCAAGGGTGAGTAGCAGAACCGCAAAAGCGAAGTAATAGACCGCTACCTGGCTGGTTAATTGAGTACCAAACAGGCTGATTGAGTCCAAGCCAAAAATTCCGTTTGGTCCACCGGTTATCCCACCGAGATTATTCTGTACGACCTGAACGAAGACAATATTAAAACCGATTGTGACGACCAGTAGATAATCCCCACGCAGATGAATAATTGGACCAGAGAGGATGATACCGAACAGTGCCGGCAACAGGATGGCGACCGGGATGGTTGCCAACATCGGCCAACCATACTGGGAGTTGAGGATTGCGGTGATGTAGGCTCCCATGCCAAAAAACAGTGCTTGTCCCATATTAAACATCCCCGCCTTGCCCAGAATAATATCTTGAGAAAGGGCGACAACGGTAAAGATGAGAAAGGTGATGGCAACCGCTTGCCAGCGTGAGTCAAGGATGTTCGGCAGAATTGCCATACCAAGGATAAAGGCTGGAAAGCCGAAGCGTTCTAAATTTTTCATCAGACTTTCTCCGCAACCCGCTCACCGAGAAGTCCGGTGGGGCGGACAATCAGGATCAGGATCAAAAGGAT
>JAOZOH010000044.1 GCA_029933365.1 Desulfuromusa sp. | reverse complement strand
TGGAAATTTACATTTGCTCTCCAGATTCAGCAGCAGTACACTGGTCGAGTTTGAAACCCTATCAAGTCCAACGCAAATTGAAAAAAGAAGAGGAAGCGAACCTTGTACACTGAAAAAGTCATGGATCATTTCAAGAATCCACGCAATATTGGAATCATCGAGGAACCTTCTGTGATCATCCAGGTTGGTGATCCCGATTGTGGTGATACCCTGCTGTTATCATTGAAAATCAAAAAAGAGAAGATTGTCGATGTCAAATACAAGATTTACGGTTGTGCTGCTGCGACCGCAACCTCTTCTATTGCCAGCGAAATGGCGATGGGGAAAACCCTCAATGAAGCATTGAAAATCACCGATGATTCTATTGCAAAGGCACTGGGTGGATTGCCAGCAGAAAAGCACCATTGCTCAAATCTTGCCGCTAGTGCATTACGGGGAGCAATCAACGAATATCGCAAGTCTGCTCTGAAAAAAGCCTAATCTTATGACTCTCTATTTACTGATATTTGCCGCATACCTGATCGGTGCAATTCCCACCGGGGTGATTTTAACTCGCCTTGTGAGTGGAGAAGATATCCGCAGTGCGGGAAGCGGCAACATTGGAGCCACCAATGTTTACCGGGTTGCAGGACGCAAACTTGGAATTATCACTCTGGTTGGTGATTGTCTGAAAGGGGTTATCCCCCTGCTGATTGCGCAACAGGGCTTCCATCTGACCGAAAGTGGCATTGCACTGGTTGCCCTGGCGGCATTCATCGGGCATTGCTATCCGGTTTATCTAGGGTTTAAAGGGGGCAAGGGAGTTGCCACCGCGCTGGGAATTTTTCTGGTTTTATCCCCTCTTTCGGTCCTCTGTGTCTTGGCTGTTTTTATTTTGATTCTTTGGAAATGGCGCTACATCTCACTTGCATCGATCTCGGCTGCAGCTGCCATTCCGTTGCTGGTTCTTTTATTCGAAAATTCTTTTGCGCTGTTTATAGCAACGCTGGTGATTGCTGTCATTGTTATTTGGAAGCATCGAGCAAATATTGAACGGTTGCGTGGTGGAACCGAAAACAAATTCAAGGTTTAAAAAGCCATGCGTAAATATCTTTTGTGGTTTGTTAGCCTGACGATTCTCCTTGTTCCCGTCATCGCTTTTATTTTCTATGCCCTGTTTTTCACCCCTCAAACTCCGACAAAATCTGTCCAACTTCAAATCGAACCTGGTAGCGGGTTGAATCAAATTGCTACAGAGCTACAGAAAACTGGTGTTGTTCGCAGTGCGCTGGCAGTTAAATTGTTAGCTCGCTGGAACCAACAGGGAGGGAAGGTTCAGGCGGGCAATTATCAATTCAGTGATCCAGCGACCCCCAGAGAGATTCTTGATCGCCTGATTCAAGGTGATGTCGAAAAAGTCAGTTTGACTATCCCTGAGGGCTTCACTCTGCAACAGATTATTGCAAGGACAGCAGAAGAGGGGTTCGGGCAACAGGAAAGACTACTGGAACTGTCCTACGACACAGACTTTATTCGTTCTTTGAAAATTGAGGCCAACAGTCTGGAAGGTTATCTGTTCCCGGAAACTTATCTGTTTGCCCCCGGAATCAATGAAAAAGCGTTATTAAAAATGATGGTTGACCAGCTCCGCAACCATGTTGATTCCAAACTGAAGAAAGAAGTAGAAAAGCAGGGCTTGACCTGGCATCAATGGTTGACTCTGGCATCGATCATTGAAAAAGAAACTGGAATCGTTGCGGAGATGCCATTGATCTCATCGGTCTTTCACAATCGCCTTAAACGGAATATCCCGTTACAAACCGATCCTACTGTGATTTACGGAATTAAGGATTTTGACGGTAACCTCACTCGGAAACACCTCGAAACACCATCGCCTTACAACACCTATTTGACCAGAGGGCTTCCGCCAGGCCCGATTGCCAGTCCTGGACTTGCTGCCCTTAAAGCGGCTGTGAACCCGGCACAGACAAAATATCTTTATTTTGTTGCCACGGGAGACGGAGGCCATCGATTTTCTAAGACGTTGAGGGAACATAATGCCGCAGTGAAAGAGTATCTGGCACAACGGCGAAGGAACCGGAAGAAATAGAAATACCGCACCCCCCCTCTCCCCAACCCTCTCCCACAATGGGGAGAGGGAGAAAATTAGTTTTGTGGGTTATTCTGTCTGTTATGATTTTGCTCCCCTCCCTTTATGGGAGGGGCTGGGGGAGGGAAAACGGGGAAAATCAAACTTAAACGGCAGTCAAAGCTTGTTCTACCGCTGCAATGGTCTTATCCAGATCTTCCTGCGAATGGGCAATACTCATAAACCCGGCTTCATACTGCGCCGGAGCCAAATTGATCCCCTGATCGAGCATACTGCGGAAATAGCGCCCAAACGCTTCCGTATCACTCTTTAATGCATCATCAAAATTATTGACTGGGCCTTTTTGGAAATAGGTACAGAACATCCCGCCAACCCGCTGCCAGCAGGTTGCAACTGAGCTGCTTTCTGCGACCTGTTGTACCCCTTTCTCCAAATAAGCACTTTTTTCTTCCAGCTGTTGATAAAAGCCCTCTTCCTGAATAAGTTTCAATGTTGCAATTCCAGCACTCATTGCCAGAGGATTCCCCGAAAGAGTTCCCGCCTGGTAGATGCCCCCTTCTGGAGAAAGGGACTCCATAATTTCACTTTTGCCACCAAAAGCACCGACGGGCAAGCCGCCACCAATAATTTTGCCGAGACAAACCAGATCACCACGCACGCCATAACGCTCTTGCGCCCCACCATAAGCGACTCGGAATCCAGTCATCACTTCATCAATAATCAGAAGAATTCCTTCTGCTGTGCAAAGTTCACGCAGGCCTTGCAGGAAACCTGCAACCGGTGGCACACAGCCCATATTTCCGGCAATTGCTTCAAGGATGATACAGGCAATTTCTCCTTTGTTGGCGGCAACAATTTCTTTAACATCCACCAGATCATTGTAGGTTGCTGTTAAAGTGTACTTGGCAAAATCGGCCGGGACGCCCGGTGATGTCGGCACGCCAAAGGTTGCCAGACCGCTCCCTGCCTTAACCAGCAGGGAATCAGCGTGGCCATGATAACAGCCATCAAACTTGAGAATTTTATCCCGTCCGGTAAAACCACGAGCCAACCGGATTGCACTCATAGCTGCCTCAGTTCCCGAAGAGACCATTCGTACCTTTTCAATATTTGGATAGGCTTGATTAACCAGTTCAGCAAGCTCTGTTTCCAGAGCGGTCGGGGCACCAAATGAAGCGCCACTGGCAGCAGCTGCCTGAATAGCCTCAACCACTTTGAGATGACAGTGACCCAGAATCATCGGCCCCCAGGAACCGACATAATCAATATATTCATTGCCATCAACATCATAAATTTTACTGCCGGCAGCTCTCTCGATAAAGATCGGGTTACACCCCGCCGATTTGAACGCTCGTACCGGGCTGTTAACCCCACCAGGGATAATAGCTTTAGCCTTAGTGAACAATTTTTCTGATTTTGTGTGATCCATGCTGACCTCTAACTCTTGAAAGAACAGGTAAAAGAAATATCAATCGCTACGATAATTTATTGAATTGTATATCATAGATGCTGGGATCGCAAAAAAAAGAATCTAGTATCAAGAGGCAAAAAATCCGCCCTCGAGCTTTCGGCCAATGCCCTCACCATAGAGTTCTAACATCGTTATAAAACATAATTGACCTTTCCGTTAAGGTACGGTAAAGATAGTTCAAGTGGTGTAAAGACCTCTTTAATACGCTTGATTCTCTATAAACCATATGGATAAAAGTTTTTTTGGACTGACAAAACACCTTTTTATTCTTGCGAACAAGGTAAGTCAGAGCTAGTATTAGCAAGTAACCTTCACTTCTTCAAACGGTGATTCATGTTTAATGAATATCAACCTTGCTTGATTTAAATGTGAAATATCGTTCTTTTGTATTGTTTGTGGATTGTTGTTGATAAATTCTAAGCGCTCCAAGGAGGACACATGAAGATCAAAATGAGGAGAAACCTTGCTGGATTAAGTGCGCGACGCACTTGTCTGACCCTGCTGGCTCTAGTATTGGCTGCCACCTTTACTACACCGGCTTTTGCTTTTCAGTTTGGATCTGGCGATCTGACAGGAAGTCTGGATACGACGCTTTCGTATGGCCTCGCTTGGCGGATGGATGATCAGGATCCCGACGTTGTTGGTCTTAGTAATGGCGGCAATGCTTTTTCTGTCAATGGAGATGATGGCAACCTCAATTATGACAAGGGTGATCTAATTAGTAATACTGCAAAAATTACCAGTGAAGTTGCTCTGCAGTACAAGAATTTTGGTATTTTTGTTCGTGGCTCCGCTTTTTACGATTTTGAAAACAACGATGGTGATCGCGCAAGAACACCCTTAAGTGATGATGCTCTGGATATGGTAGGTACGGATGTTGAACTTCTCGATGCCTATATTACCTATGATTTTAATGTTGGTAGTATGCCGGCTCAAATCCGTGCTGGTAACCAGGTCATTAGTTGGGGTGAAAGTACCTTTATTCAGAACAGTATCAATGCAATCAATCCGATTGATGCCAGTAAGTATCGGGTTCCCGGTGCTGAATTGAAAGAAGCATTGATTCCTGTTGGTATTGTTTCAGCGTCAATCTCACCGACTGACAATATCAGTTTTGAGGCATTCTATCAGTACGAATGGGAAGAAACTGCCATTGATCCACCCGGTTCCTATTGGAGCACCAACGATTTTGTTGGTGAGGGTGGTGATAAACTCATGATGGGCTGGGGCGAGGTTCCAGACAGTACAGAGATCGGTTCCGGGGGCTCGATGGCTGCTAGTCTCGGTCCTGCTGTTCCTCGTGCCTCGACCGTTGAAGCTGACGACGATGGCCAGTATGGCTTGGCAATGAGGGTCTATGCTCCAAATCTGAACGACACTGAATTTGGTTTCTACTTTATGAATTACCACAGCCGCGTACCGATTATCAGTGCAAATACCGGTACTTTTGCGGGTCTTGTTGGTGGCGACTATGCTGCTTCGGCGAATTATTTTACTGAGTACCCGGAAGATATCAAGTTGTATGGAGTTAGTTTCAACACCCTGCTGACTGGTACTGGAATTGCTTTGCAAGGGGAGTGGTCTTACCGTCAGGATATGCCGCTTCAGGTTGATGATATCGAGCTTCTGTACGCAACCTATTCGCCAGTTGATCCTTATCTCGGCTACGGTCCTGTGGAAGTTTTTTCCAAAAGCCAATTGGGTGCGTATGGATTTGAAGAAACAGTCCATGGCTACAGGGAGATGGATGTCAGTCAGGTTCAAATGACAGCAACCAAGGTTTTCGGTCCAACCTTTGGCGCTGATCAGTTTGTTCTTGTTGGTGAAATTGGCCTGACTCACGTTCACAGTATGCCCAGCAAGGACGAGTTGCGCTTTAATGGTCCAGCAACCTACGTTGGCGGTAATGATACGATAACCGACCTAGGACTCCCGTTGGGTGATGTTGCCCATAATGCCAGTGGGATGAACCCATATCTTGTGACTAAACCAATTGAACCTGCTGATGCTTTTGCTGATGCCGATTCTTGGGGCTACCGTATGATCGCCAAGCTCGATTTTAACAATGCTATCGGTGCTGTAACTCTATCTCCACGGGTTGCCTGGAAGCATGATGTCAGTGGCAATTCCCCTGGTCCAGGTGGAAACTTTGTCGAAGATCGCCGGGCCGTGACCTTAGGCCTTGGGGCTAACTACCTTAATCAATGGACTGCCGATTTAAGCTACACAGATTTCTTCGGTGCTGGTCGTTATAATTTGGTCAATGATCGTGATTTTGTGGCCTTTAACATCAAATATTCATTCTAATATAGGGAGCTAATACTATGCTGAAAAATGCATTAACTTGGGCATTTGCCCTACTATTGGTTGCAGGTCTGGCCGGTCAATCTTTTTCCGCTATTTCTGCGGATGAAGCTGCCCGCTTAGGCAAAGATCTGACTCCAGTTGGCGCCGAAAAAACTGGCAATTCTGATGGCACCATCCCAGCTTGGGATGGAGGAATTACTACTCTTCCTGCAGGGTATACGAAGGGGATACACCATCCTGACCCCTATGCCGCGGATAAAGTTCTGGTAACGATTACTGCTGCCAACATGGATCAATATAAAGACAAGTTGACAGTTGGGCATCAGACACTGTTAAAAACCTATGACAGCTTCAAAATGAACGTCTATCCAACTCATCGCAGTGCCTCCTCGCCGCAACGTATTTACGACATGACTAAAAAAGTGTCCCAGACCGCAGAACTGATCAATGGTGGTGATGGCGTTGTTGGCACTGTCAACGGCATTCCTTTCCCAATTCCTAAAAGTGGCATCGAAGTTCTCTGGAACCATATGCTCCGTTATCGTGGTGATGCTGTTGCGCGTCATATAGCCCAGGCTCCAATGACCCGTGGTGGTGGCTATACTCTGGTCAAGTTTGAAGATGAGATGAGCCTTATCTACGCACATGAGGGTATGACCGAAGAGCAATTGAAAAACCGTATCCTTTTCCTCCGGCAAGAAGTCACTGCCCCGGCACGTTTGGCTGGAAACGTTCTGCTGGTTCACGAAACTATGAATCAAGTCACAGAACCACGTGCTGCTTGGGTTTATAACCCTGGTCAACGTCGGGTTCGCCGAGCTCCAAACGTCGCTTATGATAATCCGGGAACCGCTTCTGATAGTTTGCGGACATCTGACCAATTCGATATGTTTAATGGTGCCCCTGACCGCTATGATTGGAAACTGGTCGGCAAAAAAGAGATGTATATCCCTTACAACAACTACCTGCTGCACAGTGACAAACTCAAGTACAAAGATATTCTGACCCCACTGCACCTCAATCCGGAATACCTGCGTTACGAACTGCATCGCGTCTGGGTTGTTGAAGGAACTTTGCGTGAAGGCGCTCGCCACCTGTACAAAAAACGGGTCTTCTATATTGACGAAGATTCCTGGCAGATCATGGTTGCCGATAACTATGACAACCGTGACCAACTCTGGCGTATCTCTGAAGGTCATTCCATCAACTACTACGAAGTGCCGACCTTCTGGACCACGTTGGAAACCCACTACGATCTGCAATCCGGTCGCTATCTAGCTCTGGGCCTTGATAATGAAGCCAAGATGTACGATTTTGACATCAAACGCACCGATAAGGATTATTCACCGGGTGCGCTACGTCGTGCTGGTCGTCGCTAATTGGTGTCGCAAAAAGTCCGCCCTACGGCGTTACAGCGTTTTTTCAGGATCTCGACATACACTGTGTATGTCTTCACCCCTGAAAAACCACTAAGCCTTGTAGGACGAAATTTTTGTTTAGCCAATACATGATTATTTACTGGCCGAGTCGGTAACGGCTCGGCCATTTTTCATACTTTTAAATTGATAAAATGGCCAAATATGAAAATTTATTTTCAATACCGTAATCTAAAACTGTTTATTGCAGCAATTCTATTGATCTGCTTCTGTTTTGCTGCCCCAGTAAGTGGGAGTGAGAGCTCTGTGATTGCTCCTTTGTCGAGTCACTCGTTATTGCTTGACGCCCAGCGCGTCGGGGACAACTTGATCGCTGTGGGTGAACGCGGTCATATTCTGCTAAGTGAAGATAACGGCAACAGTTGGAGTCAGGCTCAAGTTCCGACACGGGCAACCCTGACTGCGGTTTATTTCATCGACCAGCAAAATGGTTGGGTTGTTGGTCACGACCAGGTCATCCTTAGAACCAAGGATGGTGGCAAATCCTGGGAGCTGGTTTATGAAAACCCTGAGGTAGAAAGCCCTCTTCTGGATATCCTTTTTCTTGATAACGCGCATGGTTATGCCATTGGTGCATACGGCCAGTTCCTGGAATCTTTTGATGGTGGCAGTCACTGGGAGGGGCGCTGGATCAGCGAGGATGATTTCCATTTGAACCAGATAATCACAATGGGGGATCAGCTGTTTATTGCTGCCGAAGCCGGTTTTGCCTACCGCTCAGATGATGGCGGACAGAATTGGATCCTTTTAGATCCAGATTACCAGGGATCATTCTTTGGTATTTTCCCCGCTACTGAAAATCGACTCTTACTTTTTGGTCTGCGCGGACATATGTTCCGCTCAGAAAACAGTGGTGAAAGTTGGATTCAGATCGAAACCGGAACCGAAGCGAGTCTGACGAGTGGATTGCGCTTGGAGGATGGAACTCTGGTCATTACCGGCTTAGCCGGAACACTGTTAACCAGCCAGGACAATGGTAACGGTTTTGTTCTGCAGCAGGATCCTGGCCGCAAAGGTTTCAGTAAATTGCTACAAGCGGCCGATGGTAGCATCATTGCCGTAGGAAGCTTTGGTGTTACAAAACTTTCTCAAAAAAGTATTGGGCAATAAAAATAGATCTTCACTCAATCAACCCTTCTCCATGAGGGGGAATGGAGATATTAAGCAACTGGGGAGAGACCATAACGTTTCCCCCTCACCCTAGCCCTCTCCCTCATGGAGAGGGGATAACACCAGCGAGATTTAGATGAAACGTAATTCCTTCAAGTCTGGACTTGAAAAGCTCATATTCAATAACCGACCTATTTTTCTGGGCTTTTTTATCCTGATGACCCTGCTCATGGCCTATTCGGTCTCCAACTTGCGGATCGATGCTGGATTCAGCAAACTGCTCCCACTCAAACATGAATACATGCAAACCTATGTTGAACACCGCAAGGAATTCGGTGGTGCCAACCGGGTTTTAATTGCCTTGATGGCTAAACAGGGCGATATCTTCACTCCAGAGTTTTTTGAAACCCTGCAAAAAGCCACTGATGATGTATTTTTTATTCCCGGGGTCGACCGCGCTCAGGTCAGTTCGCTATTTACTCCCAATGTTCGCTTTACCGAAGTTGTCGAAGATGGGATTGCCGGAGGAAATGTTGTCCCGGCCGATTTTAAGTCAACCCCGGAAGGGCTGGAAAAAGTCCGCAAAAACATCCTGAAATCTGGAATTCTTGGACGTCTTGTCGCCAATGATTTTAGCGGGGCAGCAATCAGTGCCCAGCTATTAGAAATAGATCCTGCGACAGGGGAAAAACTTGACTTCATCAAGGTTTCACACCTGCTAGAAGAACAGATACGGGATAAATATCAAAGCGATCACGTCGATGTTCATATGATCGGTTTTGCCAAGGTTATTGGCGATATCGCCGATGGGGCAAAACGTGTCATCCTGTTTTTCTTTATTGCCTTCGTGATTACTTCCCTGTTGGTTTATCTCTATACCCGCTCCTGGATTCTTACTCTAATTCCTATCAGCTGTTCGTTGATTGCAGTTATCTGGCAGCTCGGATTGCTCCCGATGCTTGGATATGGCATCGATCCGATGGGGCTACTCGTCCCCTTCTTGATCTTTGCTATCGGTGTCAGTCATTCCGTGCAGATGATTACGGCCAATACGGCTGAAGTCCGTGCGGGCGCCGATCGCCTGGAAGCAGCTAAAGCAAGTTTTCGACAACTTCTGATTCCCGGAACAATTGCTCTGGCTAGTGACACTATTGGTTTTATTACCATCTATCTGATCGAGATCAGGGTTATTCAGGAAATGGCAATTACGGCCAGTTTGGGAGTTGCCGTTATTATCCTGACCAATCTGGTGCTGCTGCCAATCCTCCTTTCCTACGTTAAAACCGGGCGGCGTTACAAGCGACGTGTTGATCACCAGACACAATTCTTAAAGCCGGTCTGGTGTTTCTTTGAGCGGGCAGCAGAACCGAAATCTGCAACTGTTATTATTCTAGTCGCCTTAGTACTACTCGGTTTGGGACTGTGGAAAGGTTCCGATGTCAAGATTGGAGACATGCACCGTGGCGTTCCTGAATTGCGTACCGATTCGCGTTATAATCAGGATAGCAAAGTGATCACTGAAAAATTTTCTATCGGTGTCGATCTTATTTCGGTGATTGTTGAAACCAAACCGGATGGTTGTATTGATTACAATATTATGACAGCCATTGATCGTTTTGCCTGGCACATGAATAATATTGAGGGGGTACAGTCGGTCATCGGACTGCCTGGAATTGCCAAGGTAATCAATTCTGGCTGGAATGAAGGAAGCCTTAAGTGGCGGGTTCTCCCGCGTAACCAAGCAACCATGGTTCAGGCGGTTGGTTATGTTCCAACCAGCAGTGGCTTGCTGAACTCTGATTGCAGTGTCATGCCGGTCATGATTTTTACCAAAGACCACAAAGCAGAAACCATTGCCAATATTGTTTCCGAAGTGAAAAATTATCGGGATCAACATGGAACTGAAGCTGTCAAATTCAGACTGGCAACTGGCAATGTTGGGGTGATGGCGGCAACAAATGAAGAGGTCTCTGCCGCACAATTTCCGATTCTGCTCTATGTGTTTGGGGCAGTCATCTTCCTGTGCCTCTATCAGTTCCGCTCGATAAAATCGGTCCTCTGTATTGTGGTTCCTCTTGGCTTAGTCTCGCTGCTGGCTTATGCGTTGATGAGTATTCTCCAGATTGGCTTAAAAGTGTCCACTCTCCCGGTTGTGGCTCTCGGGGTTGGTGTCGGTGTTGACTACGGCATTTATATTTTCAATCGTTTACAAAGCTACTTAAAGCAGGGACAAACCCTGCAGGAAGCCTATTTACACACCTTGGCAATCACTGGAAACGGGGTTGTTTTCACCGGTGTAACTCTGGCTATTGGTGTTGCTACATGGATTTTTTCCCCTCTCAAGTTTCAGGCGGACATGGGTATCCTGCTGACTTTCATGTTTCTGG
Organism: Desulfuromusa sp.; assembly: GCA_029933365.1. The sequence continues at coordinate 12,891 of JAOZOH010000044.1, read as the reverse complement.
TCAATATGCTCGGAGCCATCCTGCTGCTCCCGGCTCTAGCTTATTTTCTGCTGCCGAAATCAAAACAAGAAAAGACATCTGATTAGCCCTGAACCTTCTGCTATACCCAAACCTCTCCATGAGGGAGAGGTTTGGGGTGAGGGGGTAGCGTTACAATATCACCAGAGTTGTTTATTATTTCCAAATAACTTCATAAAATCCCCCCTCATCCGCCCTGCGACCACCTTCTCCCTCATGGAGAAGGGTGAAGCAGAAGAGTCATGTTAATCAAAAATAGAAATATGTTTTACTTTTAGTTGACCTGAACGTAAAAGTAAGTAGAATATAGATGTAAGGAATGTGACCGCCTTAGCGCTTTAGTCAGCAGTTGCGCTAAAATATTGAAAATATTTTATCTTGTTATTTTACGTAAACGTAATGATTAGAGAATTGAAGATGGAAAAAACTGACACTGCCAATCTCCCCTACCGCTCGATTCCGCAAATGTTGCAAATCTGTGCGAAGCAATATGCAGATCGACCGGCCATCAGCTACAAAAAAAGTGGCACCTATTTAAGTTTGAACTACCAGCAGTTTTATACCCGAGTTTTAATGGTGGCGCGTGGATTACGCAAAGCGGGAATACAGCCAGGAGACAAAGTTGCAATCTTTTCTGAAAATCGTGCCGGATGGGTTCTCGCCGATTTGGGGATACAATGTGCTTTAGGGGTGAGTGTTCCTATCTATGCAACCAATACGGGTGCCCAGGCAGCATATGTTATCAATCATAGCGGTTCTAAAATTGTTTTTGTCTCTAGCCGGATGCAATACGACAAGCTGCTGGCAGTACGCGATCAGATTTCCCAGGTAGAGTTAGTCATTTCGTTTGAACGTTTTCTCGGTGAGCGGAACCTGCCGGTTTACACTCTTTATCAGTTATCAGAAATTTCCCATCCGATCAAGGAGTTAGAAAAGCAGCAGATTGAAGAACAGGTGGCATCAGTTGGTCCTGATGACTTGATCACCATAATCTATACCTCTGGCACAACAGGTCAGCCCAAAGGGGTCATGTTGACCCAGCGTAACGTGGCAATTAATGCTTGGTATGGATTACAACGGGCTGGTGAAATTGGCATGAGTGGAACTTTTTTAAGTTTTCTCCCCCTAAGCCACGTTCTGGAGCGTTCTGCCGGATATTATGCAGTCATGATGAGTGGCGGTCATATTGCATTTGCCGATGATGTCAGCAAGGTTGTCGAAAATATCCTTGAGGTCAAACCAACAGCTATGGTCAGTGTGCCGCGCCTGTTTGAAAAGATCTATTCACGGATCTATGAAAATATTCATCTACTGAGCCCCGCCAAACGACAGATGTTTCACAAGGCTGTCGAAGTTGGTCGTCAGTATGTCTATCTAAAATATGTTGAACGTCAACCAACTGGTCTTCTTGGTCTTAAATATAAAATTTACGATAAACTGATATTCCGCAAAATTCGCAAGCGCTTTGGCGGCAGTTTGAAATTTTTCATTTCTGGCGGTGCTCCACTGGATAAAACGATCAACGAGTTTATGTGGATCATCGGCCTTCCAGTTTTTGAAGGATATGGTTTGACCGAAACCAGCCCCGCAGTCACTTTAAATAGCTTGGATGAAGTTCGTTTTGGCTCGGTGGGGAGACCTCTGGCGGAAACAGAATTTAAGCTGGCTGATGATGGAGAACTGCTGATTAAGGGACCACAGGTCATGCGTGGTTATTACCGCAATGAACAGGCGACCGCAGATGCCTTTGTTGATGGTTGGTTTAAAAGTGGTGATATCGCCCGTATTGATGAAGAAGGCTACATTTATATTATTGACCGGAAGAAGGAAATTATCGTGACTGCGGGGGGCAAAAATATTGCGCCCCAGCCATTGGAAAATACTCTTAAGTTAGATAAATATATCTCTCAAGTTTATATCCATGGCGATAAGAAACCCTATCTGGTAGCAATACTGACACCAAATCTTGAGCGTCTAATCGAATTCGCGCATGGCCAACAAATTGAATATCTTGGAGTGGACGATCTGGTTGAAAATAAACTGATACAGGAACTTTTTGCTGAACGGATCGACCTATTCAACGAGAATCTACCGTCTTATGAAACCATTAAAAAGTTCGTGATATTACCTCGAGAGTTTTCTACTGAAGGGGGCGAATTGACGCCGACGATGAAACTAAAGCGCAAAGTTATTTATACGATGTACAAAGATAAAATTGAACAATTATATTTACACAATGGTAGCGGCGCGGAGCGCCCAGACGCAATCAGCTAATGGAGGAACAAAATGAGGCAAATTAATCGTGTTGCCGTACTTGGTGCCGGGGTTATGGGGGCGACAATCGCTGCCCATCTCGCCAATGCTGGTCTTGAAGTTTTATTGCTCGATATCATCCCTCGGGAGTTGACCAGTAAGGAAGAAAAGCAGGGATTGAATTTAGAGAGTCCACAGGTGCGCAACCGGATTGCAAATGATGGGCTAGCGGGTTTGCTGAAGATGAAACCGGCACCGTTCTACCTGAAACAGTATGCGGGGCAGATCAGTACTGGGAACTTTGACGATGATCTGGCAAAACTGAAGGACTGTGACTGGGTGATTGAAGTTGTCATCGAGCACATGCCGATCAAAAAAGATCTGTTGACCAAGCTGGTACCAAATCTAGCTGCTGGAGCCATTCTTACGACAAATACCAGTGGTCTTTCGGTCAATGAGATGGCTGAAGTCCTCCCGCCAGAAATACGTAAAAACTTCCTGGTAACCCACTTTTTCAATCCTCCCCGCTACATGCGCCTGCTGGAAATTGTCCCCAGCCAGTATACCGACCCTGAAATCGTATCCACTTTGGCCGATTTTATCAGTCGCCGTCTGGGTAAAGGGATTGTTTACGCGAAAGACACTCCCAACTTTATCGCCAACCGGATTGGGGTTTTCTCCATCTTTAATGGGATCAAGCACATGATCGATCTGGAGATGACAGTTGAAGAGGTTGATAGCGTTGCTGGGCCGGCTACAGCCAGACCGGGGTCAGCTGCTTTCCGTACCAGCGATCTGGTTGGCATCGATACCTTGGTGCATATCTGTAAAAACACCTATGAATTGCTGCCTGAAGACGAATGTCGTGAGACCTTTAAAATTCCAGAGTTTATGGAAAAGATGGTTGCAAATGGTTTGCATGGCAATAAAACCAAGCAGGGCTTTTATAAAAAAGAGCAAGTTGATGGTAAGCGGCTGATCTATTACTACGACTACAACACTGGTGAATTCAAGCCAGCCGAAAAGCCAAAATTTGCTTCAGTCGCAGCTGTCAAGATGGTTGATGACCCGGCTCAAAAAGTTAAAATGATGGTGAATGGCCAAGATAGAGGAGCCGAATTTGCCTGGCGCTCATTGCGTGATTCCTTAATTTATACCGTGAATCGCATTCCTGAAATTGCCGATGACATAGTCAATATTGACAACGGTATGAAGTGGGGCTTTAACTGGGAAATTGGTCCTTTTGAGATGCTTGATGCCATTGGTGTCCAGAGTTTCGTCAAACGAGCAGAAAAAGATGGCATCGCCGTTCCAGATAGTTTGAAAGGGGTCGAGAGTTTCTATCGGTATAATGATACCGGACAGCAGGAATATTACGATTTATTAAAAAAAACTTATCACTTGGTGCCGCAAAAAGAAGGTCAGGTTAATCTGCAGGTTCTCAAAAAAACAACTGGCGTGGTGGAAAAAACTTCCAACTGCTCGCTGGTTGATCTGGGTGATGGTGTCTTTGGTCTTGAATTCCATTCCAAAATGAACTCTATCAGTGGTGATATCCTTGCGATGACTCACAAAGCCATCAGGCGTGCTGAAGAAGAGGGCGTCGGACTGGTGATCGGTAATCAGGGAACCAATTTTTCTGTTGGTGCCAACCTGATGATGCTGGCTGTTGCACTGGCTGAAGGGGCATATGAGGACATCGATCTGAGTGTCCGCGCTTTCCAAAAAGCAACTATGGCAGTGAAATATGCCAAGGTTCCTGTCGTTGCTGCACCGTTTGGTATGGCTCTGGGGGGTGGTTGTGAGTTTTCCCTGCATGCCGATGCGATCAACGCTTACGCAGAAACCTATATGGGACTGGTAGAAATCGGAGTTGGATTAATTCCGGCTGGTGGCGGTACCAAAGAGATGTGTCTGCGAGCTGTCGAACTGGCAAGCCAGTTTGATACCGATGTTACCCCTTTCCTGTTTAAGAATTTCCAGCAGATTGGTATGGCAAAAGTCTCCATGGGTGCAGCCGAACTGACCGGAATGGGTTACATGCGTAACGGTGATAGCATCAGTATGGATATCGATCGCCTGATTGCTGATGCCAAGCAGAAAGTTCTGGCGTTGGCGACCAACTATCGTCCACAAAGACCAGCTGAAAACATCCCAGCGCCGGGTCAGGGTATCGCCGCGAGCATTAAGAGTCAACTCTGGAACATGAAGATGGGGGGTTTTGTTACCGAGTATGAGGCTGAAATGGGTGGGGTGATTGCCGATGTTATTACCGGTGGAGATGTTCTTCCTGGAACCCCCATTTCGGAAGAGTACCTGTTGCAACTGGAGCGTCAGGCATTCCTTAAGTTGTGTGGTAACAAAAAAACGGCCGAGCGGGTTCAGCATATGCTGAAAAAAGGAAAGCCGCTGCGGAATTAATATTCAAAAACATCTATCTCGCAGGAGAATAAACGATGAAAACAGCTTATATACTTGCCGCTTACCGCACTCCCGGTTGCCGCGCTAAAAAAGGTAAATTTAAAGATATGCGCCCTGATGATCTAGCCGCTGCTGCACTTGCAGGGCTAATTGAGCGCACCAAAATTGATCCCATGCGGATTGATGATGTTCTGCTCGGTTGCGCTTTCCCGGAAGGGGAGCAGGGGATGAATGTTGCCCGTGTTGCTGCACTGAAAGCAGGAATTCCCTATCAAGTTCCGGCGATGACGATCAATCGGTTCTGCTCATCGGGCCTACAGAGTATTGCCCTGGCAGCAGAGAGGATTATGGCTGGCTTTGCTGATTGTATTATTGCCGGAGGTACCGAATCGATGACAACCGTCCCCATGGGTGGCAATAAGTACAGTGCCAACCCCGGACTGGTTGCCGAATGGCCAGAGGCATTCGCTTCCATGGGAATCACCGCAGAACTGGTTGCAGACAAGTACCAGATTAATCGAGAAGATCAAGATGGCTTTTCTGCCGCCAGCCATAAGAAAGCCGCTGAAGCAATCACCGCAGGGCGCTTTAGTGATGAGATTATTCCCGTTGAAATTGAAAAAACCCCTGTCATCAAGGGGAAAGTGCAAAAATCCACCGAATTGATTTCCATCGATGATGGGGTGCGAACAGATACCACCGTTGCGGGGCTGGCTAAACTTAAGCCTGCCTTCAAACAAGGGGGCTCCGTCACCGCAGGAAACTCTTCACAGATGACCGATGGTGCCGCAGCGACCCTGGTTGTTTCTGAAGACTTCCTCAAAGAAATTGGCGGGGAGCCGCTGGCTCGTTTTGTCGCCTTTGCAGCCAAAGGAGTCCCACCAGAGCTTATGGGAATCGGGCCAATGGAAGCGATACCAGCAGCTCTGAAACTGGCAGGGCTCAAACAAGAGGATCTTGGCCTGATCGAGCTCAATGAAGCCTTTGCAGCTCAATCTCTTGCTGTGATCAGGGAGCTGGAATTGAATCCAGAGATTCTCAACGTGAACGGTGGTGCTATCGCATTGGGGCACCCTCTTGGCTGTACAGGAGCCAAACTGACAGCGACCCTGCTGCACGAAATGCAACGGCGTGAACTACGCTATGGCATGGTTTCCATGTGTATCGGTGGTGGTATGGGTGCTGCTGGAATTTTTGAAAAACTGTAGGTTTATTTTTAATTATATAAAGATGAGGTGAATATTATGGCTGGAAAAATAATGCAGGGCGGCGGATATCTGATTGCTGAGAGCGATTGTCAGGACATTTTCACACCGGAAGATTTTACTGACGAACAACGAGCAATGGCCGAAACAACTGAGCAGTTTGTTGAAAATGAAATTATGCCCCATCTTGATGAGATTGAAGCGCAGAACTTTGAGCATATAGTTGAAGGAATGCGCAAGTGTGGTGAGCTGGGTCTGTTGATGATGGATGCTCCCGAAGAGGAGGGAGGGCTCGAACTCGACAAAGCATCAACCATGCTGGTTGGGGAAAAAATGGCTTACAGCGGTTCCTTTTCTGTTGCCTTCGCTGCCCATACCGGCATTGGCACCCTGCCACTGATCTATTATGGAACTGCGGAACAGAAGAGAAGATATCTGGAAAAAATCACTTCCGGCGAGTGGTGTTCCGCCTACTGCCTGACCGAGCCGGGTTCCGGCAGTGATGCCCTGGGAGTCCAAAGTAACGCTACCTTGTCTGAAGATGGAAAATATTACCTCCTCAATGGCACCAAGCAGTTTATTACCAACGGCGGTTTTGCCGATCTGTTCACTATCTTTGTCAATATTGACAAGAAACATTTCACCGCATTTCTGGTAGAGAAGAGCTTTGACGGGTTAGTCGTTGGCCCCGAAGAGAAGAAGATGGGGATCAAGGGAAGTTCGACCACCCAGATTATTCTCGACAATTGCAAAGTTCCCATCGAAAATGTCCTCGGCGAAATAGGGAAAGGGCATAAAATAGCCTTCAACTCCCTGAATATCGGACGTTTCAAGCTTGGTGCCATGGTCACTGGGGCAGCAAAAATGGCTCTGGCAGAAGGAATCAGTTACGCTAATGAGCGTAAGCAATTCGGCCGACCGATCTCCTCTTTTGGAGCCATTCAGGAGAAAATTGCAGATGTTACTGCCGCAATTTACGCCTCTGAATCACTGGTTTACCGCTTAGCCGGCCTGCTTGACGACAAGCTTGCAACCATCGAAAAAGGTACTGATGATTACTATGTTCAATACCTGAAAGGGATCGAGGAATACGCCCCAGAATGTGGCATTTCCAAAGTCTTCTGTAGTGATGTTCTGGCCAAGACTGTGGACGAGGTTGTCCAGATTCATGGTGGTTACGGCTTTGTCAGCGAATATAATGCTGAACGTTACTATCGTGATGAACGAATTAATCGGATTTTTGAGGGAACCAACGAAATTAACCGGCTGCTCACTTCAGGGATGATTCTGAAGCGAGCCATGAAGGGCGAGCTGCCGTTACAGGCAGAGTCGATGAAGGCCTTTGAATCGCTGATGACCCCTTCGTTTGAGGAGGTTGATGAGTCAATTCCGTTTATTGCCGAAAAAACAACGATACAGAATCTGAAAACGCTGTTCCTGATTCTCTCCGGTGCAGGCGTGCAAAAATATATGGACAAACTTGCCAACGAGCAGGAAATTCTGATGACAGCCTCTGATATTGCCATTCAGATCTTTGCCATGGAGAGTGCTGTTCTCCGTGCAGAAAAGATTATCGATACATTGAGTCCTGCTAAGCAGGAGCAACTGCGGGCTGCGGTCAAGGTTGTTACCTTTAATGCCACCGAGATAGCCGCCAGTGCAGCCAAAAAAGGGGCTTACTTTGTTGAAGAGGGAGACACCCTGGCCATGATTCTCTCCGGAGTTCGACGTTTTACCAAGTACGATGCGACTGGATTGCTACAAGCGAAACGGATTCTGGCTGCTGCTGCCAGCGAAACAGAAAAGTATATTTTCTAATTGGTTTAGTACAGATCTCCCACTCATTCCTTCTCCCTAAGGGAGAAGGTGGCCGCAGGCCGGATGAGGGGAAATTTTAAAGAATAACTGAAAAATGAATAAGTAGTTCTGATGATCCTGTAACGTTATCCCCTCACCCTGACCCTCTCCCTCAGGGAGAGGGAACTATGAGTAAGCTCGGGACTGTCCCCAGTTCCATCGGGGGCTGTCCCAGAGGTTTGCGGACTATGAAACTGTACTGGTTCGCGTTGCAAAAGCTTGGGACAGCCCCCGTACGGGGACAGTCCCGTTTTTGCTGGTATCTATCCTTAACCTAGTGCTATTCCCAATTGCTCTTGGAAATTAACCTTATATGACCCCAACTCAACACACCATAAATACTCAATACCAGGTTGGCCCCGTACATTGCTACAGTGCCGAGATTGCAGGAGAACTGGTTCTCTTTGATACCGGTCCACCTACCGAAGAAGCCAGACGCTATTTAAAGAAAAATCTGGATTTCAAACGTCTCAAACATATCATCATTACCCATTGCCATATTGATCACTACGGATTGGCAAGCTGGTTGGAGCAGGAAACTGCCGCCACCCTTTATCTGCCATTTCGCGATCATCTTAAAATCGTACGGCATACAGAACGTCTGGTATTGATGTACGATCTGATGTTACAAATCGGTTTTGAACCCGCTTTTTTGGAAAAGTTTCGGGTTAGTATGGAAGATGGGACAGTCTTTCCACCCCTGCCAGAAAATTTTAAGATCATTGAGGAATCTCTCCCTGAGCAACTTGGCTTGACAGCGCTCCCCTGTCCTGGTCATTCCCAGAGTGACATGGTTCTCAGCAGCGCTGACTGGGCCATAACCGGTGATGTCTTGTTGCAGGGCATTTTTCAGACTCCTCTTTTGGATGTTGACCTGCTAACCGGTACCCGCTTTCGCAACTATGCCGCTTACTGCGAAAGTCTGGCAAAATTGGTGACTTTACGCGACAAGGAAATTTTTCCCGGTCATCGGGAAAAAATTGATAGTGTTGACAGTTGCCTGCTGTTCTATGTCAATAAGCTCCTAGAACGGGCAGCACGAATCAATAAACTGCCATTAAGTGTAACCGCTGCGGAGATCGTTACTAAACTGTTCAAGAACGATGCGATGCACCCCTTTATCATCTATTTAAAAACGTCAGAAGTTGTATTTTTACGCGACTTTCTTGCTGAACCGGAACTTCTGCGGAATGTGTTGACCAAGGTTGGACTGTTTTCACAGGTTGCGGATAAATTTGACCGTGCCGTCAGCTGACTTTATCAAAGATAGGAAATAACCATGCGCTCCGATCGACTATTTGGACCTATTTCAATCGGGAATCTGGAATTGAAAAACCGGATTTTAATGCCGGCCATGCACTTGAATATGTGCCACAAATTTATCGTCACCGACCAGCTGATCAATTTTTACGCTGAACGTGCTAAAGGCGGTGTCGGGATGATCTGCGTTGGCTATGCAACTATTGATGAGCTGTCCGGTCTTCCGGGAAATATTGGAGCTCATCAGGATGAATTTATTCCCGGATTGACACAACTGGCAACAACCATCAAAAAGGAGGGTGCAGCTGCCTGTGTGCAGCTCAATCATGCCGGTCGGTATAATTTCTCTCTATTCCTGGGCGGAAAAAAGCCGGTTGCGCCATCGCCAATTCCGTCACGGATGACCAGAGAAACTCCACGCGAGCTAGAAGAAGACGAAATTCACACAATAATTCAGCACTTTGCCGATGCTGCCAGACGGGTAAAATCTGCCGGGTTCGATGCTGTGGAAATTCTTGCGGGTACCGGATATCTGATCAGTGAATTTCTGTCCCCATTAACCAACCAGCGTCAGGATCGTTACGGCGGAAGTTTAGAAAATCGGATGCGCTTTGGCTTGGAAATAGTTCAAGCGGTTAAAGCGACGACCGGAGATCATTTCCCAATGTTGGTGAGAATCAATGGCAACGATTTTATGCCGGGTGGAATTGGTCGTGAAGAATTAAAAACATTTGCTGTCAAACTGGTAGAGGCTGGTGCGGATGCACTCAGTATTAATGTCGGTTGGCATGAAGCCGAGGTTCCTCAGATTGTTACCAAAGTTCCGCGTGGTGTTTTTGCCTATCTGGCTCGGGATATCCGCAACGCAGTCAAGGTTCCTGTCATTGCCAGTCACCGGATCAACGACCCTGCGGTGGCACGGCATCTACTTGAGAGTGAGTTTTGCGATATGGTTGCCATGGGGCGGGCTCTGATTGCCGACCCACAACTGCCCAATAAAGCCCGCGAACATCAGGAAAACAAGATTACTCATTGTGTCGCCTGTGCTCAAGGTTGTTTCGATAATCTATTCAAAATGAAATCGGTGAAATGCCTGTGTAATCCTCGGGTAGGGAAAGAGGTTGAAACAGCGCCTAAATTGACTGATCACCCCCGCAAGGTGTTAGTTGTTGGAGGTGGTGCCGCTGGGATGAGTGCCGCTATTGCCGCCGCCGAACAAGGACATCAGGTGATTCTCCACGAACAAAATCTGAGTTTTGGTGGGCAGCTTCATCTGGCCGGAGCCCCTCCTGGAAGAGAAGAATTTTTAGTCCTGGCAGATGATCTACAACGCAAACTAGCTGATCTTAAAGTGCAAATCATCCTCAATTCAACGGTTGATAGCCACCTATTGACTGAGCAAAAACCGGAAGCCTTGATCTTGGCAACAGGAGGTACCCCAATTCTCCCAAATATCCCTGGCGATCACCTACCGCATGTCGTGCAGGCTTGGGATGTTCTGGCTGGAAAAGTCATCACTGAACAGCGAGTTGCTATTATCGGTGGCGGTTCTGTCGGCATTGAAACCGCTTTGTTACTGGTTGAACAGGGGACTCTATCGGGAGAGGAATTGAAGTTTTTACTGGTTCATCAAACTGAATCGCTAGAGGAACTTTATCGTCTTGCAACCACTGGTAATAAACAGGTCACGATGATCGAAATGATCGATAAATTAGGGACAAACTTCGGCAAATCAACCCGCTGGAGCATGTTACAGGATATCAAGCGCTCTGTGATTAATACCCGCACCCAAGCAAAAGTTTTAGAAATCACCCCCTCTGGAGTGATTATTGAACAAGCCGGAGAACGCCAGGAAATTCCAGCGGAGACGGTGGTTCTCGCCGTAGGGACCAAAGCACATAACCCGTTACAGAAAGCTGCTGCCGAACAACACATTCCCTGCCAGGTTGTTGGTGATGCAAAACAACCAGCTATGGTTTTTGACGCAATTCACCAAGGGTTCAAAGCTGGTCGAAATATTCTTTAGAAATGGATCAAATAATGAGTGATGAAACAGGAATGGTGACAACCTCACAGGACCAGGGAATTTTACGGATCGGCATCCAGCGTCCGGAGAAGATGAATGCTCTGACACTGGCGATGTATGATGCCTTAACCGCAGCGCTGGAAGCTGCGGAACAAGACAAACAAGTTCGGGTGATACTCCTGCATGGTACTGAGAAATGTTTTACCAGCGGCAACGATCTGCGTGACTTTGCTAAAAACCCACCAGAGGGAGAAAATAGCCCGGTTTTCCGTTTTCTGCGGGCCATCAGTCAGGCAAAGAAACCATTGGTTGCAATGGTGAGCGGCCCGGCGGTCGGTATCGGTACCACCATGTTGCTCCACTGTGACCTGGTTTATGCTGACGACACCGCTCGGTTTCAGCTCCCTTTTGTGAATCTTGGCCTCTGCCCGGAAGCAGCTTCAAGTTACTTACTCCCGAAGTTGGTCGGCCATCTGCAAGCCTCGGAAATTTTATTGCTTGGCGAAATGGTCGATGTTGAAAAAGCCGTTCATTTGGGTCTGGTCAACCAAATTTTTATCCAGTCCGATTTGTTCGAACAGGTCATGGCTAAAGCCGTTCAACTGGCGGCACAACCACCAGCTTCTGCCCGCTTGACAAAATCCCTGTTGAAAGAAAACCAGGCTCATCAAGTTGCTGAAGTGATGAGTAAAGAAGGAGAATTATTTCTTCGACAACTCGCCAAACCAGAAGCGCAGGAAGCGATCAGTGCTTTCATTGAAGGGCGCAAGCCAAACTTCACCTGAATCAAAACGGGATTCTTGATGTCTGTCACAATACTGGGCAAATGTACCGGTTGCGGATCCTGTATTGCTGCTTGCCCATACTCTGCATTGACTTTAGAGACCGAACTTCCAAATGGTTTCGGCAGTAAAAAAGTGGTTGTCGACAACAGTCTGTGTTGCGATTGCGGGGATTGTGTTCCCGTCTGCCCGCATCAGGCGCTTGAATTGGAACAGTAGATCTTTTACCTTAATGGCATTGGGCTTGACCCAACACAACCCATTCTTCGGTTTCAGCCAATTTCTTCAGGTCGACAATCTGAATCGTAACAGTTTTCCCTTGAAAGCCATTTTTTTCAATGATGTCACAGGCATGGTTTGCATACTGAGCATAATCTCTGTCGTGCTTAAAAACGCCTATTTTTAACAACCCTTGGTTTCCCCAGATGGCATCCATGACATCCGGTTCTTCCTCTCCCTGAAATATTTTGACGACAGAGTCGTATTCCGGACCGAAACTCTCTGTCAGAGCAAAGCAGCTAGTGGCAATTAACAACAGTAGAAAAATGATAAAAAATCTTTTCATGATCTAACCTTTTCGTTCCGTGGAATTGGATATCAAAAGCCCCCATCTTTCGATGGGGGCTTTCTCTACCTTAGCATAATGGCTAGATTTAGAGAGGACCAGAACTCATAACGGTACTCAGTTCTTCAATCTTGTTGTTCTTGATCCGCCAGTTATAGATATCTTGCATATCTTTCATGACTTGGAATACCTGGAAGAAACCATGCCAGTGAGCATAGTCAGGTCCATTCATTGCAGTACCTTGACGGGCACGACGACCGGTATGGTGCCAGAGATAGTACATCAATTCCTGATAACCATCTTTCCAAGCATCTTTCTTCAACAGACCCTTAGCAGCCAGGTCTTTTTTCATCTTTACTGCTTCGTCCCAGTAGGTATTGTACAATGCAACGGCACTGTCCAGAGTTTGCCTGGTGTTATCGATGTGGCTTTCACCATGACAGTTGATACAAACTTTACGCATCAGCTTGTCACCTTTGACGCCATCGCCACGAGCACCGCTAC
>JAOZOH010000314.1 GCA_029933365.1 Desulfuromusa sp. | reverse complement strand
GATTTCACTTTTGAAATCGATTCCTGGTTAGGTCTGGCAGTTTTTCAAAACTAGTTACATGCGAAATTCCCGCCCCCTGTTAGGACCACCAAATTTCGATAATGACTCAAACAAATCTAGCGAAATATAGTGCTTTTTGGTTTGGGACCAAGATGTCGGAGGTTCGAATCCTCTCGCTCCGACCATATTTAACAACGATATCAGTTAGTTATAAAAAAAGGCCAGTCACTTCGACTGGCCTTTTTAGTTGATTTTTACCGACACTTACCGACATATCTTGGGTCTACACCAAAGAAAGGGGATGTCACATTTTCCCACCAAAAAAACGATAAGTTTACGTGTTTCCAACAAAATGTCTGATGATCCTTGCGCAAGTTTTTTTGTTTGATAAAATGTAATCATTCCTGTTTTTCTTCCCTTTCAATCGTCGATTCTTTTTTAAGGGGCATGGTGAAGAAAAAATGACTGTTATTGATGAAGAGCCCCGTCGGAATATTCAAAAAAGTGATTCTGTCGAAGATTTCAGAATCCTGTTTGACAGTGTTTTTTGGCTCTATATTTCTCCAGATATCAGAAAGAACATTTTAAATTTACTTGCCGAGCAACCCGATGTGGATACTCAGCAGCAACTGCCCTTTAATTAGGCAGACTTCTTGAGCATATTTTGTTGTCTTGGTGACATTGTTACCTGTTCCAGCCACGAGAGGAGGGTTTTATCTGGTTGTTGTTTAAGCGGCAAACCATCCGCATTGGAGGATAACACTTATGCCAAAAAAAATTCTCATTGTTGAAGACGATGAAGCCTTGTTGAAACTTGAATGTATTCTTCTGTCGTCTGCTGGCTATCTGGCCCATGCTGCGATGACAGGATTCGATGCTCTTGATGACATTGCAAAAGATCTTCCCGATCTCATCCTGCTGGATATCATGCTTCCAGGATTGGATGGATTTGAAGTCTGCAAGCGTCTCAAGATGAACGCAAAAACCCGGCATATCCCAATCATTTTTCTCTCAGGAAGAAGCTCTTCAGAAGATATTTTCCAAGGCAGGCAGGTCGGTGGTGATCAATATATCACCAAACCTTTTAAATCAACTAAAGTTCTAGCTGCCATTAAGCTGCTGCTGGAAAAAGAGGAATCTCATTCAGGGATACAAGGGATGCACCATTAGTCGAGATGGTAATCCTTGCGCGATGTAGACGGTTCAAAAAAAAATGTCCTATCTGGATTGGATGTACAGTGACTTGATTGAATTGGTTGAGAGGAAAAGGGTAACGCATATGCAAAAAATGATGACCATGAAATTCATCGGAATCATTCTGATCGGCACTATACTCCTGTCTCTGTCCGGCTGTGCAACGGTCGGCAGAGAATTTCCTGTCGGTCCAGTAGCAATGATTAAAATAGGAGAGACGACCCAGGAAGAGATTCACCAGATGTTTGGGCAGCCTTGGCGTATTGGGATTGAGGATGGACAAAAGACCTGGACCTACGGCCACTATCGCTATGCCATTTTTGGCTCGGATCAGACCCGCGATCTGGTGGTGCGTTTCGACCAGCAGGGCAAGAGGGTTGCATCCTACTCATTCAGTTCCACTTACGAAGAAGATAAGAGACTCTGAGGATCGCGGTAGAATTTCTTGTTTCACAACCAACAGCGTTAATGAGTACAAAGAAATAGGCAGGAGATGGCTCCTGCCTATTTCTTTCTCAACTCTCTCCAACCTTCTACGTTTGCCTGATCTTTATTTCGCCCACCGCGGAATGGCCAGTCAAGCGAATTAGAGTAAGAATCTAACATTCCTTCCATCAATATCAGGGAGCGGGGGTGCGGTTCAAACAGGCTTGAGACAAAGGCACAA
>JAOZOH010000043.1 GCA_029933365.1 Desulfuromusa sp. | reverse complement strand
TGTCGTGTCATAATAAGTCACGCTATGACCCAGCGGAAGATTCGTGCTAATCAGGTCTTTTAATAACTAGGCGATGGACGGCTATGCTGTCCGAGTGGAGGATTGTGCCGCTGGAACAGTTCTCCCGGTCGTGGGATATCTTCCTGCAGGGGGAACAACTTCCGCAGCAGTCAAACCGGGAACAGTGGTTATAGTCATGACTGGAGCCCCGATTCCGTCAGGAGCAGATGCTGCGAGTCTCTGTCAGGATCAATCAGGATAGTGAAATGATGGTCAGCAGTGCAGGTGATCAGAATACTGGAATTTTACGCACCTTGATCAATGCCCAGGGTATCGCCCTTCTGGCAGAGGAACGCGATTATTTTGCTGCCGGAGAAAAAATTGATATCCACCTCCTTGGGGTGTCAACAGCTTTTGGAGGAAATCTCTGATAGGGAAGGTTAGTGAGGGGGGGTATGTCGATCTTGAATACAATTTTATCTCATCCGGAGGAAGAAATGACTGGTGAATTGACCCATTTTGATAAAGATGGAAGGGCCGTCATGGTTGATGTCGGCGAGAAACCGTTATCTGCACGAGTCGCTACCGCCAAAGGCCGAATCGAGATGAAGCCCGAAACCTTGCAACTGATTCTCGAGCAGCGGATAAAAAAAGGGGATGTTTTTTCCGTTGCCAGGTTAGCTGGAATCATGGCAGCCAAGCAAACTTTCTCATTAATTCCCCTTTGTCACCCACTTCCCTTAAGCGCCGTTGAACTCGATTTTGACAGTGATCCGCTATCGGGTAGTGTGATCATCTTAGCTACCACTAAAGTCACTGGTCAAACTGGAGTGGAAATGGAAGCCCTGATGGCAGTCTCGGTTGCCGCACTGACTATTTATGACATGTGCAAAGCGATTGACAAAGAAATGGTTATCGGAGAGATCTGCTTGCTGAAAAAGTCCGGTGGCAAGAGTGGAACATTCGTGCGTATCTGAATACTAGAGTAGTGCACGTGAATTTTAACGAGTTTAAAAACTTCGGATCTATCCACCAAACGAAGGTTGTAGCTTGAAGGTTCACTACAAAGCAGCATTTCAGGCGGATTTCTGAGTGACAACTTTTGTTGGTTTCCATTATGACTCAAAAAGCGACTTTCACTTAGATTTCAGTATATTGAAACCGAATCACCTTTTTTTCGTGGATAGAACCGAAAAACTTCCAGAGAGGTTTGTCCTTCGGTTTCTGATGTATCTCTTTTAATTTAACTACAATCAAATCTTAACTGGTATTTCTCTGGTGTACCTAGCTTTCCCCCTTTCAACAATATGAGCATATCCTGCCGAAGTAGCAATATTACTATGCCCCAGGGTTTCTTGGACTGCCCGAATATCACGAGTTGCCTGATAGAGAAGAGCCGCGCATGTGTGCCTCAGGGCATGACAAGATAGACCGTCCCGTTTCAATCCAGCCTTCAGCAAATAGTGATCAATAATTTTGTTTACCCCCGTTCGGCTAATCCGTCCCATGGCCGTACCACCTTTACGGATTTGGACAAACAACGGCTCTCCCTGTTCGTCTTTTTCGAGTGAGCCACGCACAGCCAAGTAATCGGATATGACACGGGCGGTGTCCTCACGAGGATAAATGAACCGCTCTTTCCCTTTACCATGAACCAAGAAGCGAACCCCTTCCAAGTCCTTCTCAATGTCGGAAACGCAGGATCGAACGATCTCAACTCGGCGAAGTCCTTCAAGGGCCATCAATCCGATCATCGCCCTATCTCGGAGTGACTTGATGGAAGAATCATTTGGAACAGCCCGAAACAAAAGTTCTGCTTCGCCGGCAGATAAATATTTGATTTGTTCTTTAACCGCCCGACGCTCCCGAGGGGATCGCACATTGATAGCTGGATTCGCATCGAGAAATCCTCTATCCACAGCAGACTGATAGAATCTCCGAATGGTTGTCAGCTTCAGAGAAATCGTAGAAGGCTTTGAACCTGACTCAATGAGATCTTGCCTCCAGAATTTGACATCTTCTACCGTTGCTTGCTTGGGAATAACATGATTATCACGACACCACGCCAACCAAGCCTCAAAATGTCCTCGGTAGGTCTTTAAGGTATCATCACAGGCATCGCCATTAGCCACATCAAGATTTAGCCAATCAGCGACCATTTCCTCAATCACCAAAGTTGATTGAACAACCAAGTCATCTTTTGGGCAAATAATCAACTCTGACATTGCATTTTCCTTTTGGTTAACAGAAGGTCAATTATGTACACCAAAAACAGCAATTTAAAACGAGCCTCTTGACCCGCAAAATTTCTCTTCTGGTTATCCACAATTGTATTGAATAAATCGCCCTTATTCTGTTGATTGAATACTGCATACACAGGACAAGAAGGAATCGTTCCTGTTTGCTTGTTTTTTAATCAATTGGCCAACTAAACAATAAGACCGGTACTATTGCATTTGTGGCAGGGCGTTCTCGTTTCCCGATCATAATCGTCGTACTCGACAATGTCCCCTAGGCCATTACAGGTAGAACAAGTCTGCTTCCATCTGTTACTGATATGATATTGTTGCCACCGATCCCGGATAAGGTAAAAGATTTCCTGACCATTGGAAATGAGATCGTGAGGTTCGACCATTATCTCCTTGCGCCCCCGGATTACATTGAGCGCAGCCTGATAGTACTCGCCATCCAGCAAACTCAACTCTGTAACATCAAGTTGCCATTCGCTTCCGTTATAAGCGCTCAAGACAACTTGGGCAGCAACTCTTCCACCCGAGGTGTCGGTCTGGGCCACTCCGGTGAGAAGGAGGACGGCCTCTTCGTATTCTTCATATTCTATTGGTATCATCAATGGCCCCTCAATAGTTCAAGGTTCATCTTGGTAGTAATTGTCGTTGATCCTTCTCAGAACCATGATGCTATCATCTGGCAAAGAGACTGGTTCCAATGGGTTGGTGACAAACTGTCTGATGTTTGCACCCGCCCTTGATTGCAGACCGCCACCCATTTCATAATTAGTTGTCATATACGTCACATTTGCATACGTTGTGTAATCAGACTGTCCTGCAAAACACCACCAAAACGCCGCTAGAATAGCGCTGAACATAAAAAACTTGAGCCATAACGGCATCACATTTGTTGACATAACCCGTCTCTTTCGAACCGTTTTCCGGTGTCAATGCTCGGAAGAAAACAGTTCAAGCTGTGTCGATGGTGAACTTATGTGATAAATCCGAGTGCGGTTAGGCTTGATCTTTCTCAGAACAATTTTTGAGAAAACCTTCTCCGCATCTTCCCGACCCCAGCGAAACCAAGCCTCCAATTGGCCACGGCCTCGTGTACTGCCAGAGGATTTTTCGACAACATAGCCATCCCGGATTTGCAGAAGTCGGAGTTGATACCAAGCACTACAAACTGAATCTGCTTGGAGAAAAATCTGCCGAATGACTTCAGAATGTCTTTGAGTATTGTCCATTGGGGGCTCCATGTGCTTGCTTGGATAATGGAGTAGGGGGGAAGGTATTGTAGATAGATTTCCTTGAAAACCCCGTAAATGTAGTTTATAGTTCGCATAATACGAACTAGGAGATACAATGTCATACCAATATGAACAATTTGAAACAGCATTAAGGTTACTTGATGGACGCTTGTCTATTGCTGGGGCTCCAGATTTCAACCTGGTGGTCTGCGGTGGAACAGCCCTAGTTGCCACCGAGCTTGTCCAACGTGCTACCAGGGATGTCGATATCGTAGCGATGGCGGACTGCAAAGGGAAACTTGTCGATCCTGCCCCACTACCAGAAGCATTGATAACGGCAGCTCAGGAGGTGGCGGAAAATCTAAATCTTCCAGAGGACTGGTTGAATAATGGACCAAGTAGTGGTGAAGGTGGGATTTACCGTCTTGGTCTTCCTCAAGGTTTTGCTGATCGTTTGAAATGGAAAACTTTTGGTGAAAAGTTGACGGTCGCTTTTATCGACCGAATTGACCAAGTCTACTTCAAGCTATATGCAGCCGTTGATCAGTTCGGCAGCTACCATGCAACTGATCTTCAGGCACTAAAACCAACAGATGATGAGTTGTTAGGAGCAGTTGCTTGGTCGAGAACCCATGATCCGTCCGAAGGCTATCTGGAATGTACCAAAATGTTTTTCAAGGAGTTCGGGTATGACCACCTCGTTGAACGAATTTAAAGAGAAAATCCTCGAAAAGCTCCTAGATCTACTATGGCGACAATGGTCAGCTATCGGGGTTTCCGGTTACAGCAACTCCGAGGAGTCAAAGGTGATCGACCCGGAAGCTCTCCTGTTGCTGACTTTGACAGTGGCTCGGCACGATGCTCGATTATTTGACGAGGTACTGGATTGGTTGGAAATCAACGGGGACTATCTGAATGTTCAGCGGATTAACAACTTGCTGAAACAATTTGATTTTCAAGCCAAAGCGGAGCTAAGTGCCGTTGCGGAGGTACTAGGGCAAAAATCATCTGTAGCACTTAGATGGAAAAAGTTAGCGACAAAATACTCTCAAGAGAAGGAGTCGTCCCTCTTCTATATGAAAGATGGGCGTCCGATGCCGACACCAAATGGATACGATGAAATATTTCGACGCCATGGGTTGTTGCGTTCCGAAGTAAAAAAACGTAGTCTTTCCCAGACTTTTCCAAAAGAGGGTATGCCTTCCTTATTATTACGCTTACGCGCCCTGTTTGGTGTGAGTCTCCGCTGTGAAATTCTCTGTCTACTCGGATCAGTCGACGAAATCCATCCTTCTCTCATTGCAAAATTACTTGGCCAAAATCCACGGTCAACACAAAATACCCTGACTGAAATGACTCGCTCTGGAGTGGTACAAGTTAGGACTACGGCTCGTGAAAAGATCTACGCTCTTGCACCCATAACGCTTGATAAATTATTACGCCCAGAAGGTTGGACACCGTGGGTGAATTCAAGCTCAATATTTCGTGCACTGGAAATTCTTTGGATTGGCGTGAGCAACCCTAGACTACAATTACTCGACCCATTGATACTGGCCTCAGAATGGAGAAGGCTTGCAAAGCAGATTAGACCATTACTTGGGGCCGCTGGGATGGGTCAGCCTCTACGAGATGATTGTCTGTTTGCGGGAGACAAATACCACGAGGTTTTCATAGATGACATTAGCCATGCATTGGAAAAACTATAAGCCTCCTCCGCAGAATCTGTGCGTAGGTGGCTAAATTAAACATCCGTATTGATGTGATTCATTTCCGTTTTCAAAATAGGTTCTTTTGAGGTACATAAGGTTACACATTTTAAGCCAATAAGATAAAGGCAGGAGTATATATATGATATGCTCCTGCCTTTTATTGTTCACCCCATACTCAAAATTTCCACCAAAGCATTCGGGGCCTTTCTCAGGATCAATTTCTCAAACTCATCCCAAGAGAGTGTGTATTCACGGTTATTGATTCTGACCTTGACCGACATAGACTGTCTCCTTTCCAGTTGAAGTTCACCCGATAGGGCTTCCTGCAATCCCCGTCAAAACTGACAGGAACTCCAAGAAGCCCTACCGAGCTATCGGAAGGGACGAGTCTATGTGGTCAGATCAAAGACGCTCTGAGCTAAAAATCTGCCCTTTTCATCAACGCCTCATATTCTTCATCGCTAAGAGCATCATAAGCCTCCTGCGAAATTTCACCCGGCAGACCAGAACGCCAACATTGACGCCGTTTTTCCTCAGTCTGACATTCAGGGATAATCGGTTTCACCGTTGCCGTTTTAGCGTCACCGATAGAACCGGTTCCAGCATTAGCAAGGGTCGCCGCTGCCCATATCGGCAGATGAATGACAGCACCAATAGGGTTGGTGAATCCTGCCAAGCGGGTGTTTTCTTCGGCCTTTTTAAGGCCGGCTGCAGAGCAGCCGGCCAGCAAAGAGACAGAAAATAAAAGAGCAACAAGTCTCCTCATAAATGTTCTCCATTTCCTACAAAATGCCATTGTCTGCGAAAGAGTAGTAACCCGTTTCACCAACAATCAAATGATCCAGAACTCGAATACCGAGAAGTTCACCGGCCTCCCTGAGGCGACTGGTAATCTCGATATCTTCCCGGCTCGGTTTAATATCGCCTGAAGGATGATTGTGTATAAAAAGCACCGCTGCCGCTGATGACAGCAACGCTGCCTTGTACACTTCCCTTGGGTGAACAATAGTCGCATTGAGCGAACCAATCGACACGGTCTCATAGCAAATGATGCGATTTTTTGTGTCCAGGTGAAGAGCCACAAAGTTCTCTTTGGCCTCCTTTGCCAGATCTCGGAACAACTCGAACACGTTCGCGGCACTGGTGCAGGATGTCTTCGCCCAGGCAGGTGCATTTTCTCGAATCACTTCGTTGCTATAAATCGCCCGGATTGACCGGATGCAGATTTTTTTAGTTTTCGGCTCAAATTCCAAGCCAAACTGAGTCGTGTTTTCCATATCAAGATCTCCTTGTCGGGAGCAGACATGGACCCCTTCCGGAGGCTTTGTCCGCCCCCGTTATTGGGTGATGGTTATTCGTTTATTTCGTCAGGATCTGGCTGATGTCCAGAATGTAGCCGTATGGCTTTCCCGATGGCGTCCACACAGGACATGATTCTTTCATTGCCATCAACCACCGGTGCCTTATGGCATCCGTGGCCAATCAAGCCCTTGATCGCATCACCAACATCCATACCGGAACGAAGTCCATAAGACGTGATGATCGTCAAAGCATTGGCAACCAGGCTAGCGCAAGTCCCAGACTTCCCGAACCTGACGAAGACCTCCATAGGATCGCCGGTATCCAAGTTGTCATTCATCGTGACGTAGATTTTTCCACAAGGAGATTGCATCTCCAAGGTTTCTCCATGAACAGCTCTAGGCCGTTGTTGTTTAGGTGTCATTGTTGTTCTCCTTGAGGTCCTCAACGGAACTGAGAGGAATGGTTTCTGTTTCCCACCGAATATTGGTGTGCTTAACCAAACCACTCCAATAATAGTCATAAGAAGTGACATTCAACGTCACACACTCAACTCGGCAGACATTTTTCTCATCTTCGTCATTCGGATCCCGATATGCTGTCGATCCGTCTTCTTCCTCAGCATCATAGTCACGAAGAAAAAAATCTGGGGAGCTGTCAAACTCTGCAATCTTGTAGACTCCAAGTGCTTTGACTGCTGCCGCCAGTTGATGAATACGGGCTTCAAGTGTTGGCTTAATCTCCACCACCGCTACTTCAGGCCCATGATCAAATTCGGAACCGATGTTCACCTCCAATATTTTTTGAACCATTTTCTTCTCCTGTCATTAGGGAACGGGAGAAGTGCCCCAGAAGGGGGATTATTTCCCCCG
Organism: Desulfuromusa sp.; assembly: GCA_029933365.1. Next base: position 16,653 of record JAOZOH010000043.1, on the reverse strand, counting down.
CCTGGGTTGGTCATTCAGTTAATATTTGATTATTCAGTCAGAGCTTCCTGAAAAAGCTCAAAGATTGTTGCCGATAACTCACCGAGATTCTGAACCGTTCGATGTCTGGCAAAGAAATGCCTCGTCATTCCGTGATCCAGAATTCCTAATCCCATGAGTTCGACTCCTTCGAATTCCAGTTTTTTGAGCATCGCTTTTACCATCTCAGGTTCTGACGGCTGGCCATCGGTTGCAACCAGCAATATTTTTCTTGGTTCTTGTCTGACCGCCATTTGAGCTCTAGCCCATCCAAGAGCCAGATCCAGCGGAGTTCCCCCGCTTGACGTCATCGCATAGTTCTCTATAGTTTGAGAAGCTGTCCGGCCAAAAGGCGTCATAGAAACAACTGCGCCTGCCCTTCCAGGAAATGCTCCTGTCGATACGTTGATCCCAGGAATAGTGCCAAGGACATCCGTAAGTGCCAGTACAGTTTTTCTAGCCAACTCCATGCGCAGCCCATTCATCGATCTGGATCGATCAAGAAGGATGACTACTGCAGTATTAATGGAACATTTTTCCTCTTTGCGACGAAAAACTCGTGGATTACCAGTAGGCAACCGATACAATGCTCGGTGATCAACCAAACGTCCAACTCTACCTGCACACGATCTCTTCAGTTTGGACGCCTGAACCAGTCGTGTGAGTTTAGAACGAAGTGCCACCGTTTCATGTCGGACCTGGTGGAGGTCGGGTGGACTTCCAAAGGTCACTTCTTTTGCAAGTTGCTCTCCCGGATAGATAGCGGTCATGGATTTCATACCGTTCTCTCTCATCGCCTGGGCAGACGTCATCTGTAAAGCCTCAGCTGTCACCTGACCAAGATCCCCAAAGGGACCGGGATCCTTGCCAAAAATCTGCGTCAATGAGTCATTACAAACTGCCGGCGAAAATCCGGAATCGGAAGAAAATTCCTCCTTCGACCGTTTCTTGCTCTCTTGATCAGACACCTCTTGTGAAAGTTGACGTTGAGCCTGCCGAAGCAGATCCAAAATTTCTTTGGCCAAATCATGTGCCTGATGAGTTGTTGAAAGTCCCTCGACCTTCTTCAGCAAAACTTCAGCCTGATTCACGAGAGCAACTCCAAGTCGTGAGATCAAAGCCTCCCGAGCTGTTTGGGCAACAGGAAGTAAAGCCGACTGCTTCAGTACGTGACTGCGGCATTCGGATAAGATCCAGCCCAATAAAAGCTGCTCAGGTTTGTTTGCCGAAGGGGTAAAGGCACCTTCACCAGCTAAGTGTTCGGCTAGATTGCGTAGATTGACAGCGCAGCCGGGATAGATCCAACCCATCGCTTGCTCGATACGAATATCTTCCAGAATATTCGTCAACGCCTTATGTATTGGGCTATCCTCTTGCACAGAGAAATCCGTATGACGAACATGCCCAGCTTCATGGTCAAGATACCCACGCGCCAAGATCCAGGCTGATTCGTCACCTTCAGGAAGCACCGGAAGATAGATAGTGTTGCCATCCGTCATAGCCTGATCTCCCTGAATACGGACTTTAATGCCCATTTTATTTCCCATCGCCATAGCGACGACAGGTAGTGATCGGATAAAAATATTATTCATGATTTCCTCCAGAGAACGCCCCCGTCCGGGACGTTTCAATAGAAACAGGTCCCGGAACGGCGGGTTGAAAATCAGAACCAGGTTGCTGGCATGACTGCTGCCAAAGACGCTGGTGCCCTCTTCTCAAGTTCAATGAAAGGTTCCATCTCTTTTTCGATGTCTTCATCTCCATCATCCTGTTCCAGGACGACAGGATTTCTCATTCCTTCCAAGTCAGCCAGGGTGTGCAGAACTCCCACCAATTGGCGAAAATCCCGTCCCCCGAGATAACCTGATCTCGGCAAACCGCTTAGATCTTCCTCAATACCAGCTATCACCGGAATGAGGTCTCCATCCAGAAACGACAACCCTTTGGCTTTCTCCAGAGTAGCTCGGATCGGCCTTAAGGCTTTCTGGCTGACCTTGACCCGTCCTCGGAAAGAAGCTTCCCAAGTCTGGATCGCAGATCGAGAGATTTCCTTAATAAGTCGATCTCCAAGAGAATTCATGGAAATAGTCAGTCCATCATCCAATCCTTCAACTCCCTGCACCTGAAAAGCCTGGTGCGAAAAGGAGAGACGGTTGGCGATAGACTCAATCGGCTCAATGGCCTCTACGACCATGTGTCGCCACTGGCTTGGGAGTGATTTAAGCCAAGCATCAGTGGACTCGCTGTATCGAGCAAGAAACTGCTGTTTCTCCTCCGCGAAATCCGCTGCTACTTTTCTGAGTTCATCAACGACAGATTCGGCTTTGCCTTGGGGGATGGTATATCCGCCTAGGAACCGAACTCCTGACGCATCGCACACACGTTCGGCGCGTCTTCTCAGGTTATGGAATGTTTTGAGATCATCGGGATCACAGATTTTCTTGACCCCGAGAGAGGCGAGTTCTTCCGGGGGAATATTCCCGGCGTTAAGGTTCAAATCAGCAGGCCGAAGTTTTTTTCGACCGCTCCAGATATGAACATTCAGACTGATACAGATCAGCTTATTCAGCATATCAAACATAGATTACTCCTTCAAAATGTGCCTGGAGGAATCCCCCTGCCGGGAGATTTACTCCCCAGACGGGGTTGATGTTTAGAACCAGTTCTGAGTGTTTTTCTTCCCCCACTCCTGCAATACTGAAGAAATACCGGGCTGCTTTTTCACAACCGGACAACTCGGTTTTACTGGTGGAGGTGGGGCAACACTGTCCTGGCTTGGTTGCTTCTGAACCAGGATGTAGCCCTTTTTCATTTTTTTGTTGGCCCTATTATGGGCTTCTCCAGTCGGATTAGGATGGCACTTGGCCGCAGGAATGAATCTCTCCTGCATAGTGACCGCATCGGTTTTTCCAAACCGGATAATCAAACCATCCGATTTAACTTCAGCGAACCAATCCTTACTGCCTCCTCCTGGATGGTAGTAACGCAAATGAATCATCTCTTGCCCTCCTATCCGAAAATTCGCTGGGCTATTTCAGTAAGTGCACTCCGGCTTTCGGGTTCGGCCCTGAATGACAAGGCGCGTTCTAAAGCATGGAGCAACGGATTCTTTCCTTGTGCCGCAAGCGGCTTGAAGAATTCCGCCATTTTTGCCCACCGAATCAAAGTTCGGGTAGAGAGTGTGACTTCGATCTGTCCACCGACAAAGAGCTTGCGCACCTCATCGGCAAAACCGATCATGCCTTTTCTAAGTTCTTCGGGAAGAGCCGGAACGACTCTGGCCAGAATACTCAATTCTTGTTCCATCTCGGGATAGCCGATTTCGATCATCCAAAAACGATCCAAAAAAGCGAGATTCTGACGCAATGCTCCCTGATAAAGCCCTGTCTGATCTCCTGACCCCGCTGTGTTCCCGGTTGCGATAAAACAAAAACCAGGAGCTGGGGTCACCATTTCTCCGCCCTTCTCTGGAATAACCAGAGGAGCCCCTTCGACAATGCCGTTGAGGCCTGCTGCAGTAGCCGGATCGAGCAGATCAATTTCATCAAGAAGAAACCAGTGGCCTTCTCGCATAGCTATGGTGAGTGGCCCATCCACAAAGGACATGGAACCAGAAACCAAAGCGTAGTGACCTATCAGCTCGGGCGCTTCCAAGCGACTATGAGCAGTAACGCGGTGAACGGGGATATTCAGACGTGAGGCGACCTGGGTAACCAGGGTTGATTTTCCTGATCCGGTAGGACCGGTTAAATACAGACCTTCTCTCCCGCCAAGCATGTGCCAGGCAAGAATATCGGAAAGAATATCTTTTCGAAAAAGGTAATGCCGATCCAAAGCTGGTACGAAGGGCGACCCCTCGTGATAACCTTGAATCGTCAGTTCGTTGGGTATGCCTTCAAGTTCGAAGGTTTTGGTGATGTTGAATTTTTTTGTTTTCATCGTGACTTCTCCTTGGTCAATAATCGACCCGGAAGAGGCACGTCCCCCATCAGGGGAGAATGTCTCCCCCGGATTGGGGTTCAGGCTGCTTTTTCTGCTTTCCACACCGAAATCATCTGCGGAGAGGAACCCACCCTGTAAGCTACGATCACCAATCCTTTGTAACGAAACCGCAATGGGTTATCGTTAAGGATCGGTGCAGCTAACCGGCAGGCATCTACAGCTTCATAGGGAATTTCTCGTTCCAGAATACGGTTTGCGGCATGCATCGTCAGTGCGACCATGACACCACCTCTTTTCCCATATCCCTGTAGACTCCATAGGCGTGATTAAAATCACTGGAGCATTTTTCTCTGTCAGGTCGCAGCAACGGGGTCAGAATCATGTGCAAAAAAAACAGCATGGTCAACCCAACCGCCAGCAGATAACTTAGATCTTTCATCGTGACTCCTTGTCCGGACACAAACGCTCCGGAAAAGGAGACCCAAAGGGCGACGTTTGCGCCCCACTTGGGGATGAAGTGTTACTTGATAATTTATTTATATCTGTTTGATGTCGAGACGGGTAAACCCGGCGCGTTCCTTCTTCACCTTCTGGTAAATCTCGGGGAACCTATCCTTAAGGGCATAGGCATCAACAGTATCCGAAGGACCAACCTCCGAAGTATTGATGAACAGACCGTCAGATTTCCCTTTGAAGCACCTTCCGGTAAAGGAAAGAATATCGTGCTTGAGTTTGTTAACTTTCTTCTCGGTACTTTTCTTCAGCTTGGTTGCTTCCAAATGACGCTTGGCCAATTCCTGCACCTCTCTGGGAATAACAAAAGCTCCTTCCAGAAATGCCGGACAGTCAGTCCGATACGGACAAAATCCGCACAGGAGACCTGTCTCCACATCTGGAGTTTCCCTCGTATCGAGACAAGTTTTGATGCGTCGCCCTTTGGCAACCAGAAGATTGAAAGTAATTTCATCTGGTTTGTAACTATTGAACTCATGCCAGGTGCCGGCATTAAGATCTATGGCGAGAATACTCCCACCGATTTCAGCATCTGGATATGCAAGAGCCAAGAGGCCCATCTGGAAATGTAGCTGATCCACCCAAGATCCGTACGGAGTGTCGGGTAGGCCATTTGTGGTTTTCAATTCGACGACATGGAGTCTGCCGCTTTTCGCTTTGAACAGAAAGTCGATGTGGCAGAGCAGATCGGGAAACTCGGGATGGCGGATTTCTAATTCCCGAAAAGGGGTCAATCCTCCCGCCTGGAAAATCCCGTGAATCAAATCTTCTGCCGCATGCCCTCTGGCAAATTTCAATAGAGTTGCTGCATCATGTTCGACTGGTTGAATACGAGCCAAAACCGCCTTCCGGGGACAACCACCTATATCAGATGCTCCGATATAAGTTCTGCGGTCTCCAAGGTGTTGACTATCCTGCCGGTTTTTTTCTTTTAATGCTTTTTCGAGAAATACTTGAAGTTTACTCATGGTCACCCTCCCTAGAAAATGATTGCCAAAACCGCCACCATCGGTAAACCAAGGGCAACACCGGTCAGGACATTTTTAATTTCCACGAATGCGAGGGCATGAATAACTGTTTTCATAATCTTATCTCCTTGTGGTTTAACCACAGGGGAGACAAGACACACCCCGCCCGGGGAGATCTTAAATCTCCCCCGTGGGGTAGGTTGTCATGCTGTTGTGATAACTACTGAGCGGTCAGATACCAACTCTTTATTTTGCCGTCCCAGCGAAAACCGATCTCTTTGAGAAAGTTACGATGTTCGTAAGATGTAGCGTGGATGGTTCGGCCATTTTCGGACAACTTTGCCTCAATTTTATGAGCAGCCAGTGCGGATAAAACCGCGTCAACGCTCTGAGGTTTACTGAAACTTTTGCCAGATTTTTTCCGCTTGAGTGCTGCAAACGCATCTTGATATAAAATGTGCGGAAGCATCTCCAGGGATGAAATTCCAAAGTGTTGCAGAAACTTTTGTTCGTCTGTACCGGCGGTTTGAATCAAACTCCGCAGAGTACCAATCTGTCCTTTCGACAGGAGGATCTCCGTTTTGGAACCAGGCTCCGGCTTCTCTTGTTGGTGATAAATGGTCTCATTACCTCCCGCTTGGGTGTGTACTTCGCCTGTCATCTCTTCATCGACATTATCTGCCTGATCCATTTCCTCCTGAACATAAAGTCCAGAAAGTTCTTGAGGAAACGCCCGACGAATCGCTAAAGCTTCAGCGACCTTGGCGATCATCAGATCCGGCATGGATGCCCAGAAACGGGTCAATCTTCCCTGTTTCGTTTTCTGTGAGTAGGTTGAAAAGCGGGCAACAGCCCATAAGGGTTCTTTGAAGTCAGTGCGAAGAACACCAACTTTAGCCGCTAAGGGCGTATTGGCTTCATCGAGCCAAACTTCTATCCACTCTCCGTTTTTGCCGCACCAGTAAGGGCCAAGTTGTCCAGCATACTTGCCGGTTCTCTCAGCTATCAGTCTGAAACCATCAATAGAAGTCTGAATAGATATGACCTCGCGGTTCTGACTGGAATCCCAGCGTTTGATTGCGTGGATTTGGCGAGCAAAAGGGTCCAGTCCGGTGCGTTTGCACTGATTAACGAAAAGCTGAAGCTCATCGTCGCTGGATCCTTTACAGATTGTTCTTTTGATGAGGGTAACTTTCTCCTCGTCGAACAAAGAATGGGTGGCTGGTAATCTGGTCGTGTGGTTGTGAGGAATTAAAGCTTGTGCTGTTTGAGCAGACATTGTTGCCTCCTTTCTCGGACGAAAGTCCGAAATGGGGAGACAGAACCGCCCCGTTGGGAGAGTTAATGTCTCCCCAGTGGGATGGTCGGTACGTTTTCAGATAGATCCCTTAGAAGGGATTTTCCTGTTGGTCGGTTTGGTCATCGAACCAGCAAAGGTCTTTGACCTTCTCCAAGAATTTCACCTGATCGGCCACGATCTCTGTGATGTAGCAATCTTGGCCACTCTTGTCCTGATATTTCCGTATGCGGATTTTGCCTTCGATAAAAACCAGTTTGCCTTTCGTCAAATAGTTGTGGCAAGTGTTCGCAAGGGTATTCCAGGTAACAATGTTGTGCCATTCAGTGAATTCCTTGATCTTTTCATCCTTATCTTTGCCCCGCTCCGAGGTTGCCAGTGAAAATGTTGCTACAGGCGTACCTGAGATTTTGGTGCAGCGATAGTCTGGATCTGTTCCTAATCTTCCAATTAATTGAACCTTGTTGAGCATTTGCTTTCTCCTTTCTCGGGTTTCCCCAACAAAAAGGAGTCATCCCACCAAGGGAAGAAGTCTCCTCCCGGTTGGGATGGTTGTTTGGGTAACAAAAAACCCATTCCGGCACATTGCCAAAACGGGTCAATAAATTTGGTATTTCGTCGCACGTCGAGAAAACGTACGTTATTTCGTTCAATCACTTTTCACGGTGAAACTAAGAAAAGCGGATTTACCACAGGGGAGTCTGCTGTCACATGCAAATTAGATCACCGGGTGTTCCGGTATCTCCCTGTTTTAATCGTCCCATGCCTGGGGTATTAGGATCAAAGGCTTTCTTTGAAACTTTGTCCTGCTCAAAAGAGAGCAAGGAGTCACTATGAAAAATAGTGTAGATGAATATCTGATATCCTACATGGATAAAATTTCCTGTCAAGTTTGGCAATTAAGAGAGATTCTTTTTTCAATCATTTTTACCGGCTAATTCCCAATTCAAATGATAGCGGGCCGCTTTCCGTTCACCCGTAAGGGTCAGAACTCCCTTGCTGACCAGATCAGCTAGATCACGGGTGAGTGTCGCACGACTTCCCTTAACCATTCCTTGATATTTCTTGGCGGTCAAACCTCCTTCAAATTTACCTTCTCCAGCTTCCAGAAGCCTTTTGACAACTTTGACTTGACGATCGTTCAAGGAGATATCGGAAATATGATGCCAGAAATGGGTGAGACCCAAGACCTTCTCTATGGTTGCCTTTGAGCGTTTCAAGGACTGTTCAATGCAGTCTAAAAACCAAGCTAACCACTCTGTGATATCCCCTTGTCCATTTGAAGTGTTTTCCAGAACCGAGTAATATCCGTCCCTGTTTTCCATGATGGCTGAAGAGAGACTGTAACAACGTTTTACGGCCCCGTCTGATTGAGCAAGTGCCATATCTGAAAGTGCCCGGGCAATTCGCCCATTGCCATCAGCAAATGGGTGGATTGCCACAAACCAATAGTGGGCTATTCCCGCACGGATGACAGGATCGGTATTATTCTGGTCAGGGTGACTTTTTTGCCACCATTCAAGAAATCGTTGCATTTCATGTGCAACCTGATCGGCTGGCGGCGCTTCGTAGTGAATTTTTTCTTTTCCAGCACGCCCGGAGACAATCTGCATCGCTTCAGTTCGCCATTGGCCAACTTCAATAGCACGTAAACCAGACCTTCCGGTTGGGAACAATGCGGCTTGCCATGCTTTGAGTCTCTCTGAACTTAACTCGGGACTATTTGTATCGGTCGCGTCGAGCAAAATATCAACCAGCCCGTCTACGCTTCGTGGCGGGGAGGGAAGCCCCGCAGTCGGCAACCCAAGTCGTCTGGCGATTGAGGAGCGCACAGCATCTTGATTGTAATGTTCTCCCTCAAGCTCCGCTGTTTTGACCGCTTCCTGAGTTAAAGATTCAAGTTGAGCCCCTAACTCAAGATCAATTCCCAGTGAGGTCACCTGCTGAATGAGTTGCCCTTGAAGGGCATGGCAACGACTTAATTTTGGGAGTAGACTTTCATAGTCAATTTTGAATTTTGGCCAACTTACAGATTGCCAGATATATTTAGCCATTTGTGATCCTTTTGGCAACATATGAGGCAATAATATGTATTTATGCCTCGATTAATGAGGCAAAGATACCATCAAAATGAGGCATAGACAAGCATTTTAACTCATTCTGTGAGGCATAAACCCCAAGTAAAGATGTTGTTTTCAACTTAAACATGCAAATTATTAGTTATGAAAATTGCAACCCAACTAAGCTTTTTTCTTTACTTCTATCTTTTTACCCTCTTTTAGTGGATTCTCAAATCCTCGAGGAGGACGGTAGGGCATGCCTAGGGCCTTGCACATTTCAGCGTTGAGCTTGTTCATTTCCTGGCGCAATGCCTCGTTGCGCTCCAAAAATTTGACTGCCTGATCAACCAGAACTCCATTTGGTCGACCAAGTTGGTTTCGCAGTCGGTTGATGATGTAATCATTAGCTGAAAGCAGGCGAATAGAGTCGTTAGTTTCAGCGGCCCGGCGCGAGATTACGTCCATATCATCACGTTTTGCCAGCTCCAGTTTCCGCTCCATCCGTTCCTGGCGATAGTCCTTTTTTTCTTTCTCTTTTGCCATTTCGCATCTCCTTTGTCTCTTATGTATTTCAACTAGATTCTAGTCAGAATCAGAGGTTCATTGCACGAGAAGCCACCCCTTCTCCAAATCGCTGTCTGAGGCCCTGATAAGCTTCGTCACTGAATCTTTGCTGTTTTCGGACGAACTCATAGATAGTGTTCAATTCAGCCACGGTTGTCGCATATTCAGTCTGAACTTCCCGCATGAGATAGAACAAGCGACTTTCAATCTGTTCCACCGCAGCCATAGATTCAGAAACATTCTCAATTCGGCAGGATGATGTCGCATTGTTTCCCGCTGGGCCACCCTGAGTGCTCATGATATTCTTCGCCGTCTCGAAGATCCCACGGGTCTTGGCGTACATGTCGGTCAGAATCGAGTAGGCGTAAGCCTTGGCTGTCACATCGGAAAGTTGTGCGATAATCGCCCCTTCCTGCTGTTCTCCGACAGCTGTTTTCAAAACCAACCCCACAGAAAGGGGAGAGGCGTTGATGAAGGCCTGATCCATCGTTGACAATGCCTGTCGATTCCGATAGCGACTGGCGATGCCGCTCAAACGGGTTCTAACGTATTGGCGAAGATTTCTGTTTGCGTCGGAGATGGTCGAACAAACTCCATTGGTCGGTTTACCTTGAGCTGTTCCGTCAAGAAGGTCTTTGAGACCCTTATCCTGATCGCAAGGTTTATCGTAGACCACCTTATAAGCATTGATGTTCATGGACGGGTTGGGTGCTTGAATGAAAATATCGCCAACATACCCCCGGATCAGATTGAGATAATCGACATTGGTAATACCCACTCTGGCACCCGCTTGTTCCAGAATACTACCGCCGGCAAAAACAGATTTAAAATCGGTCGAACATCCTGCCATGGATGCCGTAGCAGCGGATGGGTCTGGTTTATCGTTGTCTGCCTGACGTAGTTGTTGAAACTGAGTCCAAAGATCCCCTCCACCGGTCGATTGCCACCAGTCGGCCTGTATTGCCGCTAACTCCCCTTGTTTGTTTTGCGGAGCGAGAGGGCTGGCAATGGTGGCAACAAGAGCTCGGGATGCCTTGCATTCATCAAGCTGGATATTGTTTAGCCTGTCTGCTATCGACTCCAAAGAGCGAATGGTATCCGAGACCTGCGGAGCCAAAACCTTGAGAGCGACATCGAACGCTGCTGCCGGAGCTGCAGACATGATCCGCTGGAGTTTTTGCACCAGGTAGTCTGGATCCAGAAAAGAAAAACCACCCATGAAAGCATCGATCCCGCCGCAACCAGTTTTCAGGCGGGGTGGAGTTACGCTCCAAAGGTAATCGTTCTGAAGTTTCCAGCGGGCAGAGAAACCACCACCTGTGTAATACCCGCGTTTTTGCCCTTCGAAATAACCGGGCGATGTTTCCACCTTCTGGTCGATCCAGTCGTCCACCCAGCCTGCCGACCAACAGAGTGATGATGATATCACGATCAATAGTATTGCCGTCACTCCGACAATGATGGACTTTCTTCTCATGATGGTTTTTCCCCAACGCCTTGGAATCTATCGTCTGGTTTCGACATCGAATCCCCCACCTTTCTGAAAGTCGTAAAGATTGAAGTTTTCAGGGGACACTTCTCCCTGCAACAGACGAATGCCCCGATAAAGTTTGCTCTCAATTTCAGATGCGGATGCGACACCCGCAGTTACCGGGATGAAGTCTTTTGAGCCACGCTGAATCAAAAGGAGTGACGGTGTTGTCTGTATGCTGAATTTGCTCATAAGTTCTGGTCGTTGATCCACATCGACAGGTTTGATCGTCCAACCGAAACGATCCTGAAAATAGCCAAGAATACCTTCCTGTTCCTGGCAGAACGGACAACTTTCCGATTTGAAATAGAGCAGTGCGAAGTCCTCTTTTCCATTCGCCAAAACCAGCTCTCGTTCTGCAACCTTTTCCCGCGTCACAGCCTTGCGTCCCGGAGCAGCGAGAGGTGAATCCTTGGCCACCGACAGTTCTGGATGCTTCTGCCAAATAAGTTCCGAAGCGTTGGCAAAGGCCACAGCTTTCCGGCGAATCACATCCTGAACCACGTAATGCCGTCTGACATTTTCTTCTGAGGGAAGTCGTACCGCTTCCTTTTTAACTATCTCGGCATACTCCCGAAGTTGGTCAGCATTAATCGTCCACATTTGTTCCGGGGTATAGATCGGTAACGAAGGGATTGGGGTCTTTTCTTCCTGTTGGATCGGTGGCGGATCTTCGTACCACCACCAACCGCGTTGGGTGTCTTCGCGATAAACGTTCACTCCGTATGCGGAAGATGCCAGAATCATGACCACCCCGATGGAACTCAGATATGTTCCCATCCGTTTCATTCGGCCCGACTCTTTGGTTGTGTGTTGCCCACCTTCACCTTCTTGATCATTCGCCTGAGATTTGCATTTTTGAGTGCTTCCATTGCTGATGGAGTTGACCCAAAAGCCTCAACTCGAAATGGAATCAACGGCACCCTCATACTTTTTCCTGAAGGAGTAATCACCAAACATTGAGTCGTGTAATATCCTTCTCCGAGAAGTTCTGTAGCGATGGCCTTTTTCTCCTCTGCCATCCTTTGAACTATCCCTTTTAGAACCTCTCTCTTCTTTTGTTCATCAGCGTCTGCTGCCAGAAGAAATGGGGCATCTTTGGACATTTTTTTGGCCTCTTTCCACAAAACATCGGACTGAGCCAGCACCCATCCTTCCGGCACCGAAATGACTGACCACCTGCTCTTCTCTACCTTGTTGATCTTCAACTTGATCTTGCCAAGCAAACGATCCAAGTCGAAGGAGGACAAGTCAAAATCCTGGGTATCGGATTCCTGCTGTATATCATGTTCTTTTTCCTTCCTATTGGAGACGGTGGGAAGTCGAGGTGTTTTTTTCTCAGGGCGTCGTGTGTCCGATCGCTTTTTCTTTGGGAAAGATTTGATTAGAGACGGAGCTTGCTCATTTGTCTCCTTCTCTGGTTTGGCAAGGTTGGGGGTCTGTCGGCTGATTTCCAGCAGGCGCACTTGATGATCAGCTTCTTTCAAAGCACGGCCCAAGGATGATTCAGGATTCAGGAAGTGGTGCTGGCGAATACACTGGCTGATCTCATCACGGTTCGACATCGACTCAAACCCTGGAATCTTATTCAACACGATGATAGAGATAACCGGGTGGTCACCAGTCAAATAGAGAGTGTCTTGGTAAGCGGGAACCTTGCCGAGATCATGTCCAAGTCCTGCGATCAACGCATCAGGAATAAGCATCGCTTGGGTCATGGTTCCGGCAAGATATTCCGCTACCTCCAACGAATGTCGCCATAAGGGGATTTTCGCCAGTCGGTCAAACACATTCGGATCATACTTTCGCTCTATTTCAGAGTTATTTTTCTGAACCACAGACGGACACTCACCTTCCCTGTCCAGGATGGAAAGAATGCCCTCTATGACATCTTTCTTTTCTTCCTTGACGACTGGATGAGCTGTCCATTTGGAATGAAATGTCTGGATTTCTGGATGACGATATTCTGGTGCCGGTTTCGGTTCGGCCTTTGCTTCTGGTGTCGTGCGCCAGATCCTTGCAATATCCCGAAAATCGAGTTCTGTTTCCTTGCCGGTCCAAAGACGGGATATATTAGCCAGGGACTGCTCTTCTTCATAGCACTTATCGTTATCACCACGGTTGTTCTTCGAAAAACGCAGTTGAGCGATTGCATATATGCCTAAGACGACTGCCAGTCCGCCCGCAACCCAAGTCAACTTGTCATATGACATGGGCTTCATCCTGTTGCCGGGAAGCCAATATCGCAGTGGGCGCATCAGGGAATCGAATCTTGAGTTTTGGACCGTCAACAGTTGCCGTTTTCCCGCGGTAACGGCCCGAGTAGGTCATCATGTAGAACTCACGAGGTTGCAAATTCAAAATATCCTGGGCTTTAAGCACGTCCTCCTCGACTTCACGGGTCGTAATTTGGGCGGGGTTATAGATGCTATTCAGAACCTTGTGTCGACCAAAATGCTGCACGACATATTCGGATGTTTCCGGGTCTGAGCAGCGCATGAAAATTTTCGTATTGGTGTTGTCGAGAATGGACTTGGCAAAATCCTCACCCACAGCAGCATAAAGTTGGTTCACGGACTGGGCGAAAGCATGGATCATCACATCCGCCGACCCCGCCTTGGCGAAAAGATCTTCCACTCCCTGATAGAAAAGACTCTGTGCTTCGTCGATGTAGATGGAGAGTCCGGGTGCGACCTTCTGTTTTCCAGACAGATAAACACGACCGACGAAAGACTGAATCATCGATAACAGTACTTTGCCCAATGTCGCCCCGGCCTCTCGGGTAATCATCGACCCGGTATGAGCTACCAATATCACCCGCTTGCCGGATTCCAGACGTTCGATGAAGCGGTTCGATTCAGCCTTGCCGATGATCGCCCCGATGTTGCCACTGGTAAGTTCGTTGAGACAGGTTCGCAATGTTGAGCTAACTTTGGCGTAGTAGTCTTGAGGAGAATTTAGGATATCCTGGAGTACACCGGAGATAGAGATCGCTTCAGGGTCATTGACTCGCAGCAGTGCATTTGCCATCTCTTCCAACGCCTTACGCCGGATACTCTGCCGAATAGAATCGATATTCTGCAAAGGTACCCGGCCTTCAGCCTTGGCCAGCAATATATTCCCCGAGATGACCGCCGATGTGATCTCTTTTGCGATGTTTCGATAGAAAGGCTCCCGCCCTCCTTGAATACCGCTGACGATATGACCAACCAGTTCATCAGGCATGAAGTAGTAAGCGAGCGGATCAATCACAGCTGAATACTCTGGGAATACCGGTGTGATCAACATCATTTCGGATTCTCTTCCCACCTGCCGAGCGATATCGAATATCTTGGTGAAGATCTGCTGGTCACCCTTTGGATCGAGAAAGACAACGCTTTTACCGGCCCTGATATCTTGTTCGATCATCAGCTCTGCCAAGCGGGTTTTACCAACCCCTGTGGTTCCAAACACGAAGGTATGCCGTTTCCGATAGTTGTCAGGCAAGGAAATATCGATCATCTTCCCCGGGACATCCATATGAACCCCGGTACCGAGATGAGTTGAAATTTCAAAGTTCTTTTTGCGATGCCACCACACGAACGATAATCCTTTCTCCCAGTTCTTTGCCGACAGACAAGATTGCCTCTTTGGGAATTCGCTGCGACGTTTCGATTTTACTGAAAGCTCCGGCAATCCGCTGGCGACACCGAATCGACTGCTTTCCGGTTTTTTCCCGCAACAATCCTTCAGGCAGAGCTTTAGATGTACGACTCAACCGAATCAAAACTTTAGCTTTGTCATTTTTAATAACGGGGAGAATACTTGTGATAAGAAAGGCCTTCTTTGTCCAAAGTTGGAAACAATTTCTTTCTTTGGAAGGGATCTGTCTGGCAGGGCAGATCCCAATCAGAATCAAACATTGAAAACGATCCTCGACTTCCAGGGCAATGGTTAGATCTCCATTTGCTGATATCTTCCTGACCTCACCGAAAATGCAACGCCCCCTCATTGATCGGAGATATTCCTGTTCACGAAGACTCTGACATTTTTCCAGTTCACGTACGATCCGGTAACGGATTTGCCGTTTTAGTTGCCGAGACAGGGTTGTCAGTTCGATTGGCCTATCTCCCATGGCGATGACTTCCAGGCCTTCTCCGATATTGACCATGATGTCCATGTTGAATGAATTGGATAAAACAACGGATATGGCAGTCTCGATAGCAAGGGCTGCTTCAGAAGGAGGAATGTCATATTTGGTGAGCAAATCGTGAGGAATCATTGGTTCCCTCTGACCTGTTCCAGAATGTTTGCTATTCGTAAGGCATAGGCATCTCTACGCTCAGGTGTTCGGCTGTGATAGCAACCTACGGCTTTCCAGGTATAACCGTAGTCTCGCATACACTGGCGTAATATCCAGGCTCCTGCCATGACATTTGTACAGGGATCGTTCAGGGAACCCCAAGCCTTCCCAAGCGGTTCGGCCCAAATCGAATTAATTTGCATCAATCCGACATCAATTGTGCCGTTGCGGTTATGGTGCTCAACAGATGGATTTAAGCTACTTTCAGCTTTTGCGATTGCCAAAAGCAGCCAAGGTGACACCCCATACCTTTGGCCGGCCTCTTCGAAACAAAAAGCTTGAGAAGCGACAGGAAAATGAATGAAAAATACTATTAACAATATTTTTTTCATGATGGTGATCTCCAAATGATCACCCTATAAATGGAGAGGGAGGGAAGTTCTCGGAATGTTGCCCATCAGAACAACAACTTTGACGCATAGAACTAATTGTTCTATGCTGTCCAACATTGACGGTGAGAATCAAATATTTCCAATTTCACGATAAGTGAAAGCTGTTCGACCGGGTCAAGATAACAATTTTGTTGTTAAGGAAACTTGAGTATAAATTTGTCGAATATATGGAAAAATTAAATACCAATTTTGACGAGAATACTATCTAGCAAACCGAGATCTTTATGAATATTTTTGTCGAGTATTCCCTCCAACTCTTTATCAAATACCGCCCAGACCTTTTCGCTCAGTTCAGCCATGAACTCCGGGTTGCTGATATTTGGGAGTTTTATATTGGGATTTGGATTGTTTGCGACTTCTGCAGGGAGAGAGAAGTCTGCTTTTGTGTACCCCTGACGAAATTCAAGGGCCAGCCCCAGTAGAAATGATCGACGGACGGCTGCTTTTATCTCCAGTGGGTCAACGTCCAGATTAAAATCACTCTTCAGGCAGGTGGTAATTTTATCGGTACCAATCCCCTGGGTAATATCAAAAAATTTACACAGGCCGATCATGTCAAAACCAACAATGTGGAGTTTGTCCTCAGTGATCACTTTTACCCACGAATCAACATCGGATATCCCCTCACGGATCAGTGTCCCGTACGAGCCCATTGACATATGTCCACCAGCAATGGCCCAGCAGTAACCTGGGTTGGTTTCAGGGAGGTAGGCAGCAATTTCCAGCCCTTTGATGTGGTAAGCGTAATCAGTTTCACCCATCAGTTGGGAAAGGCGCATTGACCCTTTACTGATTCCAGGCAATTTTCCCTCTCCTGCCAGTTTGATCAGCTCATGGATTTTCTCGTAATCACCAAAAGTTGCACCGTTAAAAAGGGGTGCCTCGGGATGACGTTCATTGTAGGAGAGGAGGTAGGAGATGGTCACCCCCATGGAAATAGCGTCAACACCAGAGTTGTCACATAGGTGGATGAGCACGGCAAATTTGTTCTAACTCGGGCTCACGCATGACACCGAAGAATTTTTC
>JAOZOH010000313.1 GCA_029933365.1 Desulfuromusa sp. | reverse complement strand
CAGAGACTCCATACCCTACTGATCTCCTTGGCTGAAGCCTTGGGGCGACGGTAAAGCAGATTTTTTCTTACTGAACCGCGTAGCAGTGGCAAATCAGGACTGACGATGCTGACTGCCCGACGGATGGAGCCGAAACTGTGGGCGGTGATATCTTGCCCATCGAGCAGGATTGTTCCCTTATCTGCCTCAACAAGTCTGGCCGCCATGGACATCAAGGTTGACTTCCCGGCGCCATTTGGCCCGACAATAACAACTTTACTTCCTGCTTCTGCCGTTACTGAAATGTTGTGTAATAGATCTCCGAAACAGATATCCTTGAACTCCAAACGACCCGCTCCAGGTTTAAGGGCTGGAAGTTTGATCGGCGGTTTCTGCGAAGGTGTTTCAAGAAAACCAATCAGTTTTTCTACCGAAACCCTTGAATCCTGCCAATATTCATAAACTCTGCTCAGATCGCGCAATGCGGGAACCAGGAGACCAATAATGGTCATTGCAGCAACAACGGTTCCCGGTGTGGTCAGACTAAGGCTCACCTCTCGGGCCCCTTCAAGGAGGACAACACCGTGAGCCAAAGCCGTAACTGTCTTGGTCATCCCTCGCATCAGGCCTATTTTCTGTGCCCGGCCAATCAGGGCATTGGTTAAGCGTTGGCTCTGGTGTCTGATGCGACGCTTTTCACGAACTGTCTGCCCAAAAACCTGGACAACCGCCATTGAAGCAACTTTTTCGTTAACATTGGCAGCGAGATATGACCTTCTCCTGCGGCTCTCTCTAGCTGTTTCTCTAATATTCTTTCCAAGGTTCAGAGCATAAATCGCACCCAAACCGAAAACAGTGGTCACAGCAACCGCCAGACGCCAGTTGATAACGGCCATTGCAGTCAGAGCACAACAGGTTGTAATTCCGGCAACAGCTATTCGTACCAACCCCAGACTGACCCAGCGTTTGAGGGCATTCAGATCGCCGATAAACCGAAGAACGATTCCACCTCTGCTGCGATTCTGTAGAGTTCTGGGACCAAGACAGCTCATGTGACGGAAAAGAAGCATGCGGATTTGATGAATGTAGCTCTGGCCCATTTTTTCTGCATCGACCCGTTCGATCACCTGCAACCAACCCAAAACTGCAGCAGAGCAACAAAGCCCGACACCAATCTTGAGTATCAGCCCCTGCTGGACTTGGTCGGTATTGGTGATAAGTCGGTCAAATGCCATCCTGACCAGCAAGACGGTAATGATCGTAGCCGCAGCTTGAGCCACCCCATTGAACGCCAGACGGGTAAAAATAGTGGTTCGTCTCTTATTGAGTATGGGAGGTAGCTGCATTGGTAAATCCTTTTGTCTCAAGTGGCAGGCACCTTGCTGGTCAATCTTCGCAAGGTGCCCCATTCTGTTCCAAATTCAGATACTCTTACGCTGTAGCAAGCATTCTTTCAGCAAAAACAGTCTCTTCTTCCTGAACCGGAAACCATTCATGTAGATATTTCACGATAGTTGGACTACTGAGAGATTTCTTGGTCAATATCGGCACATCCGTATGAAATTCCACTTCCTGCATTGCCAGTGGTGACATGGTCAAGGTCCCCGATACCGCAAATAATGGAATCTCAAGCTGCTGCATCCACTCAACACCAGATTTTGCCCCCATGGCCTCACCAGCGGCAAATAGCATCCCATCAACCTTGTCTTTCAAAATCTGTGACGTCAGAAGATGAGCAGTTTCCCGCTGATAGAGCCCGTCTGCAATCTCAAGAATAATGATATCTACCCCGGAAGCAGTCAGATGATCAGTCAGAAGGGTAACGATGTCTTCCACTTCCTTAAGAGGGATAAGATAGGTCGACGGAAAACCAGCATCACCAAAATCAAGAACTTGATGTGCGCC
>JAOZOH010000132.1 GCA_029933365.1 Desulfuromusa sp. | reverse complement strand
CGAAAAATTCTTCGGTGTCATGCGTGAGCCCGAGTTAGAACAAATTTGCCGTGTCCAAAGTAATGTTCTTGCTGGTCATAATCAGAACCGCTATGATAGACCGTAAGTCAACAGCATCTAATCTTTTTATCAGGAACAAACGTAATGAACCTACCGTCAGCACGGCTTCTGACCAGAATTGTCTGTTACCTGCTGATCTTCCTCGCCACAATTATCGCCGTGCTGATTATTTTTCTCAGTCAACTTGATATAAATGACTACCGCCTTTCCCTTGAGCGCCGACTAAGTTCGGCCTTAAATCAGCCGGTTCAAATTGGCCACAGCTCGCTGACCTTCAGTCACGGACTGGCCCTTGCTTTGAAAGATTTACAGATCGGACCAGACCATGCGATCCTGGCTGATATTCCACACATCACCGCAACATTAAAAATTGGCCCACTATTCGATGGGCAATTCATTCTCGACCAAGTCCAGATCGACGACCCAAGCTTCCAACTCTGGCTCCCGTTTCCTGAGCGTCCAGCCCAAGGGACATCCCAGCAGATAATCAACTCCTTGGGAATTAGAATCCTGAGTGTCCATAATGGCAACCTAAAGATTTATCAGAAGCAGGGTGATGATGTTATTCAACGACTGGTGTTGGCCAATCTTCACGTCATTCTTCGTGGGTGGAAACCAGATAAAACCGGGCTGCTGGTTATGAGTGGCCAGGTACAGGAATATGGAGCCGACTTCTTGTTGGAGACCCAGCTACCCTCAAGCAGGAATCCGGAAATTTGGAGAGATGAGGAGCATAAAACTCAGCTCACGATCAAAAGGTATTCGACCAAAAGCTTCCCCTTACTGCAGAATCGTGGCTTTCCTGAATTACTCGACCTCAACCTGAGCATCCAGGGAGTTCCAAGCACAGGGACAATCTTCACGACCACACTGTCTGGCTCTAGTGACAAAAAACCGGTTTTTTCACTTTCAGGACGTTGGACATCTTCCAGCCAGCAAGATTCCCTGACCAAGTTAAAAGGAAAACTGCTAAAAATTCCACTCAGTGGTGAATTCCACCTTCTCCGCCAAGCAAAAAAATATGTTCTGGCCGGACGTTTCGGAGCGGAAAATGTCGCATTAACCCCGGAGCTTCTAACAGCATGGCGTATTCCCAACGCCAATACACTTAATCATGGGGAAATCGATCGGCTGGCAATCACCTTGAAGAAAAGCTGGGACCCTGCAAAAAAAATCTCTGGACTACCCCGCATCGGCGCAGAAATCACGGTCTGCAATCTTGACTGGAATACCCCTGAGTTAAAGCAACTAGAGGATTTATCTGTTGAACTTTCCTTGGACAACAAGGCCCTTCATATTAATGATGGAATTCTCGTGGCAGATGGTCAATTTATTGATTTTTCAGGGAAGGTTATCAAACCTTTTTTACATCCACAGCTTGATTTAAAGTTTAATTTCGACCCCCATATTGATGATTTCCTCCCACAGCTCCACCTCCCTGAGGGATGGAGCATATCGGGAAATACTCCTGGGATTCTGAGCCTGAACGGCCCTCTTCTCAGTCCAAGCTTCCAGCTGCAGGCCGATTTAAGTTCGACTGAATTACGGCTAGGAACTCTATTTCAAAAACAGCCTGTCGATCGGGGGACACTCCATATCCGTGGTCGTCTGATTGATAACCAATTACAGTTGGAGAAATTTTCTATCAATCTGAATGAGCTCAGTATTTCTGGAGCCGGCTTTTTCCAACAGATCACAGGGAAGCAAACATACCGTCTGGCGCTGGAACCGATTGATTTTGGCAAACTCCTACTATTTTCTCCTCTGCTGAAACGACTCAAGATCAGGGGTCAAATTGAATCCGTCATATCCCAACAACAAACCGGTCTGCAGGGAACCTTATGGCTCAAAAATGTCGGTGCACACCTGACCTCGGTCATCGGTGATCTGAATAACACAACCGGTGAAGTCAACCTTGACCAACATGGTTTCACCTTTCAAAAGCTTAAAACTTCACTGGGAAGATCAAACTTTATTGTTGATGGGGTGTTAAGTGACTGGCAGAACCCACAACTCAATCTGGATCTCAATAGCAAGAAGGTTCGTGCCCATGATCTGATATTTCCAAACCAACAGCTCACCCTTTATGATCTGGACGGGCATCTGCTAATCAACGCTGATGGCATCAGCTTCTCCCCGGTCAAAGTTCGGCTTGAAGATAATACCCTGGCAACGGTCAGTGGAACAGTCAGCAATTTCAGCGCCCCGCAGGTTTCTCTTGATATTCAATCGGACCGGGTTGACGTTCTAGAGATCATCAACTTGTTTGACGGTCCAAAAACAACAGATCCTAAGCAGCAGGGAAAAGGAAGACCGCCGCTATTGATTAAGGTCTTCGCCAAGCAGGGAACTTTAGGTGGACTGAACTTTCAAAACGCTGAAGCCTTAATCAGAGGGGAGAACAGCCGACTCACTATTTTCCCACTTAAATTCAATAATGGGGAGGGGTGGTGCCAGACCCGGGTAGAATTCATCCACGGACAAGAGATCGCACCCCTGAAAATATCCGGTCATGTGGAAGGAATCAATGCATCAGTGCTACACCAGGATATATTTAAAAAACCTGGTTTGATCACTGGCCACCTGAGAGGAGATTTTTATATCGAAGGAGATCCAGGAGATGAGCATTTCTGGCAAAATGCAATGGGTGGGATACATATACAGATCAGCGATGGCACTCTGAAAAAGTTTCATGGATTGGCACAAGTCTTTTCTCTGCTGAACGTCTCGCAGATTTTTGCTGGAAAACTACCGGATATGGATAAAGAAGGAATGCCTTTCACATTGATGGAAGGAAGTATTCAGATTGGCTCTGGTCAACTCAAGACAGAAGATCTAAAAATCACTAGCGAAGCGATGAATCTCTCTATGGTAGGAACACAAGGGTTGATTGGTGATGAGTTGGACTTCAATCTTGGAGTCATGCCGCTGCGAACGGTTGATAAAATCATCACTTCTATTCCAATTGCAGGATGGGTGCTTGCGGGAAAAGATAAAGCGCTGATAACAGCTCAGTTCAAAATTGAAGGAACCAGCGAAGAACCCAAGGTCACTGCGGTACCAATTGGTTCAGTTTCAAAAACCGTCTTTGGTATTTTCAAACGAACACTTGGACTCCCGGGGAAACTGGCCAAAGATGTCGGAACCTTATTCAAACAAGAACCTGAGAAAAAGGTCGAGCCCTGATTATTTTTATTTGTGGAAAGCTACTATTACTCTGCAACCTTGTCACCAACGTAAACCGTAGCGATTCCAAAAGTCTGATCAACATATTGCAGCCGCTTAAAACCGGCCTCACCCATCATGTTTGAGAATTCTTCCTGGCTGGGAAACTCAATGACTGAATCAGGAAGATACTGATAAGCACTACGCTTTCTTGAGATCAGTCCACCGATGGTCGGCAGCATTTTCTGGAAATAAAAGTAGTAGATCTTGCGAAACAGTTGACTTTCAGGCTGGGAGAATTCCAAAATCACCGCCCGGCCGCCTGGTTTGAGTACCCGGTACATTTCATTCAAACCAGCTTGGCGATCAACAACATTACGAATGCCAAAAGCAATCGTGATTCCATCGAAACAATCATCAGGGTGGGGAATTTCTTCGCAAGGAGCATTAACCAACATAATCCGTCGACTATGAGGAGATTTTTGCAATTTGGATTGTCCCTGTACCAGCATCCCCTGAGTGAAATCCTCACCGACAATTGTCACAGAAGGATCGGTTTGTTCTGCAACTTCCAGAGCCACATCACAGGTTCCGGTCGCAATATCTAGAACTCGACCGTTTTTTGGAATACTCAACTGACTAACAGCAAAACGCCGCCAGCGTCGATCAATGCCAAAAGAGAGCAGTCGGTTCAGAAGATCATAACGATAAGCAATATCGTCAAACATCTGCCGCACACCGCGCCCTTTGTCAGATAACTGAAACATGTGTAAACTCCTGATTGCATATGAATCAATGGGGAGCCTGTTTTTATCACAGAGTCAAGCTAGCGCCAACAAAAATACTGACAAATTCAAATCTGGAGATAAAGCCAACAATGGTCAACAATAACAGTCAAAAAATACCGGTTGAAGTCTGTGCAGCTGTCATTCTGCATCAGGATAAAATACTTATCACTCTACGCCCAGAAGGCAAACGTCTTGGGGGCTATTGGGAATTTCCCGGTGGGAAAATAGAAACAAGAGAGTCACCGCAGGTCGCATTAGAGCGAGAATTACGTGAAGAGTTAGATATTGAAATTGAAGTTGGAGCATTGATAGAAACCGTTCACCATAGCTATGAATGGGGCAATGTGCAGATTCTAGCTTACTCATGTATTTGGAAAAGTGGAAAAATCAGACATCTTGAAGTTGCCGATCATCGTTGGGTTGCACCAGTAAATCTTCTCAACTATGATATTCTAGTGGCCGACCAACCAATCATCAGAAAATTACAGAAAATGTCTGCTGGCTAAAAAGACGGGGAGAGATCACGATGAGTATTCAGCTAACAATTCTATGCGAAAACAGTGTCGACCAGGTCAGCCCTTATGGGTTGCTGGGAGAACATGGATTTTCCTGCCACCTGCAGACCCCTGCCGGCAATTTTCTCTTTGACACCGGCGGTGGCATGACAATTATGAATAATGCCAAACTGCTGGGAATAGACCTCACAAACCTACAGGGAATCATGTTCAGCCACGGTCATTTTGATCATACCGGTGGGCTGAAGCAGGTTCTGGAAAAAACCGGAAAAATCCCAATTTATGCCCATCCTGATTTATTTTCCGAGCATTATAGTAAAAATAGCGGAAAAATGCATGACATTGGGATTCCTTGGCCACAAGTTGAGCTGGAAAAGTTGGGTGCCGATTTCAAGTTCTCTGCAGCCCCCTACAAGGTAACACCAGATCTGCTCCTGTCAGGGGAAGTCCCGCGACTCTCCAAGGAGGAAACTGGCGACCCCAACCTATTATCCCTCACTGAAAATGGAACAGAAATCACCGATCCCCTCCATGATGACTTGTCACTATTTATCAATACTGATAAAGGGTTGGTGATTTTACTTGGGTGTGCCCATGCAGGGCTGTTGAATATTATCGATCACGCAATCAAGGTCACTGGAAATAAAAAAATCTATATGGTTCTGGGGGGAACTCATTTGAAATTCTGTAGCGAAGAGCAAATGACTGCAACCCTGAATCGGTTGGAGGAGCTTGATGTCGACCTGATTGGTGCATCGCACTGTACCGGACTTAGAGGCGCACGGATGCTGGCTGAACGTTTTGGTGAGCACTTTTTCTCTGCCTCGGTCGGAGTCAAGATTAAAATATAAACAGAGCCGAAAACAAAAAAGACCTGAACGACTTTGTTTTACCGTTCAGGTCTCAAATCAAGTGTAATTGGCGCGCCCGATAGGATTCGAACCTATGACCTCTGCCTCCGGAGGGCAGCGCTCTATCCAGCTGAGCTACGGGCGCATGGGCTGTACTTTATACGCTACAACTCCCATTAATGCAACTGGAATTGATTGCAGCAATACCAGAAATAGAGCAACGAAAACAATAAAAGGGATCAGGTTAAAATGGCTATTAAGTTTTTTGGACAATTTTTGATTGACAAAAAAATCATCACCCGTCTGGATTTGTTGCGCGGCATTGAACTGCAAGAAAAATCAAATCTTCGTTTTGGAGGTCTGGTCATAGAATTGGGGATGATGACAAGAGAACAGATAACCCTGACACATCATGCACAGCGGCACGAAGATCTACAGTTTGGCGATATGGCTGTCAAAATGGGTTTTCTCACTCCGGAGCGGGTGAAACAGGTTCTCAACAAACAACAAAGTGAACATCTTTATATCGGTGAAGCTTTGGTCAAACTTGAAACTATCACCATGGAAGAGTTAGATTTTTACTTGGATGAATTTAAGCAGACCCAGAAGGTTTCTGTTGCAGAGAAAATTGTTATTCCTGCCGGGATTTCCCATCAGCCCATCTGGGAAATTGTTGCTGACATGACCTACAAAATGTTGACACGAGTCGCCAGAGTGACGTTCCAAACCGGCCCTTGCACTATGACCGGAACCCTCCCGAAACGAGCTGTAATTATTGAACTGGAATTTTCCGGCTCACTCAGTGCGCACTATTTACTGACAGTTTCTGAATACGCCCGAGCGCTGATTGCCAACGCCATACTCAAGGAAGATAAAGTAGCAACGGGGTCAGATGAGGAAACAGATGAGGCAGTGAAAGAGTTTGTCAATATCGTCTGCAGCAATGTCGCAAGCAAAGCAGCTCAGTTTGGTTACAGTATAGATATCACTCCCGCTCAAATACGCCGACAGAATACTATAAACCTCACAATCCAGGGAAACCAAACCGGACTGTTGTTTCCAATCTATTTTTCCAATGGTGAAGTATTTGAACTGACTATCGTCGTTCCAAAAGGGAAGTAAATGGCTCTGAGGTCACTCATCTTGATGATTGTCACTTCAATTGGAGGGGCAATCGGTTGGCGTTGTGGGTCTTATGGCGGTATCATGGGATCTTATCTGGCAAGCGTAGTAGGGACTTCGATAGGGTTTTATCTGGGCAGAAAAATTCAGCGTGGTCTGGATGGCGATTAAATAAGGAATCCGTTTAATTAAGCTTATTTCTGAGATAGTCGGGCAGAAACGGGCACCTTTAATTGGGGAAGGCTGGGAAAATCACTGTTTATCAAAATATAGCCAGCCAGTCGTTTTTTACCTGCTGGAAATTCTGCTGAAACTTTCAGGTGCGACTGTTCTCCCGGAGCTATTATTAATGGTGACAACTCAGCCACAATCCCGACATTGGTTGCCGTTGGTGCTTCCAGAGTAACAACATCTTTTGATCGGTTAACGATTTCGAGTTCAGCCACCAATGGCGTATCTTTTTTCACAATCCCCCAATTAATTCTGTTCGGTTGTAAAAACAGTTCAACCTTAACGTTCCCCTGCAACCCGAACGTTACAGCTGTATGTTTTGGGTCATTGGTCTCAAAAGTCACCCGTTTTTGGATTGCTCCACGAAATCCCTGTGAGTCAAAAGTCACCCGCAGCTCCCCAACAGCCCCTGGCACCAGCTTGTGAGTTGATAGCAGAGCAGCGGTACACCCACAGGAACTTCGCAAGCGGCTGATTTCCAAAACCTTATCCCCGGCATTTTGAAAGCGAAAGGTGGTATCGATTTTGGTCCCTTGCATAGTTTCACCAAAATCATAATTCAAGCGTTCAACCACCAATGCCGGCTCAGCAAACACAGAACTGCAGGGGAAAAAACATAGAAGCAATAACAAACAGCAACGCATAACCAACCTTTTTAAATGGATTTATACTCTTAACAACGCTGAATCATAACATGTTTACCCTGATTAAAATAGCAGCTCTACACAAGCCACAGGGTGAATTCGTCCTTACCTGCAAATCCAG
>JAOZOH010000131.1 GCA_029933365.1 Desulfuromusa sp. | reverse complement strand
TATTCTTTAGTCAGGAAGGATGTCCGACGCTGTCTCACCAAAACTTTTCCTTTCGAGATAATTACAAATTATCCTTTCCTTCATGATTTTAAGCCGCACTCAGCAGCTGCCGTGCGGCTTTCATCCCATGTAAAAACTTCACCTGCCGCCTGGCACTGCAAGCAGCCATATTCTCTGAAGAGCCGACAGTGACTCCAAACAGATCCATAATTCCACAAGCACATTGAACAAACAGAGCAGGATCGATACCCATACGGCGCAGTATTGGCGGTACAATCTCATCAATAGCACCAGATTTATCTGGATGAACGGCTCGCCCGACCCAATCAACCAGTTCGATATAATCGTGCAACGCAAAAGGGATTGCCGTGCTCGTTTGAGCCCTATGATCAAATTGCATCAACGGTGCGGTTGGTAGCTCTAAAGAAATCTGCGTATTATTTTCAAAACTACCTGCAACTTTTTCAGCTTGTTGATCCCGATGAAGATCATTAATTCGTTCACAAATCGAAGTAAATTCTGACTTCTCTGGCAATTCAGCAATCTTTGCCCGTACCGGATTTAAATCAACGTAAGCCATTGCAGCAAGCAGTGCTTTTTCATCTAACAGTGACTGGCACTTAAAACGACTTTCCCAAAAGTGCCCCCTCACCCTATCCTCTTTATTAGCTTTACGGGCAATATATTCATTCAAGTTCTTCATAAACCACGACAAATCAGATAATCGTTCCCGGTAAACAGTTGCAAGTTCATCAACCATAAACAGTTCACTTTCGCTCATTTCACTCCGTTGTTCTGACAAATAACGGTTAATCAGAACTGGGCCTTTATACAACTGAGTCCAACGGTTCATGACCTCTTCTGTTGACAATTCATAATTACGCTCATTATCAACTCGCACAACGATATGATAATGGTTACTCATCACAGCATAAGCGGCGACATCAATAGTAAATACCGCCGCAAGCTGCTTGATACGTTGCGCTACCCAGTCACGCCGATGCTCATAACTTTGATCGGTCACAGAATCAACTCCGCATAAATATGCACGGCGGACACAGCGTGAAACGCAGTGATACCAAGGGGTGTCTTCAAGGGATAACTGGGTGTAGCGAGGCATGGTCATGGGTGGATTCCTTTTTGTAGTGTCGGCACGGAAGATAATACAGGGGAAACTTGATGTCAATTGATAAGTGCCTGTCCTTTATTAGGACCTCCTGCTAAAAAAAACTTTATAACTAGCGACTCACCCCATCAAACGACAATTATATAAACGAAACTTAGAATCATCTGTCATCAGATACATACGATTCTGCATTCCCTGACTAATCAACATGCGATCAAAGGGATCACGGTGATGAAAAGGCATATCTTTCAGTAACAAAGCATCATTTGCAGTAAAATCAAGTAGATCAAAACCACTCTTTTCCGCAATATTGACAGGATCAAAATTTACATTCAGTTTACCGATAGATGACTTAATCATAATTTCTGCAACAGAAACAGCACTGAGATAAACCTGATTTACTTGGGATTCAAGTTCAAGGCGCCACCGATCAGATAACTTGTCAGGAGCAGAAACGGCCCAAAGGAAAATATGTGTATCCATAAGTATTTTCATGACTTAGTGACCGTAAAACATTTCGTCAATATCCCGATCTTCATCACAAAAATGGTCTGGAACTTCAATCTGACCTACTAGCAGTCCAAGGGTGCGCTTTCCTTCAGGCTTATGCACAACCAGATCCACAAGGGGTAAATTGTTCTTAGCAATAACTATTTTTTCACCATGATAAGCCAGATTAATCAACTTGGATAGATTGGCTTTTGCTTCTGAAATATTGACAATCATAGAACCCTCCACACCTCAATAGACTAACAATACCAAAGTTGGTCACATGGGTCAAGTTTCTGTCTTTTAAACAGTTCTTTGACAGGATCAACAGGATAAAGTCTGATGTTAGACCCTAACAAAAAACCAGCCCTTGATCTTTTATTTTGACCTCATCAGAACTTATCAGACTTTCATCCTGTCAAAAAAATCTTTTATCATTCATCGACTAGACGGTGTCCACAGAACCATACGCTTACCAGTAAGATATTTGTACCAGGCAACCAGAATTGCTGCGTTAACAATAAGAAAATAGAGAGGAATTTTTACAATCGTACGATCCATTGCCTCAGGTTTTATCAAACCATATCCAGCTAGCCCATAAAAAGCTAAATGCAAAACAAGAGTCACGGCGTAAAAAATAGAACTGAATGCCAAGATAAGATTTAAAACCAAAGCAAGGAGAAGGAAAAAAGGAACCAACCAACGCAATAATTTATGACAAAAATATTGATAGGCAAAAATGCCATACCGGAATGGATTCAAAAACTCCAAATTTTTGAAGAACACCGTCTGGCCCCTCAAAACTGTACGCACCTTACGATCAAACTCTCTTTTATTATCTGCAACGTCAGGGTAATAACCTATAGCAGCAGGATCGCTCACCCCACGTAAGCCGAGCTTCATACTATTCAAAACGGTACGAAAGTCACTCTGCATCTCCCCAGAAAAATCCTGGCAAACTTTTTTTCTCGCCGCAAAGAAAGAACCACTGAGGCCAACCAACGATGAAACCTTAGATTCCAAATCGCGCAACCACATTTCATAACGGACATAGGCACCCTCTCCGCAAGGCTGACCATCCGTACCCAAGACCTTGTCCACACTACTGACACAACCTACGGTTGGATCTGCAAAATTGGCCGTTATTTCTCTCAAGCCATGTGGATCCATGCGGGTTGCTACATCTGAAAAAATAATAATATCTCCAGTAGCATGGCTGACCGCCTCTTTTTGAGCATTTTCCTTACCTTGCCGTTCCTGGAGTGCGAGAAGTTCAAAACCATGCTCAGAATATTCCTGAACAATATCATTGGTCGCATCAGTCGAACCATCAGAGGCGATGACCACCTGCAGAACATCAGATGGATAATCAAGGAATAACGTATTTTCCAATTTTTCACGGATACGTTTTCCTTCATTACACGCGGTGATAATCAGAGTCAAAGGAGGTGTAATTGATTCTTTCTTAACTTTTTTTGAATTAGATTTAGCGAGCAAAACCAATGTTAGCGGGTAACCGAAATAAGCAAAAAAAATCAAAAAAAACAAAAAAAACAAAATATAATCCATACACAAACACCGACAAAGCTATAGGGACATAAGATCTTTCAAAAAAATCTCAGAAAAAACTTTAGCACCTCTTTTATTTAAATGATCTTGGTCCGTAAAATAATCGTCATTATCAAAAAATATATTTTTATAATCTAAAATTCTTATTTGGTTGCTTACAAATATTTCATCTGCACCATAATTATTAGAATTCAATTCAACTAGAAAATTTCTACTCAATGGAAACTTAATTGCTAATAATTTAATTTTGTGTTTTTTGCAGAGTATAATTATTTCTTTTAAATATTCAGCAGACATAATAGATTTTTTAGCACTTTTAAATTGCAATGCAACCCTTTCTTTGCTCATTCCTTTTCTCATACCTTCAGACATTTCTACCCACTTCTTAGATTCCCTATCGTCCTTTCTGAAAAAATTAAAGACCTTTGATTTAAAATATGTCCGTATAAAATCACGACTTTTAGGGTTTGCCAATACAACATAACGTTTAAAATAGTTTTTAGATATTTTATATTTATTTGTTGAAGATTTCCAGCTTTCAAAAACTAACGATCTGTCTGTATTATTATTTTTATCTCTGTACAATGACAGCAGATGATCATCTGCCGAGATAATTGCGCGTTTAATATTAGAATTTTTTATTAGATATTTCAATTTTCGCAAAATATCTAGATATGAATCACTGAAGTACGAAAAATTGTAGATTCCGCCCTCTTCTAAAACATTTCCAATATGAGCTCCATGAGAATCAGACAATAAGTATGTCTGAAAAGATAAATTTATTTTTTCATATGGTTCAAAATAAGAAACATTCAAAATTGAATAAAAATAAATATTAATAACTAAAATAATGATCATAAAAATACATATTTTCTTTATAAATTCATTCACACTAAAACCTAAAATATATAAACTCTAAAGAGTCCAAAAATTGACCGAGAAAGTAAATAATAAAAAGTAACAACAAATATGCTGGATACCTTATAAAAACTTTACGATGAAAAATTATTTCAAAAGTGTCTCTATGTCTATCAAATATAAAGAACAACAAAAGAGACAATCCTAAAATAAATAAAACATCCATACCTTGAGAGAAGAGAAATCTACTTGCACCCCCTTCTAACTTAATAAACATTCTTGAAATAACAAACCAAGCTTGATACACATCAGGGGCTCTAAAGAAAATAAACGCTAAAGCCACCAGATGGAAGGTTACAAAAATCTGCCAGATTTTCAGAGCTTTTGTTTTCTGTAGATGAAGTGCCTTGTGAATTTTCTTCTGATAGGGCTTGTAGAATACTGAACAGGCTAAATAGAGGCCATGCAACAGACCCCAGATGACAAATCCCCAGTTAGCTCCATGCCAGAGACCTGAAACAAGAAATGTAACAAGTAAGGCTGCGGCTGTTCCCCAGTTTCTGGCATTACGCCATTGCATCTGCAGGGGTTTGAAGATGTAATCCAGTATCCAGCGGGAAAAGGAGATATGCCACCGTCGCCAGAAGTCAGCAATTGAGGTGGCAAGATATGGGCTGTTGAAGTTGTTGGTCAGGTTGATATTGAATAAACGTGCTGTTCCAAGGGCCATATCGGTATAGCCGGAGAAGTCAAAGTAGATCTGGAAGGCATAGGCATAGGTTGCCAGAATCAGCGGCAATCCCTGGTAGGAATGAACATCATCATAGACGGTATCTACATAAATCCCAAGACGATCTGCCAATACCACCTTTTTAAACAACCCCCAGGTAAACAGCAGCATACCAAAACGCATGTTGTCGTAATTGAAAACATATTTCTGTTTCAGTTGTGGAAGCAGATCTCCTGCACGTTCGATCGGCCCTTGCAGTAATTTGGGGAAGAATGCCAGATAGAGAGCAAAGTAACCGAAGTGGGGTTCAGGTTCTTCAATTTCCAGGTAAATGTCACTGAGGTATGAAATAGCTTGAAAAATATAATAGGACACCCCAATAGCAACAAATAATGGTGCATAATGGGCACTTATCGGACTGTCGAAAAAACTGAGCAGGGCATTCAGGTTATCCATCAAAAATGGAATGTACTTTATTACGACCAGAATCAGGACATTCGTGGCGATACCACTCCAAAGTAGTTGTAGCTTTTTCTTTTTCGATTTTTCCTGCTGAATCCAGAGACCAAAAAAATAGGTTGTAATCGTTACAAGTGTGATCACCCCCAACAGGTATGGAACCTTGAGGGAGGCGTAAAACAGATAGCTAGTAATCAGCAAAAATAGCCAGCGAAAACGTTGTCCGATAAGATGATGTATCAGCCAGACAAATGGAAGAAACAGAAAATATTCGAGAGAATTGAATGCCACGTGATCTCAGTTTCGTTGAAAGTTGTGTGGAGTCTTAATATCAACCAAGGGCTATTACTTGCCCCTCCCAGTCCAAAGACAGCCGGCATCTGACCCAGCACACTGAGTCTCTGGCTGGGGTGTATATCAGGTTCCTGAAACAGCTTAGTGACGGCCTGTTCCCCTTTTATAGATGCTGTATATCTTGTATCTTGTACAAATGTTTTGTGGCTCTATTATTGGGTGAGCACTGCGTTAGTCAGGTCGAGCAAATCGCCTACATTTTTCAGGGGCATTAACTCTCCGAGCGCAAACCTTACCCCTAGCTGCCCTTCAATGGAAACAATCAGAGTCATGTGTGTCAGCGAGTCCCAGTCGTCAATATCGTTCGCTGTGGTTTCTCTGGTAATAATCAAGGAATCATCACAGAATACCTGTTGGAAAATTACATTCAGCTCGTCCAAAGTGATCATAAAGTTTCTCCTGGTTGAAGTGATTTGCGGAGTATTAATTTGTCAATTGTTTAACGGTAAATATTTTTGCAATAAGGACATCATCACTTTTCCTATAGAGGCTCGATTGTAGCGCAACCTTATCATTATTAATGATTGTGTAAGAATTTAGCTTATATGAAATGGCATCATCAATATTACAGTTCCCAAAATAGAAGACATCTCTTGTCATGGTAGAAGTACACAACGACCAATGAGAATCAGTAAAACGTTTATTGTTAAAATATTCAAGCTCACAAAAATCATTTATCAGTGGATAGGCGGCAAAATAAAGCAATCCAACACCGTTTATATCTGTGTAGGGATTGATTTTGTATGACGTTTCGTGAATCACGTCATCCGTCAAATTGAAAATATGATCAGAGACCAAAATACTTTGAATTGATGATTTTTTTAATTTTACAATATCCAATATATGTTTTGGCATTTCAGACATTTTAAATATTTTTTTTTCACTACTGGCAAATGGTACTCCTTTGGTCATTTTACTATTATCCGAATCGCCCTCTCGCGTTGAAAAACTAGTTGCCAGAGCGCATTTTATTGTTTTTTTATGACATGAAATATCTATCTGACTATAGAATAGACTGCCTCCTAATCTCTGATTGGCTCCCACTATATCAAGATGATCATTTTCTTGATAATCTTTCAAGCTGTTGCAACTTTCAGTTTTAATGCGGACAAACGCAGCATACAATCTATTATCATCTTCATCGAATATCTCGTTTGATTTCAATCCAAGATCTTCGCACAACATATGCCAATGACAGTCCCCAATTTCTTTCATCAACCAACTTTCAGACAAGCCGTTTAGAGCCATTTGAGGCATATTTATAACTTGCCTGTATTCTCTTTTTAAAGTATTGAGCATTAAAACTCCTGTATTTATTTTAGTGTCACATCCAATGTGTAGATGTTCTGTATAGAACCTAAGTTCTTTGTTAGCCACGGTTATCTTGAGTTTTTCCAAGTTGGACAAGCAGTGCTTTACTACTAAAAATCAAGAACATGACTCCATAAATTACTTCTTTTCCCAGTAAATCAAGTAAATCAAGGAAGCTGTGAAGTTTCTCTGGGTATTCTAGTGGTAAGTTGAAAAAATATCTCCCAGTTTGAGATCTAAACCATCAAAGATGATTAGCAAAGGTAAAATTAAACCATACCCAGCCTCTTCCAAAATGAGATGAGTCTGAAGCAAGCTCCATGTTTCTAACATGAGATGAGTCTGAACAACAGAAAGAAAAACGTTCATGATGGAAGGATGAAAATCATCATGAATATCAAACGTCTTCAGACCCTGCAACAAATCACAGACTTTCTTCATGGCAGCAGTTCTTTTGAGCCTGCTCCAGCGACCAAAACTGAGCGTTATCAGTGGATTGAGCAGACCTTGCGACATTTTCGTTATGCCAGTCGCACTAAGATTGAGAAAGTGTTTTGCCTCAGTCGGAATTGGAGAATCAACCCTGTTGAGTTAGTGGGTTGA
>JAOZOH010000130.1 GCA_029933365.1 Desulfuromusa sp. | reverse complement strand
ACGGCTTTCCACCTTATTTCGCCGCCAAACTGTCCGAACAACTGGGACCACCTCTCATCTCGTGCTTCGTTGCATGGGAAAATTATCGGATTTGATGATAGGAATGTATTTGTCGGGTCTTTTAATATGGATGCAAGGTCAGTAGTTTTAAATACTGAGTTGGGGGCATATTTTGAATCTCCTGAATATTCAACCTTTTTATCTAATGCAATTGCCAAAAATGGCCTTTCTACTTGTTACCAGGTCAAGTTGACAGAGGATGACAATCTCGCGTGGGTAACATTAGAAAATGGCGAAGAGGTGATTTTTGATGTTGAACCAGAAACCGGTGTTTTGCCGCGTGTAATAACTAAATTATTCTCATTTTTTGTGCCGGAAAGACAACTATAATTAAGAGACGATCACTTTATTATTGTATTGAGATGTTGTAGCATTTGTTGACTCATCTGATGTTCAGGAGTCACCGTGATCATCCGTTTCACAATGTCTCTGGCAAGATCATACTGTCCACGTTTGTAATAGAACTGTGCCATTACCTGCAAGTAGTTCATGTTTTTGGGATCAATCCCAATGGTTTGCCTTAAAGCCTTTTCTGCCTCCTTATCTTGACCAAGAAAGAGAAGAAGTTGGCCTAAATTATAATGAACTCTGGCGTTGTCCGGCATTCCAGCTGCTGCCTTGGCAAGATACTTTATTGCTTCTTTATATTGTTTTTGTTCAGATAAAAGGAGTCCCAGAGAGTAATTGACATCAGCTAGATCAGAATTCACATCCAATGCTTGGCGTAACTGATTTTCAGCCAGATCATTTTCCCCCTGACCGCTATATAGCACTGCAAGGTTCATATGAGCTGCATAAAAATTACGATCTATAGCAACAGCTTTTTTGAAATGTTCCTCTGCTTCATTTAATTTCCCTGCATAGATGGCAAGAGCACCAAGATTAAGTCTAGAATCAGCAAAATCAGCCAAATAAAGGAGTGTGTTTTTAAACTCTTCCAGTGCCAAAGTGAAAGATTCTTGCCAGCGTTTATCCAGTTGATCAGCAGGGATTCTAGTCAAGACCCTGGCAGCTTCTATACGCACCCCTTTTACCGGATCGCCAAGGAGGGGGGCAGCCAACTGTATCTGTTCTTCAAGAGAAAAATGAGACAATGAGATAAGTGCCGTCCTTCGAAGAATAGCCTTGTCGCTCTCCATAATTTGCCGAAAGATGATCGTGGTTTCATTTCCCGGATATGCAGCTAATAGGGAAAGAGCCGTTGCCCGAACTAGGGTTGAAGCCAAGTTGTCAGAGACAATACTAATTAACTCTGTTCTATCCAACGGTTTGCCTGCACGGGCAGAATTGAAGGTACTACCATAGTGGTATTTTTTATTGCTGCCATACCATTTAGTGGTGTATTCCGCAGACCATTCATTGGTTTTATCTACATGGCAACGGTTGCACGCATTAGGAGTCCCCAACTCAACACTAAGATCGGGGCGAGGGACGCGAATCGAGTGATCCGGTCGGTAATCATTCCCCATGTATGTTCGACCTGGCATATGGCACTGGACACAATCTGCGCCACTACCAACTGCGAAAAGAATTTCCCCGCTATTGTTTAGGATTGCTTTTCCGTCCACTCCCTCTTTTTTATGAAAGTGATGTTCTTTAGTGTCGTAGAGAGAAGCCTGGTGGCATTGCAAGCAAAGCTCATTGCCTTTCTGCTGTAACTTGATTGTATGGGGGTTATGGCAGTCGGAACACTGCACATTGTTCGCATACATTTTGGATTGCACGAAAGACCCGTACACATATACTTCATCCAAAATCTGACCGTCAGAATAATACAGCCCATCATCAAGCAGCCTTGGCAACTCGGTGTTCAGCAGATTCTGTTGTAAATGGGTGTAATCTCCCAGCATGGATCTTCTTGAATGACAGGGAGCACATAGCTCAACCTGCTGCTTACCATTTATCCCTGAAGTTTTTACAACGAGACCATCGTCACCATTTATCCGCGCCATTTCAGGTATTTTAGTCCAAGCAATATGTTCAGAACCAGGACCATGACATGCTTCGCAACCGACATTGATCTCTTTCCACTTAGTGTCATAGCTATTCGCGAGTGGATCATAGTTTTTTTGCAAACCTGTAGAGTGACAATCGGCGCACATGGAGTTCCAGTTCTGCCCCTGATTGGTCCAGTAAATCCACTCTGCCGGCTCTAGCTCTAAATCTGGATAGAGATGAAACCATTTCTTATCTTTATCATCCCATGCAATTGGTAGGCATTGCATTCTCCCCCCTGGAAAAGGGATTAGATATTGTTGCAGGGGAGACCAACCAAAAGTATGGGTGATTTTAAATTCTTCCATTTTACCGCTTGCACCACGGGTATATACAAAAAACTCGGGACCTTTTTTATAAAAACGGGATTCAATTCCATTGCTGATAAATGTTTTATTATTGAAGTCCCCAAGGACGGTTTTTTCACTTGCTACCGCCATAGCCTTTGCATGGTGAGACTGCTGCCACTCTTCATATTCATGTCTATGGCACTGCGAACAAACTTCACTACCAACAAAAGTTACCGCCGGAGCTTCTTCGCTAATATTCTGGCGATCTATTTCTTTGAGGGTATAAACCGGTAATGAAATAATAATTATCAGCGTGGCAATGATGCCGGAAATCTTCCAGTTCAACATGGTTTTAGCCTGACTTTTGTGCATAAGCCAGTTGTTCATGTGCAAAGCCGGTTCGCTTGAGGGGAGTGTTTATATCAATGAAAACTATATTTTTTTCAAAACTGATCGGATACAGATCTAGAGCCCTTGGTGCTGGAGATTTGAGCACATTCCCAGTAATATCGAAATGAGAGGCATGACATGGACATTCAAATTGGTTACTTTCGGCTACCCATGGGACAGAGCAACCTAGATGAGTACATTTTCTCGATATAGCTAAAAACCCCCCATCATCGAGACAATTCAAGTAGAGATGACCTTTAGCAATATGGGTAACAGAACCAGGCGGGAAGTCGCTAATAACCCCAGCTCGTAGCAGTTCAGGGGTATTTTTCTCAACCTGTTTTCGACCAGACATGAAATAGGCAACAGCACCTGTAAACAGTTGTAGTAATGCAATTATCCCTAAGCCAATCCAGATTTTGACAAGAAAACTCCGCCGGGATGAAGATATCTTTTCTACCATGGCCACATCAACCGCATTCCAGGACCACGAAACCAGATCCCTACGATAGTTAGAATTAAGAGGAATACAATACCAATAAGGAAAACTGCCTTTAACCAACCTTGGGGTTGCTCTTCCTTGGTTTTAATAAAAGGTAAAAGAACAAGAAAAGACCCTATCCCTAAAGGGAGAAAAAAAACGGCTACAAGGGGGTGAACATGGAGCAGAAGTTCTTGAGCTCCCATAAAATACCAAGGAGCCTTAACCGCCTCTGGTGTCACATGCGGATTAGCCATAGCCCCCAATGGTGCATCTACTAGCATTGAGTAAAGGAGCAACACACAGGTTACTATTGCTGCAAACGCCAATTCTCGAACTAATAAATTAGGGGCAACCGGAACAAATTTTCTTTTATCCATTTCAGGGGTAGTTTCTTTATTGGGAAGGTAAACCCCGCCAGCTTTACGGATAAACCAAAAGTGGTAAATCAGTAACAGAAAAAGAGACGCTGGGACAATACCGGTATGAATAAAATAGAATAATTGTAGCGTTGCCGCGCCAACTTCTTCTCCTCCGAGTAGCATTTCCTGCAAAGGGATACCAATCAGTGGAATATAGCTGAGCATCGATGTCGCAATGGTAACAGCCCAATAAGAAAGCTGATCCCATGGCAATAAATAGCCACTAAAATTGGCTAGCAACACAAGAACCGCAAGCCCTAGACCTACAAACCAATTAGTTCTTCGCGGGGGATAGATTGCCCCGCTTAAAAAAACTCGTAGCAGATGCAGAAAAACAACAATAATTAGAGCATGACCGATCCAATGATGCATATTACGGACGAGTCTACCCATGAAAATAGTGTTCTGAATGTGTTCGACAGATTGATAGGCCTGAACCGGAAGAGGCTGGTAAAAAATATTCAACAGCAAGCCGGTCAGCAGTTGCTGCATTATCATCAACGCAGCCATGCCGCCAAGACCCCAAGTAAGGGTAAAGCACAAAGCCCCCGCAGGAATATGCCGAGGGCGAAAGTGAAAAATGAAGTTTTTACTCAATGTAGCTCACCAAACTTATAAACGATAAGGACATGCGCACTATTAGTAATTGATCCGCCATGAGTGCCTTACTAAAAGTATGTTATTAACTATTCAATAAAGGATCAGAGGTGCCTACCAGTTATAAGTGCTGTTTCAAGGTTCTTAGTTGATCCACCTTAAAATACGAACGTTGAGACAACCCGCAACAATTTGCATCCATGCCGTCATCGTTACGCCATACCGTTTGACCATAGGAAATCTTTATTGAAGTTGACGAGGTTGCGGCAAAATTTATCGAAGCTCCAAGCCCCAGAGATTCACGCCTATCATTATTCCAAACGCCAAACAGTTGCACTATGGCTGAGTTTATTTAGAATTTAATATTCAGTCTCGTGCCGGCGATAGTCGAACGCTTTCTCCCCCCTCGGCCCGGGTCGATGTACTGCAGGTCTCCTGTAAGGTGGAGCCATGGAGTGACAGCATAACTGTAAAAAGCTTCCACACCCAACTCGTTGTCAAAATCAAGAGTGGAATCCAGTGAGTCTCTCAGTTCATTGCTAAAACTATAGTAAAAAAAACCGATTCCAAAATGGTCTAACGGCCTGTTAAAAAAAAGTGGGTTGCCTCCGATACCGGCTATAAATGAATTCTGTATCGGATTGGGGTTGCCGTCTGTAATACTCGCTTTCAGGTGAACTCCCCAGGCATTTTTGGGATTATCCATTTTTTCCTGGAGATTGTGCTGCACCGTTAAACTGAGATTATAATATCCATTTTTTTTTGTGGTTTCTAAATTCGACGGCAATCCTGCAAAAGAAAGGTCAGTCCCTTCTTTTGTACTGTAGATACCGGCAAGGGTAAGCGAAGTTGCCCGTTCATACAACTTCATCGTTTTCTTTGCCGATACACTGGCGACGACCCCGTTTTCAAACAGGTCGTTCAGCCAGTAGTCATCAGTCCTGTCATCCGTATCATAGACAAATACTGACCAGTCGATATCAGATGCCCGGAATGTGGCCAGTGCACCAAACCGGTTTGCCGGCGGAACCCCTGTGG
This sequence comes from Desulfuromusa sp., assembly GCA_029933365.1. Next base: position 2,227 of record JAOZOH010000130.1, on the reverse strand, counting down.
GCGGGGTAACAAAACCCATATTCATGAATCGGTGAATTCCCCATCCACCGTAGAAGTCACTTCCGGCAGCTAGATCCGGGCCGTTTATTTTGCCGATCGTAAGCCGTGCCGTGTCGCTCAGCTGCTGAATCAGGTAAATGGAGGTGATTTCCGCCTCGTTAGGATTTCCAGCAGGAAAGTACAGGGCCGTGTTTGCCGCCATAATTCCGCCGCCAAGATATGGATCAACATCGCCGTGGTTATATTCCAGGTGAGCCTTGATTAAACCACCCTTCCACCAACCCAGTTTTGTTGTATTAAGATTTAAGAAAACATCGGTACGCCCGCTGTAATCATAGTCACCGCTTTCTGATCCTGATGCCAGCCCCTGATAAAAGGCTGTATATTCCGCATCAATCGTTATCCCTTTTTGATTAAGCTGTGTCCTGAGCCCGCCCCAGTCCCCGGTCAATCGTGACTGCGTCCAGACAGATTCATCTGATTCCGGCGTCTGTCCGAAAGCCGGAGTCAGCGTGAATAAAATAAGTGTGAACATGATATACGGCAATAAAATACCTGCGTGCACTGTTGTTGGTCTATCCATTATCAATCCTTTATAACCATGTGCTCACCAACTTGACCAGTTAATTTGTTTCTTGTTCACTGTAGTCCTATTAATGGGGAACAGTAATATTTTAAACTTAGAGGGTTTTCGATACTTTCTTTAACCAAAAGCAAGCCAATATCCCTTAATCCTGTGGTGGTAATACAGGTTTCTCTCCCGGCTGCCCACTGTCTTCATCACCGTCATACACCATGCTGGCTGTTTTGTAATCCTCTACAATAAAGGGCATGTACTCCCTCAGATACAAGGACGCCCTGGCATCTTTAGCGTACTCATTCAGGCGTGCTTCCAACTGTTGCACCACATCGGGATGTTGTTTAGCTAGATTATGTTTCTCGCCCGGATCACATTCCAGATCGTACAACTCGACTGATGATGGCAGTGCTGCATTGTTGATCAGCTTCCATTTGCCTTTTCGTACCGCTCCACGGTGGAATTCTGCGTTAATCAAGATATCATCATGCGGGCTGGGTTTGCCCTCGGTAATAACCGGCCATACATTTTTGCCGTCAAGGGGCTTATCCCCTTTACTTTTCACACCTGCCAGATTGAGCAATGTAGGTAAAAAATCTACCATGTGAATAACTTCATTATTAATACTTGGCTTTATGTGTCCAGGCCAATTCATAACAGCAACACTCCTCACACCACCTTCGTACAGGCTAGCCTTGGAACCACGAAACGGGCCATTGTCAGCAGGTGCAGGCTTGCCCCCAGTTATTTTTTGCATGACGCCGCCATATCCTGAACCAGCAAGTCCACCATTATCGGAAACAAAAAGAACCAGTGTATTTTCGCGCAAGCCTTTTCTATCAAGGGCGTTTATTACCTGGGACACTGAGTCATCCATAGAGGCAGCCATGGCTGCATAAAGCCTGCGGGTTTTATCTTTGATATGCTTATATTGATCTATATATTTTTGTGGTGCCTGGTAAGGAGAATGAACCGCCAACTGCGCCAAATAAAGAAAGAATGGTTTTTCGCTTGATTGTCCCTCGATAATACGAACCGCATCCTTAGTGATCAAATCGGTAAAATATCCATTTTCCTTCAGGTATTTACCATTCCGCTGCCAGTCAACTACCCCTGCTTTCTCTTTTGTATAATAGTCAACATTGCCAATGGTGGTACCATAAAAATAATCAAAACCACGATTTTGCGGCCAATGTGTCTTGTCCGAATGACCCAGATGCCATTTACCGATGGCATAAGTGTTATAACCTGCCTCTTTAAGATCCTGGGCAATTATACGTTCATCCGTCGGCAGACCATAATGTTGTCCCGGGGTGATTACAAAAGATTGCAATCCGTAACGCATGGGATATCTGCCTGTCAAAAAAGCAGCCCTTGATGGCGTACACATCGGTTGGGCATAAAATGACTCGAGTCGTACCCCCTGGTTTGCCAGCTTATCAATGACAGGGGTTTCTATGTCCTTTGCCCCGTGAAACCCTACATCTGCCCAACCCAAGTCATCAGCAAGTATAAAAACAATATTGGGTTTTTTCTGCTGCCCTGCAAATACATTGGCTATGCAAAACAGTGATAGTAATAAGGTGATAGCGATACTACATAATTGTTTCATCTGTTTGTCCTTTAAGTTAAGTGGTTGTCGAAAAAAAT
>JAOZOH010000312.1 GCA_029933365.1 Desulfuromusa sp. | reverse complement strand
CGCTTGACAGAGAGTGGCAGTGTGCTACAATCCAGTGCGATTTTACCCTGCCAGAGCGCTTTGATCTGACCTACGTCGGAGCTGACGGAGTGAAACATCGTCCAGTTATGCTGCACCGGGTCATTGTTGGATCGATAGAGCGATTCATTGGGGTTTTGATTGAGCACTATGCAGGAAGCTTCCCGCTTTGGCTTTCGCCGGTTCAGGCGATTGTCCTGAATGTCACTGATAATCAGGCTGCTTATGCACAACAGGTTTTTGAACAGCTGCGTGAATCTGGCGTGCGGGTTGAGCTTGATGTACGAAATGAAAAGCTCGGTTTTAAAATTCGCGAAGCACAGATGGCCAAAGTTCCCTATATGCTGGTCATTGGTGATCGAGAGGTAGAGAGCCAAACTATTGCTCCCCGTTTTAGAAATGGAGAGAATCTGGAAGCAATGAATGTTGCCGATTTTATTAGTATGGTTCAATCTGATACCGCTGCATATAAATAAATAGTTGTCGCAGAGACCCGAAGTGGGTCTTTTCGTTGTTTGGTTTTGTCCCTTTTTTAATTGAACAGAGGAGTGAGGTCATAGCTAAAGAAGCCAATATAAATGAGGCCATCAGTGCTCGTCAGGTACGAGTTATTGATGATGAAGGCGGCCAGTTGGGAGTTTTGAATATTGAGCAAGCATTAGTTCTTGCTGAAGAACAAGGTCTCGACTTGGTAGAAGTTTCACCACAAGCTGATCCCCCAGTTTGCCGGGTTATGGACTACGGTAAATATATGTATCAGCAGGCCAAGCGCGCTTCTGAAGCCAAGAAAAAGCAGGTAAAGGTAGAAATTAAAGAAGTCAAGATGCGTCCGAAAACGGATGATCATGATTTCCAGTTTAAGATTAAACATGCCCGCCGGTTCCTCGAAGAAGGGAATAAAGTTAAATTGACAGTTATGTTCCGTGGTCGGGAAAATGCTCATCCTGACCAGGGAATGAAACAGTTGAATAAGGCGGTCGAAGCTTTAAAAGATATTGGTCAGGTAGAGTCTCATCCGAGCAAGATGGGTCGCTTTATGACTATGATGGTTGGACCGCTAAAAAAGTGAAGTAGATATCTGCAAACAGAATAATCGAAAAAGTAACAGGAGAGACAAATGCCTAAGATTAAAACTAACCGTGGTGCTGCCAAGCGTTTTCGTAAGACGGGCACCGGTAAAATTCGTCGGAATAAGGCTTATACCAGTCATATTTTGACCAAGAAGACTACAAAACGGAAGCGTGATTTGCGGCAATCTATTATTGTTGCAAAGGCGGATGCAAAAAATATTGCCCAATTAGTTCCGTATTTGTAGATTGATCTACTGTCTTCTGACAGTGAGGTTGTGAACTGTGGGGACAATCTCCCCCTGCAGATCCAGCCACGGCAGATGCCGAAAAACTATTTATGAGAAGGAGCAAGTGAGATGCCAAGAGTAAAAAGAGGATTTAAAGCCAGACGTCGTCGTAATAAAGTACTGAAACTTGCCAAAGGCTACCGTGGCGCCCGGAGTAAGTTGTTTCGCTCAGCAACTGAAGCGGTGGATCGTGCGCTGAATTATGCGTATCGTGATCGCCGGGTGAAAAAGCGGGATTTCCGGGCTCTTTGGATTGCCCGAATTAACGCTGCTGCACGGGACAACGGTCTCTCCTACAGTCGCTTGATTTATGGACTTAAACAGGCGGATGTTGCTTTGGATCGCAAGATTATGGCAGATCTTGCGGTAAATGATCCGGCTGGTTTTACAGTTGTTGCTGAAGCTGCCAAGGCTCAATTGCAGTAACTTTGTTTTTAGCCGTTTAGGGAGATGGAGTGATAGGCTTCATCTCCCTTTTTTGTTTCTGGTGAGTTTATTTTGCAAATTTGAAGATAATAAGTACATCCCGTTTCATTG
>JAOZOH010000042.1:9933-24378 GCA_029933365.1 Desulfuromusa sp. | reverse complement strand
GCCAAAGTTCCACGTTCCCCATGATCCGATATTTCTAACATAGAACCTTCCCCCAACGAACAGACGAATAAAAAAAACCTTTGCATGAGTATAAACATCTGAGCACGTTGTTACAAGTTGACTTCCGTATTTGCCTCAACTCCGTTCCAGAGCTGTCGATAGCAACTCTACAGCTTCTTCTTGACGCTGCACAAAACGACTCCTATAGTAGCAAGTTGAATGATCTCAAAATAGGAGTAACAGCATGGCAGAAGACTATTATTCAGTATTAGGCGTGGAACGAAAAGATGATGCCGCAAAAATAAAAAAAGCTTATCGCAAACTGGCACAGAAATATCATCCCGATAAAAATCCAGATGACAAAAAAGCCGAAGAAAAATTCAAACAGATCACTGAGGCATACGCCGTTTTGTCTGACACAGAAAAACGGCAGCAATATGATCAATATGGGGACACCGGTTTCCACCAGCGTTTCAGCCAGGAAGATATCTTCAGCAATATGAATATGGGGGATATTTTTGGTGGCCGCGGTGGAGAGGATCTCTTCAGTCAGCTATTTGGCGGTGGTGGTCGGGGACGGGTACCAAGGCCTCCAGCCAAAGGTCAAGACTATTCGATGCAAATCAGTATCCCATTCCGGCTGGCAGTACAAGGTGGAGAAAGGCGTATTGATTATCACAGTGACGGCAAGGTTGAACAGATCAAAGTGCGGATTCCACCAGGAATCGAAAAAGGGAGTAAATTACGTGTTGCTGGCAAGGGAGGAACTCACCCAACGGGAGGGACACCTGGCAATCTTTATCTGCAGGTCGATATTGAACCAGATCCAATATTTTCACGTGATGGACGTGATCTCCTGGTCAGGGCAGAAATTCCTTACAGTGGCATCTGCCTGGGAACTTCCATTGAAGTCCCGACACTCGACGCCCCCAAACGGGTCAAGGTTCCAGCTGGGATGCAACCGGGTCAAAAGATCAGATTGCGCGGATATGGGGTAGCAGCATCGGGGAAAAGCCCTGCTGGGGATCTGTATGCGATCATTGAAGTTATCGTACCAAACAATCTGACCCCTGAACAAAAAAAACAATTAGAACAGCTGAAGGCGGTTGATCTTTAGGAGGCAGTATTCAGCTTGCAGATAAATTGACGTGCAGGCTATAATGCCAACCGATCTATCAAATCAAGATTCGTTATACTGCAAGAGGCAACTGTGACTGAACGCAACTCCATCGACAATATGCGACTGATTTTTGCAATAGCAGTGTTCTTGCTTTTTTGCGGTGGGGTACAATCTGCCTTTGGTTGCCTGCTGCCAGAAAACCAAGCCTACAGTTCGGAGATCAGGGTTAACAGTTGTCATTTAGTTGTCAATCAGAAAAAAACGCCATCATGCTGTCAAATTGTGGCATGTCACCAGTCAACACCCCAAAAACGTGATCTTGGCAATCAAGAATATCATACGCAACATAAGGGCTTGTACTCCCTGTTTCATGAATCGCGCCCGCTGACCCCTCAATTGAAGGTTGGCAAACCATTTTCAACTAAACACATTATTCTGCCCCAATTCTTTCCCCTGACAAGAGTTCTCCAAACTCCCCTCCAGGCACTTTACAATCTGCGCACAGTCGTTCTGCTGAATTAAGATTCCCCGTTATCATCGGTTGACGTCAGCCAGTAGCACTGGCCATATTGACCAAATTTGTCATCTATTTATACAGACTGACAAGAGGAGACTTTTACTTTGGCTGAGACAAAAAAAGCTTTAACAGATCGTATTTGGGATTTTCTCTGTTCCCTGAAACTGGCCATCATTGTAGTACTATTGCTTGCCCTGACTTCCATTATTGGAACAATTATTCTACAGAATGGTTCGGCGGCTGATTATATCCGTGAATACGGTCAAGCAAATTACGAACTATTTAAAAAACTGCAGTTCACTGACATGTACCATTCAACCTGGTTTATTGGCATTCTAACCCTATTGGGTATCAATTTAACTTGCTGTTCTATAGAGAAGTTCCCCCGGGTCTGGAAATTCGTCAAAGAGCCTACCCTGATTGCCAGCTCTGGAATTTTTAAAGGTTCGGCGAATCGGGCAGCATTCAGCTGTAAGGGGTCGAAACAACAGGTTGCGGAGAAAATATCAACTCTATTGGAAAAGGAATTTGCTAAAACCACCCTGACCGAAAAAGATGAAAAAACTTACCTGTTTGCACAAAAAGGGATTTATTCCCGATTCGGGGCTTACATCACCCATCTGTCAATCCTGATCATCATGGCAGGTGCTGTGATCGGCAATATATGGGGATTCAAAGCCTTTGTTAATATTGTCGAAGGAAGCTCTGTGGATCAGGTTCGCACCTTCAGCGGCACCGAGCCAATTAATCTTGGTTTTACTGTGCGTTGTGATGACTTTGATGTCAGTTACTACGCAAACAGCAATCGCCCCAAAGATTACAATAGCAACCTGGTCATTCTTGAAAACGGCCAGGAAGTTATGCGTAAGCGGATTGAAGTCAACGATCCGCTGACCTATAAGGGGATCAAATTCTATCAGTCCAGTTACGGATCAGCAGGAAATGCTTTCTTCAAAGTCAAGGTGACCGAAAATAAAACTGGCGAAGTTATAGAGTTCAAGGCCCATCAGGGGAGACATGTTCAACTGCCGGGTGGCTACTCTTTCGCTGTCACCAATTTCACCGAAAATGACCGGAATTTTGGCCCGGCAATGCAGCTGCACGTCAATACACCTGACGGAAAACACGGGGCACCATTGGTCGTCTGGCAAAACCACCCGCAACTTGATGTCAAACGTGGTGGCCTTTTCAGTTTTGCCCTGCTCGGTTTTGAACAACCACAATATACAGGTCTTCAGGTCGCCAAAGATCCCGGCGTCAATATTGTCTGGGCAGGTTGTTTCCTGATAGTTTTCGGTTCATTAACTGCCTTTTTCTTCTCGCATAAACGGATCTGGATTTGTTTGGAAGAGGATGGGAAAAAAACCAAAGTTCTGCTTGCAGGAAATGCACACCGCAATCAACCAGGGTTTTCCCTGACTTTTGATGATCTTCAGCAAAAGATAGAAGCAATTGCCAAAAACGAATCCCCAAAGAAGGAGGGATAACTGATGGATAGTGGACAATTATTTAATCTGACCACCATTGCCTATTTTGCCGCAATGGTTCTGTTCTTTGCCTACATCGCGACAAAAAACAAGACTGTCGCGCTGATTGCGACATTGGCTTCACTCGTTGGTTTTTTAATTCAGACAACAGCATTAGGGCTACGCTGGTATGAATCATACCAGATTCTAGGTGCAGATGGTCGCGCGCCTTTAACCAATCTATACGAATCTGTGGTCTTTTTTGCCTGGTCAATTTTATTGATTTATCTGTTAATGGACTGGAAATATAAGCAGCGCACTATTGGTGCCTTTGTTCTACCCATTGCCTTATTCAGCATGCTCTGGGCACAGATGAGTTTGCATTCTTCTATCGATCCGCTGATTCCCGCCTTACAGAGCAATTGGCTGACTTACCATGTTATCACCTGCTTCCTTGGTTATGCCGGATTTGCCGTAGCCTTCGGGGTCTCCATCATGTACCTGATGAAAATCGGCAAAGAAGAAAAATACCAGGGAGACGAGCCGATGGGGGGGATTTTAGGAATGTTCCCACCAACCAAGGTCCTGGACGATATGAATTACAAGGCGATCATGATCGGTTTTCCGTTATTGACTCTGGGAATTGTCACCGGTGCCGCATGGGCCTACTACGCCTGGGGAACTTATTGGAGTTGGGATCCAAAGGAAACATGGAGTCTGATTGTCTGGTTCCTTTACGCTGCATTCCTTCATGCCCGTTTCACGCGTGGCTGGGTTGGACGGCGGGCTGCCTGGCTGTCGGTTATTGGCTTTTCCGCCACCCTGTTCTGTTATCTGGGAGTTAATCTGGTTCTGTCAGGACTTCACTCTTACGGGAGTGGTTGATCCGAGCGGAATTGAATTAAGTCAGAAGTCAAAAGGGTGCTTTTATCAGGAAGCACCCTTTTTTTGTTGGACAAATTATCCCCTCTGCAACTATGTAAATTAAGTGGTAGTTTTACAAGCTATTCAACCCAGTTCGCAAGTTGCAGCTCGGGCACCCGTTCAAACTCCTTAGTGTTGTTGGTCACCAAGAGCGCATCAAGAGAAAGTGCATGGGCAGCAATCAGTAGATCATTCGCACCAATAATTCTCCCCTGCCTTTCCAAGCTCGCCCTAATCTGTCCGTATGCATGAGTTGCTAAATCACTAAAGGGCAAGACCTCCAAGGGGATCAGAAACTCGTCAAGAGCATCTTGATTTCGCTGCTGTGCCTGACTTTTGGCAACACCAAATTGTAGTTCTGCCAGGGTGATTGCGGAAATACCGATATCACCCGGCTGATATCGTTGGAAATGCTGCAAGGTTGAAATCGGCTTGCGTTTAATGATGTGAATACAGATGTTTGTGTCAAGAAGGATCATCAAAAACTCTCCCTGTCGTCCAGTGGGAGTTGTTGGCGTTCTGCCATAAAGTCGGGTGAGAATTTATCCAAGCTAGAAAAAAGGGAATTCCACGATCCTGAGACGGGTATCAATTGAACCACATTTCCAGTCTTCTTAATATAAACTTCCTCACCCTCTAATCGGAATTCTTTGGGTAAACGTACCGCCTGACTTCTGCCATTTCTAAAAAGCTTTGCTGTTTTCATAGCGCCTCCATTGATATATATCAAGAGTATATCCCATCTAAAAGATAGTAGCAAGCGATCGAATTGGAATGCAGAGAATAAAGAAGGAAAGATTGAGACCGGAAGAAGCACATGTACGCACAATATATCTTGGGATATTTTCAAATCTATCTAATTCATCGCTTTACCACCATGCAATACGCACCGATTTTAACCTTCCATAGTGCGACATTTTCAATAAGGGTCGGCAATGAAGATTTCAAAATCTTCGCGATCAGAAAAAATCATCTCCGTGCCAACCACAGTACACCACAGGATACCACGCACCGGGGGCCCTATACGCAAAAGACAATTCATGGCGGTGAGACTAGCAGAATGAAACCAATAGGCCAAACAAAGACTTGACCCCTATTTCATCAGTTTCTAAGCCGCCTGTGCGGCGGTCTACCAAAGGATGTCAAGGCGCTCCGCCATGCTCCATTTCTAAGCCGCCTGTGCGGCGGTCTACCAAAATAAGACGTCGGGTGTTCCGAGATAAGTTTTCTAAGCCGCCTGTGCGGCGGTCTACAAGAGATTGTTCTAGGTCTTCTATTTGCTTTATTTCTAAGCCGCCTGTGCGGCGGTCTACAGGTACACCAAACATCTGGCCACTCACTGAGATTTCTAAGCCGCCTGTGCGGCGGTCTACGTATTGTCACCGGGTGTCGGGTTGTTCCAATTTTTCTAAGCCGCCTGTGCGGCGGTCTACTTCAGTGTCGATTGGGCGTCATCCACCTCACTTTTCTAAGCCGCCTGTGCGGCGGTCTACGAATAGAACGTATCCAAAGTACAAAGATCGGATTTCTAAGCCGCCTGTGCGGCGGTCTACGAAATCCGGGCGGGACAGTCTGATTCTGATTCTTTCTAAGCCGCCTGTGCGGCGGTCTACAAGTACATAATCGGATAAACATCGATATGCGCTTTCTAAGCCGCCTGTGCGGCGGTCTACCTGTTCTTCAACCTTCTCGGTTTTTACCTCCATTTCTAAGCCGCCTGTGCGGCGGTCTACAGCACCTCCGTGTTGCTCTTCGTGTTGCTTTTTTTCTAAGCCGCCTGTGCGGCGGTCTACCATCAAGGCCGCTGGACTTGGCGAGAGTTACTTTTCTAAGCCGCCTGTGCGGCGGTCTACGGTTCAACCACGTTTGCGACTCCGGCGATGTATTTCTAAGCCGCCTGTGCGGCGGTCTACCTGCCGCACAGCTAGCGACAGTTGATGGTTTATTTCTAAGCCGCCTGTGCGGCGGTCTACCTTCTTGCGTAGTCCTTTTCTTGGCTCTTCATTTTCTAAGCCGCCTGTGCGGCGGTCTACTTATCCCGTTGCCGCAAATATCTGTAGCACCATTTCTAAGCCGCCTGTGCGGCGGTCTACTTGAACTCGTATCCTATGATGTTGCAAATATTTTTCTAAGCCGCCTGTGCGGCGGTCTACGAGCTGTCAATTGCAATAGATCGTTACTACGATTTCTAAGCCGCCTGTGCGGCGGTCTACAGATTCGAGTCCCGAGGTATCAACTGCTGTCATTTCTAAGCCGCCTGTGCGGCGGTCTACGTGGCAACCGGGCGAGCAGATCCTTTGGTTCTTTTCTAAGCCGCCTGTGCGGCGGTCTACTCTGACAGCCGTTATCTGGATCGGATCCATGTTTTCTAAGCCGCCTGTGCGGCGGTCTACTGCTCTGTAGCAGGCATTGCCCCGCTGATTTTTTTCTAAGCCGCCTGTGCGGCGGTCTACCCGGGGCAACCCGGTCGGCTCCGTGGGATATTTTTCTAAGCCGCCTGTGCGGCGGTCTACAGTTGATCATGTTAAAAAAAACAAGTTACAACAAATACTTAAAAAAGATTAACCCTAATAACCAAATTTTTTAGCTGAGCTGCAACCTATTGAAAACAAAAACATTTTTCTTGGTAACATTTTTTTGGTTAAAACAATGGTACTGTCGCCGTATTGCTCAACCCATAGCAGGAAAAGTGTCCAACTTGTGGCTGCTCCTTTATCTGCTTTTCAATAAACAGACGAAAATGCTGACCGTTTGTCTGGCTGGTCAGGTTGATAAACGGCAATTTGCTCTGCTGATCTTCATAATCAGCAAAATGAGCCAGCGCTTGTTGTAGTGTTTCTTCTTTACGGTTGGCCCTGCGTCTGGCCATCTTCTCCTTGCTGCCTTTCATTTTGACATGCCTGAAACATGCATACCCGGTTACATTTTCCGGTACAGTTGCAATCGGCTTTACATCCACATAATCACGCAGACGACTCAGCCACTTTTCACATTGCATATTTTTCAATGTTTGTTCATCTTCAGCAAAAAGTCGTAACTTTGTCCCGAGAAGAAATTCATTGGCATTGTATTCAGGAAACGATATTCCTATGTTAGAAATGTTTTCGTCACTTTTGTTCTCTGCCAAGGCAATGTGTATTTGTTGATAAAGCTTTTGCCAGAAATCATACAAACCAATTCTGGCTTTAGGGAGTAGTGATATTTCTTGAAAATGAGTCATCAATGTAGCACCTCCCTCGTATCGACATCCGTCACATAAGCCAAACCTTTTTTGCCAAGATAGAAACTGGAGACACCGGCATTTTCTATTAGACTTTTGATTTCCTTGGCTTTTTCACGATCAACATCTATGTTAATTTCAAGTTTTCCGCTGGCCTTGGTCATCAAAGAAACAACTTCACCCTCACCTACTCTTCTTTCTTTTCGGATATATGGGTTACCCCATATTTTCTTTTTATCTCCCGTTGTATAGCGCTTTAGAAAATCTTTCGGAGTAAAGCCATTGTTTGATATGCCAGCAATTCCACCTCTAGCTGAACGTGCTGAAGAGGTGTCGAATCGATCCGATAATCTTTCTAATTGCAAATATAGAGCGGAGCAATATATTGGCAAAGGGCTAATTCCTTTATTTTTAATAGCATTTATCAACGGGTACTTCGATGATAATATTACCAGGGTATTCTTTGCATTCTCATTCTCTTCCACTGGCTTTAGCTTTCTGATTTCCTCTAGCCTCGCAATTACCGATAGCGGATTTAGCTCCTGACATTTAATGACTTTGGTAGCGTTCACGACAAAGGAGCAAACTTCGTCAAAATCTAAAGTCAGTACTCCCCAAAATTCTTGAGAATAGTTGGATCTAAAAATGGGGTCATTCGTTTTAATCATTCCCGTAAATGAATTTTGATCCTCACTATTGTTCATATTCCTTACATATGTCACTTCGTTGGTTAATAAAGGCTGGTCTGCAAATGATACAAGAGGCTCTATATTGAGGAAGTAATAGTTTGGATCTTGTCGCGACTGATACAATTTTCGCTGGTCGCCAATAAGCCTGTTAAGTAGCCCCATAACAGTATTATCAGTCACTGTGCGTTTTATAAAATATTCTGGTTTGCTCTTCATGCCATTAATATTCTGCCCCGATGCGATAAATTTTCTTCCTTTTTTGGGAAGTGGCTTATTATTTCCATCAATGTCCTCAAGGAATGAGTTTCGCCATGACGATTCATATTCTATTAAAATCTTCATGCAAAACCTCCTATTTGGCGTAAAAATAAATTGCGTAGTCAGTTTTTGGTTGAGAATTTATCTGACTTGGGTTGCGTTTAATTCGCATCATTTTTGAACTGTCGTTGTAGTCCACTTCAACTTCATCAACATACATGTATGATTTCGCCTGCCTGATGGATAATTCCTTGATTTTTTGGATGGTAGTATCAACCAAAATTTGAATGGCATCCTGATTAAGGAGGATGCCATTCTCGCCTTCCTCAAATATGGTTCCATTACGGACATAATTTTCGTGAAAATTGGCCTCTGGTGATAATTCCGGATTCAGTGATTTAATGTAATCTTGCACAAGTTGAGCAACTGCCGCCCCTCTTCCCTCATCAACCCCTATCATCGCAGCCCGATCAAATTTGTTGTCCAATGAAATGAATTGGAGTTGTTCAATGCTGATTGAACCGTAGGACAAATACTCAGTATCGCCAAAAGTTGTTTTTGAGAAAAAAGATGAGCTATCTCTTTCGCCAGCTTGACCAAATTGCTCGAAATTGCCATTTCCAAGCTGATCAACAAAATCTTCAATCAATAAAGGGCTCGTACGCTTACATTGGCTCGAAGGCACAACATAACCACGAATTAATCCTGTTATTGAGGCAATGACTTTTTCGAGATTTTTGTCTTTTGCGTAGTGTAAATCATAGGCTTGATCACGAAATAAATGGTGGCGTACGCAATTTTGACTGATATATAACGGGTTTTTCTTAAAATCAATATCGGTTGGCTCTTTGCGATATTTGTATCCTGTATCCTTTATTTTCCCCGATAGATTTGTGTAACCTCTCAATTTTGGCAATGTATGGTTATCGACCGTTCTACCATCTTCCTGAGCAAGATTTGTTGGCCCATTCCAGTTAACTACTCCGTGGCCTAATGCCTTAATTTTAAAATCGATACTTTTTATTCCGGTAATTTTCTCTGTTTGCATTTTTATTCTCCTCCATTGTTGAGTTGTTTTAGCGAAAGAGCACCGATGGGCTGTTGAGTGCCCATTGCGTAGTAAATCGCATAAGGATTTGGTTGAGCTTCAACTTTTTTTAGATCATCTGGAATGTAACTCAAATAAATTGGTGTCTCTGGACTTCTTGCTTCATTTAATAATTGACTGTCCTTATATGCTTTCTTGACCTGTTTGATGTTATGATGTTTTTTTGCCATAACGGACAGCAAGTTCTGGGCTGAAACTCCATAACCACAAATAACTTCGACTCCATATGTAAAACTTTCATCAGATTGCTCTTCTGAGTAGGCGTACTCATTTGTAATCACATAATCATTACGATTGCTGATCTTACAAACTGCCATTTGCACAAACCGGCTATCCCCCCTCAAGGAATGCTTTTTGATTTTTAATTTGTTTGGCTCCTTTTTATATGATGGAAAGGTTACTGGATCTGCAATTACACTCATTCTCTGAACACTTTCTCTGAGAGCTGAGACTAAATCCTGCTCAACTAACCTGCGACAAGTTTCATCCTGATAAAACCGATCATACAGATCATAAATTTGATTAATGTTGACCAGATGATCAGGCAACAACTCGTTTTGTAAAAAATCAAACCAAGCTTTAGTGCTTTGAAGACTATTCAAACGATTTAAAAAGCTTGAGCTGCCGCCTTTCGCTTTACCATTTTTCACGGCCTCTGTAATCGCAATCACATACGGATTCGCTCTCTTGTTTCTACTAAAACGATCCAGTCTGCCGAGTCGTTGCAAGAAGTTTTCCGCATGAGTCATTTCGCTGACCATTTTGTCACAAGTGATGTTGAGAGCTGCCTGTACGATCGGACCACTCCGCAGGATATCGTAGTCTCTGGTGCCATGTTCCTTAAAGGCATTAAAAGCCTTTTCAAAAAGAACTTCCCGGTCAAATTTCTTAAATTTAGAATGCAGCAAGATACCGTTTTCTTTGTCCTGATTATCGATAAAACTTTTCTGGGCAGTTATGGCTGTATTGCTGATAACAAATGTATTTGCAGGCTGAAGTTGGAAAAAAGGGTTATCGGCATTCTCATTTTTCTCATCATAATCAACAAAGTCTATTTGATATGGGCTAGTGTTAAAGCTGGGGATGCCAACAATATCCCCCGGCCTCGATATATCAAGGAATTTTTCTACGAATAGAGGGTTTGGCGTTGCCGATACCAGCAAAGTATTCGGAAAAGTTTTGTCATCATCTTGCTGAAATCTTTTACATTCAACCAACTCCCCAAACAACAGATTGAATGCCGGCATGGTGATATATTCGTGATACTCATCAAAAACCACATGGGAGTTCATAAAATCCATCAGGGTAGTAACATTACGATGAGTCGTGATGGCGTTAACAACCTGATCGATTGTAGTGATGACTATATCACCAGAAAATTCTCCCCCTTCTGGTGTTTCTATCGGCCTCCCCTCATCCAGGATTTGTTTGATCTCACCAGTACAAATCTCTACTTTTGCTTTGGGTAAATATTCTTTGGATTGTAAATCACTAAATAGACCTTCACAAATTTGCACCCTTGGGCATACCCAGAATATTCTTTTGGCCTCGGTATTTAGTGCCCATTCGAGTGCAATTTTGGTCTTGCCGCATCCAGCCGGACCTTTTAGCACCCCAATTGCGATTTCCTCGTCAGACAATTTTTTTGCGGCGATGGACTGTGCTCTGTTTCTCTCAACATCGGGGTTATTTTGGTTAAATCCATCGAGACATTGTTGAATTGACAGCTTCAAACTACGGTCTTTTTGAAAGGCCTCATCAAGAATATCCTCTAGTGTATGATTGGCAATACGCTCATTGAGCGACTCTCCTGAGAGTTTTTTTGACACCAATCTGTCCGCAGTGATCAATGCGGATCTGGCCAGATTATTTAAAGCATTGGCTTTAAAGTATCTACGATAATTTTCAAGGGAATCTCGGCTAATATAGCGTTTGTATGTTGGCAGCTCTTTTGTTTGTAAGCGGTCTTCAATGTCATCCAACTTTGGAAGGTTCAGAGTATCAAACTCAATTGAATCATCCTCAAAGTATTCATTCATCATGCTCTTGATGGATTTGAAAGTAGCAATGATGGTTGACGTAAACTGAATATAATTTTTATCAAAATCTTGCAATTTGTCATAAATGCCAACCAAATTCCCGATATCGTTTTTTCGCAGTGGCTTGGCATGATGCCAGTAAATCGCGTGATTAATACTATCAAGAGTGGGCGTGTTGATTGACGTTTCATCAAACAACAACTGAAACAAAAGTAACGATATCTCGTTGTGCCGAGGATGCTTCTGCCAAGAAAATTTACCTGTTTGCCTATCAATATGTTGACCATCATCGGGCACATCATCTTCAACGTTTTTCTTAAGAAGCTTGTTAAGCCAATCCTGAAAAGCAGGATCAATTTTACCAATATCATGCCAACAACCCGAAATAAAAACGGCAATCGCTAAATTTTCATTTTTAGGCACCAATCGTTTAATAATTTTATAAGCCAAATATCCCACGGCAAACAGATGTTGATCTAACCGCTGACCTTTTGTATTGGCAAAAAATTGATCCGTCATGATTTCAATATCTCCAATCGTTATTTGGCTGCTCGTACTGTTCACCGGCACCACACCGCGCTCATCAAATTTACTTTTATTTCCCACGACCCACAGTAGCTGACTCCTGGAACGGCTCCTGATCCAATGACAGGAAACAGCGGTGCTTTTACTGGCGGTCTGGCGTAGCATTTTTTTGACAGTAGTGAGACCTGCTTCGGTAATGACCGTCTGCCAGGTGTTATCACCTATGCGGTCGGCAAAGGCATCAAGTACCCGACGGGTCTTTTTTAGAGCATTCTTTTCACATTGGGAAACAAAGGTCACCATCATAATGGAACGTTCTCCATTTTTATTTCCCTATCTTGCAACGCAGCGCTCTTCACGTGATCAAACATAAAATCCAAGGCTTTATGGTCGGCAAAAGCCTGTAAACATTGTTGGCGAAATTCTTGTTCTGTGGCGTTTTCTTTGGCACAAATAAAAGCCCATGGCAGAACGATGGCATCTTTCACCAAATCAGCAATATCAAATACCAGCGCACCACGCCGGGTTTTCCCATGCATTACTGCAAAACTGTGGGGGATACCCAACACCCAAAGCGTGCTGGCTGCAAGGCCATAGGCAAGATAGTTGCCGTGGTTGAGAAAAGAGTTGGCTTTATCTGTGGCTTCACGTTCGCGGGTAAAATCTTTCATGCTTGTATTGCGGGCGGCCAACTTGTAGAGCTGCTTGGTCAGTTTAGCCTCGGCGGCCAGCAGGAAAGTTGTTTTCGTGGCCGTGTCGATCTGCGCTAGAGATGTATCCAGGGCATCTGCAATGCCGGAGTCATCAGCATCGAATCCAGCTGATTTCAACTCGCGATCTTTGCGCCATACCTTGCGCAAATACTCGATTCGAGCATGCTGTAACTCCTTGGCGGCTTTCAGTCTCAAATCATCATCAAACCAGAAAGAAAGCCAACCTTGCAGGTATTCCGTAGGGCGGTATTCGCTCTGCGGGGTCATCCATTCGATCTCATTCCCCATATAAAGGGGCGTTCCCCCACCACCACAAAATCCGATGAGTACACCGGCTTGAGCCAGCATCCGCACTGCTGCCTGGGTAATGGACGTTCCATTTCCCAACAAAATCGCTGTCGTATTGGCAATGGGGATATTAAAGTAGAGGTGGCTTTTCTTGTCCTCAGTCAGGTAGAGAACCCGACCATCTTTCTGCATAACCCGACAATATTCGAGATAGTACAAATTAGCCCGTTTAGAGTGCAGAATCGTTTTCAAATCAGAAGGTGATAGATCGTCCATTTCTTCCCCCGCAAGATAGCTAACAGGAAAACACAAAAAAAGCCGCAGCAACTTAATTAACGTTGCTGCGGCTTATGGTTTTAAAATTCCCTCACCAATCCCCCCTTATTTTGACTACAAAATATTATTCCTTTACTCTAGTTAATCTTCTCAAACCATACAAGAATAAAAATCCAAATACTAAAGAGTGAAGGTTCCCGCAAATCATACTTCAAAACAAAAATTTAGACATCCATGAGCGGGTTGGAGTATTTATTCTGGCCTCGCCTTCTAAAAAAACAGTAAAATCATCCCCTTAGATATGACACCGTTCTTGCACCAACTTCGCCAGTGAATCGAGAAAATCACTACGGTCATTCAAAGAGGGGGCGCGCACAAAATTTACCAGACCAAGGCTGGTTGCCAGATTGTGGTACTGGATATCAATCTCTTCAAGAGTCTCAATGTGATCTGAGACAAAAGAGATCGGCACCATCAGTACCGCACGATGGCCAGCAGCAGCCAGGTCATGAAGCGTCTCATCAGTCCCTGGTTCCATCCATTTCACTGGTCCACTGCGGCTCTGATAGGCAATCGACCAGTCATAAGAACCAACTCTTTGCATCACCCCTTGAACAGTTTCTTCTACATGCTGCCGATAGGGGTCACCTCGGTCTATAAATTTCTGTGGCAAGGCATGAGCTGAAAACAGGATCTGGACTTCATCCCGCATCATATCGTGAAAAGAGTCGAGTCCCTCATTGACCCGATTTGCAAGAGCATCCAGATATTCGGGCCAGTCATACCAGTCCTCAATCAATTGATATTCAAGTTCCGGATATATCTTTGCTGCAGCACGTTTAAAATTATTGACACTGCTCCCGGTAGTTGCCTTGGTGTAATGAGGGTACATCGACAGAACCACCGCTGTTTCAATCCCTGCTGCTTTTATTTCAGCAAGAACCTGTTCAGCGAGAGGATGCCAATAACGCATCATCACAAAAGGGTGAATCCGCTCACCTAACCGTTTGGCAGTACCTTCAGCCTGCTTTTGTGTCCATTCCAACAAAGGAGATTTACCGCCAATTGTTCGATAGTTTTCAACGACCTTTTTTGCCCGAAAATAGGAAATCAATTTTGCAAACGGCTTCTGTAAAAGCGCCCCCGCAGGCAATTGAATCAACTCCCGATCACTAAACAGATTATAGAGAAATGGCTCAACCGCTTCCAAAGAATCGGGGCCGCCCATGTTAAGTAAAATCAGGGCAATGGGTTTAGAATCTGGCATAAAAGTCATCTCTACAAATTAAATATTCCCTCTCC
>JAOZOH010000042.1:0-9833 GCA_029933365.1 Desulfuromusa sp. | reverse complement strand
ATGGGTTTAGAATCTGGCATAAAAGTCATCTCTACAAATTAAATATTCCCTCTCCCTCATGGAGAAGGCAGAACAACTGACTAGCTCTAATCGAGAGCTACTTCAGACTAAGTCTATGAACACATTCAACCATATGAATCGCATTTTCTGGTGGAATCGTCGGTAGAATTCCATGCCCCAGATTGAAAATGAATCCTGGTCGGTTGTCATTTTCATCAAGAATCCGCTGAACTTCTTTTTCAATGTACTCTTTCGGAGCGTAAAGTACAGTCGGATCAAGATTCCCCTGAACAGCAACATCACCACCCAGAACATCTCTTGCTTTGCCTAAATTGACATGCCAGTCGAGTCCAAGGACATCTGCCCCTGACTCCTTGACTAAATCAAGCATGGTTCCACCACCTTTGACAAAATAGATGATTGGAATTCCGTCACGCTTCAGCCCGTCGATCAATTGTTTGACATAAGGGAGAATATAGCGTGCATAATCATGTGGTGCCAGCAGACCGCCCCAGGTATCAAAAATCTGAATTGCCTGCGCCCCGGCTTCGATCTGCATATTCAGATAACGCCGATCCATCTCAGTAATTTTCTGCAGCAGCGCATCATAGAGTGGAAAATCAGAATACATCATCTGTTTGAGGCTGGCGAAATCTTTACTCCCCTTTCCTTCCACCATATAGCAGGCCAAAGTAAACGGAGCGCCACCAAAACCAATCAACGGGACACGACCTTCAAATGCCACGCGTAATCGCTTGATAATAGCAGGCACATAAGGAACAGCCTGTGCCATATCTTCTGGAACTATCAGGGCATCAACATCAGCTGCCGTCCGGACCGGATTCTCAAATACCGGGCCGGGGACAAAATCAAGCGTCATCCCCATCGGCTCTATCGGCGTCAGAATATCGGAAAAAAGGATAGCAGCATCAGCATCTAAAATATCAATCGGCTGAATTGTTACTTCAGCGGCTCGGACTGGATCTTTACACAGATCAAGGAAAGTTCCGCCACCCTGAGCCCGCACCGCCTTGTATTGCGGCAAATAGCGACCGGCTTGGCGCATCAACCAGACGGGAACTTGATCGACGGGCTGACGCCAGCAGGCTTTAAGAAAATTGTGTTCAGTGGTCATAAGATAAAAGCCTCCTGGAGCAAATTATCATCTAGATATTGGGGCAATCATAAGGATCGCTCCCACAATTATTTTTTCGCTGCAGCCTCTGCCGCTTCTTTTTCCAACCGCTTCTGTGTGAGGGGCGGGATATAATTACAAAAGGGCTCTTCCGCCATGTAGTCGCCATAAACAGCATCGGCTCTGGCACGGCAACCGCCACAAACATTGAGATACTCACATTCACCGCATTTCCCTTTATACTTACTGAAATCGCGTAAATCATTGAATACCTTGGAGTTAAACCATAATTCCTTGAATGGAGTCTCTTTGATATTACCAACCGATGAAAGGAAATAGGAACAGGGTTTAAGGTTACCAAAACAATCGATCAGACAGATTGACTGGGCTGCAATACAGCCTTTGCCGCCACCAGTAGAAAAAGTCAAACTCCGCCGTTTGAATGTGGTACCTTCAGCTTTCGCCATCTGCGGTACAATCCGGTAGTAATGGGGAGCGCAGGTTGGCCGCATCAAAATATCGTCTTCGTGCTTTTCCTGTTCATAGTGCCATTTTAAAATTTCCTCATAATCTTCTGCAGAAATCAATTCACTCATGATTTCTTCACCACGCCCGGTTGGAACAATCATGAACATATACCAGGCCGTTGCGCCAAGACCTTTCGCTACCTTAAAAGTTGCAGCAATATCCTGCTGATTCCGCTTGGTAAAAGATGAATTAATCAGGAAGGGGATGCCATTACGCTTTAATATTTCGGCAGCACGAACTACACCTTCATAGGCCCCGGGGCTATTGCGAAAATTATCATGAATTTCCGCAGTCGAACCATCCAGAGACAGGGAAACCATCTTGATATCAGTCTCCTTCATCTTGGCACAGACATCATCAGTAACAAAGGTACCATTGGTTGCCATACACATCCGCAAACCTTTGTCTGTCCCATATTGAGCAATCTCAAAGATATCTGCACGCATCAATGGCTCGCCACCAGAAAGAACCAGCACCGGCTTGCTGACCTCACAGATATCATCGATCATTTTAAACACATCTGCTGTGCTCAAATCCCCCTCTGCTGCCGACAGATCTGAAGAACAGCGGCAATGCACACAGTTAAGATTACACCGCTGGGTACTTTCCCAGGCAATCCATTTAGGGATAAACTCTTCTTTTTTGGGGTTCATAATAACTCCTGACAAGTAAACCAAAATTCTATTTTACTCAGAATACTACAAGTATTTCAAAGAGTTCAAGGATTCATGACTAAAATACTAGTTTTTAGCGGAGTGGGTTGTTATTTATTGTTCAACTCCAGCCAAACCAGGCTGTCTTGCATAAAAATTGTAAATGCCTGAGGTGCCGCACTTTTTAACAGCTCCCAGATATATTTATGAATACTGCCATCCTCAGTGAACAGACGAGTGCTTTGCAATAGACCGAAAATCCGCGAACGCAGAATCTGATCACACCCGGTAAGATCAATGAAAAGCAATGAATCCTGGGTAGTATCATATTTTTCCAGTGAGGTTGAAGCAACCAGCATCCCCCCCTCAAGTGCTGTAGGCAATTTAATTCTCTGCAACAGTGACCCGGCCAGGTCACGATTATAACTCTTAACCGACATTTCCTCACCATCCGCCAACGGCAATGCCGGGACAACGAAGAGAGTTCCCCGCTCTTTCAGCTCATCCTGACTGGTCAAAAAATAGAGTTGCTGCAAAGTACTATCGAGATCTTCAGCACGCATCAGTGGCGCCAACAGATAAGCATACTGATCATAAGCAGGGCGCTCCGTATCAGGTTGGAGAATCGCCTGCCACGGAATTTCAGTTGGCGGCTGTTCACGGAGCTTCTCTTCTTCCATCCTGACCAACAGTTCCTGCAATTTTGCCATTTTTTTCTGCAGCAACTGAACTCGCTCTTCTTTCTCTCCCGCCGCTGCAGGAAGAACATAGACCTGTTGTAGGCACAGCATAAACAAGCAGCAACAGAGAAAACGCATACCAAGCTTCAACATGATGAACTCCTAAATCAAATCTGTCCTAAAATTCGGAGGATTATACAGAAAAACTTGCCTTTTGGGGATCTAAATGTCTGCTGTCAGTATTTCGCTAGCAGAAAAAGTAGCTACTGTTAAACGAGTTCAACAGAACATGTCGGGTCAGCAATGAATACACCGTGGTCTGATCAATAGATTTAAGATTAAACTTTAGAACGGGAACTAAGTCGATAGAGATTCCCCGGATGAACCAACCGCGCGTAGCTGATCAGTTTATTTGCTGACCAGGTTCTCCGATTCACCAGTAAACAAGGAATATTTGCAGAAATATTTAGTAAATCCTGTTCAAGAGAGCTTGGCAGAATCGCCTCAACGGTATGTTCGACTTCTGATAAGGGGAAGAGTTCACTTAAATATTGACTGGGAGTCATCACTGAAAAATCCTGTTTGATATAGTCGGGAACTAGCAATGCGTTGACGTAGCGTTCGGCCAATTGCAACGGTCGACCATTTTCTTTATGGACAATAAGAGAGTGAAAAACTGGATCTCCAGCGGCAATTCCCAAAAGATCTGCCAGATCTTGATCAGCTTGCTCTTGCTGCAAAGCATAACATTCATTACTATAAATATTATGTCGTTCCCGAATTTCATCAGCGATATTTCGAATTTCCAATAATGGTGATTCAACCTGGATCAGCGCGACAAAAGTCCCCAACCCTTGATACCGAACCAGCTTCCCCTCCGCAACGAGTTCCTTCACCGCCCGATTTGCAGTCATACGACTGACACCAAACATCTTTGCCAATTCATATTCTGTCGGAATCTGTGCATCTGGCGGATAGGTGCTATCACCAATCGCCTGATTGATAAAATCCTTGATCACCTGAAAACGGGGTTGCACTCCAGAATGTCCCTTCATATGGCTTTCCTTAAGCAATGAGAAAAAATATAGTGCAAATTATAGTCAAAAACTTGCAACTTTGTCTATAATTGTATATACATTTATTTAGTAGGGAGGGAAATAAATGTATCAAATACTTCACGATTGCCAAAAAATCTGGATCAATGCTCAAGTTGCCACAATGGATCCTCGAGTTAAGGCCCCTTACGGTCTGCTGAGAGATCATTCAATCGGAGTGCAAGATGGAAAAATTGTCTTCATTTCCCCCATGCAGGTCATTAATACTGATGACTTCAAAGGGGAGATCATCGATGCCGGGGGAAATTTCCTCACCCCTGGGTTGATTGACAGCCATACACATCTGATTTATGGGGGACAGCGTTCTGGTGAATTCACACAACGCTTAAGCGGCAGCAGTTACACAGAGATTTCCCGCACTGGAGGTGGCATTCTTGCCACTGTCACTGCAACCCGTGCACTCAGCGAAAACAAACTGATCGATCAGGCACGACCACGCCTGGAAGCGCTACTCAACGAAGGGGTCACAACAGTTGAAATTAAATCTGGATATGGTCTCACCCTTGAAGATGAACTAAAAATGCTCAGAGCTGCCAAAAAACTGGCGGCAGATTACCCATTCAACCTGCGTAGCACCTTGCTTGCCGCTCATGCAATTCCTCCAGAATTTAGAAATAATGGTGGGGACTATATCAAGCTGATCTGTGACAAAATGATTCCACAGGTTGCCGCCGAAGGATTAGCTGATGCGGTTGATGTTTTCTGTGAAAATATCGCCTTTTCTCCCCAACACTGCGAACAGATTTTCATTGCCGCTGATAAATTTGGTTTGGGGATAAAGGTCCATGCTGAACAGCTTTCCAACAGCCACGGGGCTGAACTTGCCGCCAGTTTTTCAGCCTGGTCGGTCGATCATCTCGAATATCTGGATGAAGCCGGAGTTAAGGCACTGAAAAAATCGGGGACGGTTGCCACTCTCCTCCCTGGAGCCTTTTATTTTCTCGGTGAGACAAAGAAGCCCCCAGTTGATTTATTACGTCAATACCAGATTCCAATGGCTCTAGCCAGTGATCTCAATCCGGGGAGCTGCCCTCTCGCTTCATTGCGCTTAATGATGAATATGGGTTGCGTTCTCTTTGGTCTCACCCCGGAAGAAGCGCTGCAAGCAACCACCAGAAACGCGGCAAAAGCTCTGAATCTGGAAAAGATCAGCGGCACTCTCAGCGTTGAAAAATCAGCCGACATGCTTCTCTGGAAGATTGAAGACCCCGCACAACTCGCATACCAGTTTGGTGAAAAATCATTACGTCAACGCATTTTTTCCGGAGAGATCAGTTATGTTTAAAAAAACCGAGATAACCCTCTGGAAAGGTCGCGACGACGGTGATGGAAAGCAACGCTGGCACCAGCGCATCTCTCCCCTGGAAGAGGCAACAAACCCTCCGGGCATTACCTTGCTGGGAGTTGCTGCTGACGAGGGAGTAAAACGGAATCACGGCAGAATCGGTGCTGCAGCAGGGCCTGATATTATCCGAAAATATCTGGCCAACCAGACATACGACCTGAAGCGTCCCATTTACGATGCCGGAGACCTCTATTGCGAACAAGGCAATCTGGAATCCTTACAAAAAGAACAAGCCAATTCTGTCCAACAGTTACTGGATCAGAACCATTTTCCCCTGCTGCTCGGTGGTGGCCACGAAGTAGCCTTTGGCAGTTTTCTGGGACTGGAACAACATCTGAAACCATCGAGTACCGACGCGCCGATTGGCATTATCAACTTTGATGCACATTTTGACTTGCGGTCAGCCGCTGTCCCCACCTCCGGTACTCCTTTTTTACAGATTGCCCAACATTGCCAGAGCAGGGATATCCCTTTTCACTACTGTTGCCTCGGTGTAAGTGAAGCTGCCAATACCAGAGCACTGTTTGCCCAGGCAGATCAACTGGACGTTGAATATTTGAAAGATGAGGAGCTCAACAGCTGGCAATTTCCTCAAATCGAGCAAAAACTGACCAAGTTTATCCACCCTTGCCAGGCAATTTATCTGAGTATTGATCTCGATGTACTGCCAGCAGAAACCGCGCCCGGAGTCAGTGCTCCAGCTAGCAGAGGGGTTCCCCTTCCCGAATTGGAGTACCTGGTGGCCTTTATCAAATCAGTTGCGCAGAAGCAATTAAGAGTGGCAGATATCGCTGAATATAACCCCAAGTATGACATTGATGGACGGACCGCCAGAGTCGCAGCCAGACTCTGCCACCTGCTCACCCGATAATGGAGATCCTATGAACAAACGACTCGATACCCACCGTCTCATTCGTGCCCCACATGGCTCACAGTTAAGCGCTAAAAGTTGGCTGACAGAAGCGGCTTTACGCATGTTGATGAATAATCTTGATCCAGAAGTGGCCGAGCGCCCCGAAGAACTGGTCGTCTATGGCGGTACTGCCAGAGCGGCGCGAGACTGGGATTGTTACGATAAAATTGTCGAAGTGCTCAAACGGCTGGAAGATGACGAGTCGCTCCTCATCCAATCGGGTAAACCGGTCGGAGTTTTTAAAACTCACACCGATGCCCCCCGAGTTCTGATCGCCAATTCCAACCTGGTGCCACACTGGGCCAACTGGGAAACCTTCAACGAGCTGGATAAAAAGGGGTTGATGATGTACGGCCAGATGACCGCTGGTTCCTGGGTCTATATCGGTTCGCAAGGGATTGTGCAGGGAACCTACGAAACTTTTGTTTCTATTGCGAAAAAACGTTTTTCCGGTGATGCTTGTGGGCGTTGGATTCTTACTGGTGGCCTGGGTGGTATGGGAGGAGCTCAACCACTAGCAGCCACTATGGCCGGGTTCAATATGCTGGCAATCGAGTGCGATGAATCGCGGATCGATAAGCGACTGGAGACTGGTTATCTGGATCACAAAGTGACCAATCTAGATGCTGCCCTGAAATTGATAGAAGCAGCTTGTCGCGACAAGCAAGCGATCTCCATTGGCCTACTCGGCAACTGTGCCGAAATTCTGCCGGAATTAGTCCGTCGCAATGTGATTCCTGATGTCTGTACTGATCAGACCAGCGCCCACGACCCTCTCAACGGGTATCTACCGGAGGGGTGGAGTCTGGAGGAAGCTGCACGTCTGCGACAGGAAAACCCACAGCAAGTGATTACAGCATCTAAAGCCTCTATTGCCAAGCATGTTACAGCCATGTTGCAGCTACAACAGCAAGGGGCGGAAACTTTCGATTATGGCAATAATATCCGTCAAATTGCGCTGGATGAGGGTATCGACAACGCGTTTGATTTCCCCGGATTTGTCCCGGCTTACATCCGTCCACTTTTTTGCGAGGGGATCGGCCCGTTCCGCTGGATTGCCCTCTCGGGAGACCCTGACGATATCTATAAAACTGATGCCAAGGTGAAAGAATTGATTCCCGATGAGCCTCATTTACACAACTGGCTGGACATGGCGAGAGAACGGATTCAGTTTCAAGGTTTACCAGCCAGGATCTGCTGGGTTGGATTGAAAGATCGCGCCCGCCTCGGCTTAGCATTTAATCAGATGGTGGCCAGTGGCAAGCTCAAAGCCCCAATCGTGATAGGTAGGGATCACCTTGATTCCGGCTCGGTTGCCAGCCCCAACCGTGAAACCGAAGCAATGGCTGATGGTTCTGATGCAGTCTCTGACTGGCCATTCCTCAACGCACTGCTTTCAACCTCCGGAGGTGCCACTTGGGTCAGTCTGCACCACGGTGGTGGTGTTGGGATGGGCTTCAGTCAACATGCCGGAATTGTCATTGTTGCCGATGGAACAGAGGCAGCTGCAAAACGGCTGGAACGGGTATTGTGGAACGATCCAGCCTCCGGAGTGATGCGCCATGCTGATGCTGGCTACTCCCTTGCGATTCAATGTGCCAAGGAACAAGGGTTAGATTTGCCAATGGTGGGAGACTGTTGAACTATACACTGACATTTCCCTCTCCCTGAGGGAGAGGGTCAGGGTGAGGGGATAGCGTTGCAGTATTCCCAGAATTATTTCTTTCAGGCAACGTCACCAGACTCCCCCCTCATCCGGCTTGCAGCCACCTTCTCCCTCATGGAGAAGGGTTAAGTGGAAGATCTGGACTATTAACAAACCAACTGCAAAAGAGGGCAGCAACCTCTCGGAGGATAAATAAATGTTCAAACTGGAACTGAACCCAGGCCATCTAAAGCTAAGACAAATGCGGCGGATTCAGTCAGAGGCAGTACATTTAAGCCTGACACCTGACTGTCTAGCCAAGATTGAAGCGGCAACCGAAACAGTTCAACAGGTAATTGCCCAAGGGCGTACTGTTTACGGGGTCAATACCGGCTTTGGACTGCTGGCAAATACTCATATCCCCGATGATGAGCTTAAACAGTTACAACGCTCTATTGTCCTCTCTCATGCTGCGGGGGTTGGCGCACTCATGGATGAGACAACTGTTCGTCTGTTGATGGTTCTGAAAATCAATAGTTTGGCGCGTGGCTATTCAGGAATCCGGTTGCAAGTCATTGAAGCACTGATCACACTGGTTAATGCCGAAGTTTATCCATGCATCCCGCAAAAGGGTTCTGTGGGGGCGTCCGGAGATCTGGCTCCCTTGGCACACATGAGTACCGTTCTGCTGGGTGAAGGGGAAGTCCTCTACCGTGGAGAGCGGCTATCGGGCCGAAAAGGTCTCGAAATTGCCGGATTACAACCCTGCACTCTCGGCCCTAAAGAAGGTTTGGCTCTTCTCAATGGAACCCAGGCATCAACCGCTTTTGCTCTGGAAGGCTTATTTTCCGCTGAGGATCTGTTTGCTGCCGCCATCGTCAGTGGCAGTCTCAGCGTCGAAGCCGCCCTTGCCAGCCGCAGCCCTTTTGATCAAAGGATCCATCAAGTCAGTGGTCACCAGAGTCGCATTGACACAGCAGAAGCCTACCGTAAACTCCTTGACCATAGCCAGATTGAAGATTCCCATCGTGCCTGCGAATCAGTACAAGACCCCTATTCCCTCCGCTGTCAACCTCAAGTCATGGGAGCCTGTTTGGAACAACTTCGCCATGCGGCTAAAGTTCTGCAAACTGAAGCGAATGCCGTTTCAGATAATCCATTAGTCTTTGTCGCAGAGAATGACATTCTTTCGGGAGGGAATTTCCATGCCGAACCTGTCGCCATGGCCGCCGACAATATGGCTCTGGCGATTGCCGAAATTGGTGCCTTAGCGGAGCGGCGTATTGCCCTGCTGATCGATAGCAATCTGAGCAAATTACCCCCGTTTCTGGTTGAAAAGGGGGGGTTAAATTCAGGTTTTATGATTGCTCAAGTTACTGCTGCAGCATTGGCCAGTGAAAATAAATCATTTGCCCATCCGGCCTCCGTCGACAGTCTTCCCACTTCAGCAAACCAGGAAGATCATGTCTCGATGGCAACCTTCGCTGCCCGCAGACTTGGGGATATGGCAGATAATACTGCTGGAATTCTTGCTATCGAACTTCTAGCAGCGTGTCAGGGTGTAGATTTTCGCGCCCCACTGAAAACCTCTGAGCTACTTGAACAGGCGAAGCAGATTTTACGCAATGAGGTTCCCTTTTACGATCAGGATCGCTATTTTGCTCCAGACATAGAAAAGGCGAAAAGACTCGTTCAATCGGGTCTTTTCGCCCAGTTTATCAGTGAAGTTGCGCTATTGAGCCGTTAAGAGCTCAAACAGCAGCCCGCTCTTCCAGAGGAAACAATTCGGCAAACACCTCTTTGACCGTTGAGATATGAT
>JAOZOH010000041.1 GCA_029933365.1 Desulfuromusa sp. | reverse complement strand
ATTATGTCTTCTATTGTGAGCCAGCTCCGGGGATCGATCATTTCCGGACTCCGGTGGAGAAGGGTGCTGAATTGATTCGTGATGCGCTGCGTGGACATACCACCGGTCTGGCACAACCAATGTATGTGCTGGCGACCAATATCGGCAAGATTCCTCTGATGCCCGACTACTACATTGTGGATAAGAATGAGAAGGAATATACGCTGAGAAACCACTTGGGACAGATAACAAAAATTCCGAATATGCCTGAGTAGTTAGCTGCAATAAGCAAAACCGGGACTGTCCCCGTACGGGGGCTGTCCCAGGCTTTTGCGGCGCGAACCAGCGCAGTTTCATAGTCCGTAAACATCTGGGACAGCCCCCGATAGGTCTGGGGACAGTCCCGAGTTTGCTGACAGTTGCGTTGAAGAATAAACGCTGGAGGCTGCGGTCACAGCCCCCAGTAATGCACAGCACATCTCGCCAAGGAGAGGCACACATGAACTTACAAAGTCTACAGGAACTCATTCAGGAAAAAAAGGTCAAAAATATTGACCTGAAGTATGTCGATCTGGTCGGACGCTGGTATCATATCAATTTTCCGGCACGCCGGCTCGAATATGTCATGTCGCATGGCATCCCTTTTGACGGTTCCAGTATCCCCGGAATGCGCAACGTCGAATCGGGTGATCTGA
This sequence comes from Desulfuromusa sp., assembly GCA_029933365.1. The sequence goes on along the minus strand of JAOZOH010000041.1, from coordinate 23,709 downwards.
TTTTGATGCCTGATCTTTCTACTGCTCATTATGATAATTTCAATCCGAATCCCACGGTACAGATTATCTGCTCAATTCGTGAGGCCGATTCCCCGGCAGGCTACAAAAAAGATCCCCGCAGTGTCGCACAGAGGGCATTCGACTATTTAAAAGAGAGTGGAATTGCCGATGAAATGTTATGGATTCCCGAATTTGAATTCAATCTTCTCAGCGAAGCGATCTACTACAACACCAAGCATAAAGCTGGTTACCGATTTTCCACTATGGAGAACAAAGAAGCGCTGCCATTTGAATATGAAGATCCCGATGCAACTGCTTTGACCCATCGTAAAGGCTACCATCTGGATCGCCCTTATGATCGCAATGCTAGCGTCCGCGAAGAAATCTCCGATTATATCGAAGAAAATATCTGTCCGATCCGCTACCATCACCATGAAGTCGGTATCAGCTCACAGCAGGAGATCGAAACTGAACTGGCTCCGTTTCCAGCAATTGCCGATAACATCATGTATATCAAGAGTGCCATCCAGCAGATCGCTCTTAAGCATGGACTGGCCGCGACTCTGATGCCGAAGCCGATGTATGGTGAGGCCGGAAATGGGATGCATTTTCATATGTTGCTGAAAAAGAACGGCAAGAATATTCTCTATGAAAAAGGTGGTTATGCTGATCTCTCTGAGGTCGCTCTCCATTTTATTGGCGGGATTCTCTACCACGGCAAGTCGCTGGTGGCTTTGACAAACCCGAGCACCAACTCTTATAAACGTCTGTTGCCCGGATTTGAAGCACCAGTTAAATTGATTTTCGGTCTAGCCAATCGCAGTGCTGCTATCCGTATTCCTAAATATGCGACAACCGAAGAGAACAAACGCTTCGAATTCCGTACCGGCGATGCGACCTGCAACCCTTATCTGGCAACCAGTGCCCTGATTATGGCCGGGATTGATGGCGTCAAAAACAAGATCGATCCGACTGCAAATAATAATGGTCCTTTTGATGAAAATATTTTTTCCTGGCCAGAAGAGAAGCGCAATGCTCTCCCTGCAATTCCGGCTGATCTGGAAGAAGCGTTGCAAGAACTGAAAAAAGATCACGATTACCTGCTGGAAGGTGGGGTGTTCAGTGAAATGCTGATTGATGGTTTGATCGAAGAAAAAATGAAAGAGGTGGTTGCTGTCAACGAGCGACCAACCCCGTATGAGATGAATCTTTATTTTAATCTGTAATGGCGTCGCAAAAAGTCCGCCCTGCTGCGTTACGGTATTTTTTCAGGATCTCGACATGCTGATGTATGTCTTCACCCCCGAAAAAATACCAAGCCTTGCCGGACGAAATTTTTGCTTAGCCATCGGTTTTTAGCAAAATAGGGACAGCCCCCATGCGGGGACAGTCCCAGGATTTTGCGGTGCGAACCAGCACAGTTTCATAGTCTGTAAACATCTGGGACAGTCCCGAGTTTACTTAGATTTGCTTTGAAAAAATAAGAATTTTGCGCAGGGGAACTCTGTTCCGGGTTCCCCTGCATAATCAATACTCTAATCTGGAGAAAAAACAATGAGTGACACGGCGCTTCCCAAAATCAAGGAACAACTGAAAGAAGCCTACAATACTAAACTGTTTTTTACCGATTTGAACGGTCGGTTGAAAAATCTTTCGGTCAATCCGAATGAAATTGAAAACATCATGAAAAATGGTGTCGGTATTGATGGCAGTTCCATTGCAGGGATAGCAACCGTTGACAACAGTGACCGGGTTTTAAAGCCGGTACTAGAGAGCTTTCGTCTGGTCGATTTTGGCGATCGCAAGATTGGTTTTTTTGTCGGCCAACTGTTTAATCAGGATGGTTCACGCGCCTCGGTTGACCCCCGTTATGCATTGGAGCGGGCAGTTGAAAAAGCGGCTACCGACAATCAAATCAAGTTTTTGATGGGGCCGGAGCATGAATTTTTCCTCTTTAACGGTGACGAACTCAATGCTGATACCCATACTGACAAGCTTGATTACTTTGGTTCATCACCAACTGATATTGGCGATGTGGTACGACAGGAAATAGTCAATGTGCTGGAAAAGTGTGGGGTTCAGTACGAAAAAACTCACCACGAAGTTACTTCGTCACAGCACGAAGTAAATCTTGAGCCCGGAGATCCACTCACTATAGCCGACCGGACAATATTGTTTCAGTTTGTTACCAAAGAAGTCGCAGCACAGTACAATCTGCATGCTTCTTTTATGTCAAAACCTTTTACCGGTCACAATCGGAATGCTTTTCATATCCACACCTCTTTTTCCGATCTTGAAGGCAACAGTCTCTGTTACGATGAAAAATGTGATCATGGTTTGAGTGACATGTTGATGAACTTCATCGGCGGGGTGACCACTCATGCCCGGGCGATGTCAATTGTGCAGGCATCGACAGTTAATTCATATAAAGCCTATGTTTTGGGTAAGGAAGCTCCTATCGTACGTGGTTGGGGATTGCAGAATCGCAGCTCCATGGTGCGTATTCCTCACGCTTTGTCAACTAAGGCAACCCGGATGGAATTGCGTTGCCCCGATGCGACCGGCAATGTTTATCTCCAATTTGCTACCCTGATTTTCGCCGGCCTTGATGGTATTGCGACCAAGGCTGATGCGGGTCAACCCGATATGGGCAGTACTTACAAAAAAGAGACCCGGGTTAGGGTCCTTGACGAACGGTTTCTCCCCCGTGATTTTTATCCAGCACTGATGGAAGCAGAAAAAAGCACGTTTTTGCCCCAAGTCTTGGGAGAAGATTTGTTCAATAACTATCTGAACCTCAAAGTTGCCGAATGGGACGAATACCGAACCACCGTCACCGATTTTGAACATCAGAAATATATGAGTATTTAAGGACATAATCCCAGAATACGGTCAACAAGCCATACATTGGTAGGGCCACATTTATTGCCCCGATTGACCACTTTGTCCGCAGCCGTTCTACACATCGGCTGCGGATTTTTTATTTTCCAGATGTTCTTGACACATCTTCCCGCTTGCCTTTAATGTATCAGCGTACTAGTACAGTGTGTAGTCTTGTTGACCTGCAACCTTTATATAATGGAAATGTCTAAAAGGAGAAGAAATGGCGATGCAATTTCTAGAAATGCCCAATAAAGACGGTTACTTTGGTGAATATGGCGGACAGATCATCCCACCCGAACTGAAAGCAATCATGGATGATATTAGTGATTCATATGAACAAGTCCGTAAGACGGAGGCTTTCCAAAAAGAATTACATGATCTCTATGCCGATTATGTTGGTCGACCCAGTCCAATCTACTTTGCCAAGCGCTTAACTGAACAACAGGGCGGTGCAAGGATTTTTCTGAAGCGTGAGGATTTGAATCATACGGGTGCACATAAGATCAATCATTGTCTGGGTGAAGCACTGCTGGCTAAACATATGGGGAAAACCAAAGTGTTGGCTGAAACGGGTGCCGGGCAACATGGAGTGGCATTGGCAACCGCTTGTGCTCTCCTCGGGATCGAGTGTGAAATTCATATGGGTGAAATTGATATTGAAAAGGAACACCCCAATGTCACCAAAATGAAGATTCTCGGTTGTAAACTGGTACCGGTTAGTCGCGGAACCAGAACCTTGAAGGATGCGGTAGACAGTGCCTTTGAAGAATATCTGAAAGATCCTGTTAACTTTTTCTATGCAATTGGTTCGGTGGTTGGCCCACATCCTTTCCCAAAAATGGTGCGTGATTTTCAGACGATTGTTGGTATTGAGGCGCGGGAACAATTCCAGGTTAAAGAGGGGTGTCTGCCGGATTACCTTATGGCTTGTGTCGGCGGTGGTTCCAATGCCATGGGACTCTTTACGGCTTTTCTGGATGATGAAGATGTCAAAATGATTGGCGTGGAACCGGCAGGTAAAGGGTTGGACACCCCAGATCATGCGGCTACTTTAACTCTGGGAACCAAGGGTGCTATCCATGGGTTCGAGTGCTATAACTTGCAGGATAAAGAAGGTTTGCCGCTACCAGTTTATTCCATTGCATCGGGTCTGGATTACCCAGGAGTTGGCCCGCAACATTGTTATCTGAAAGATATTGAGCGGGTTCAATACGAAACAATCGATGACAAAGAATGCCTAGAAGCATTTATGACCTTATCGCGCCTGGAAGGGATTATCCCTGCTCTGGAGAGTGCCCATGCGGTTGCTTATGCGATGAAGCTGGCAAAGGAGTTACCGGAAGATAAAACCATTCTTATCAATCTGTCCGGTCGTGGTGATAAAGATGCTGATTTTGTCGCTGAATACCTGTCGCTTTAGTTAAATTCAGGAACATGATCTTGCTACATGTCCCAATGGCGCTAGTTTAAGCAATGCTGTAGTAAACGCGGGACTGCCTCCAGATCCATCGGGGGCTGTCCCAGGTGTTTACGGGCTATGAAACTGTGCTGGTTCGTGCCGCAAAATGCCTGGGACAGCCCCCATGCGGGGACAGTCCCGCGTTTTGCTGGTATCTACTCTTAAGCACCATTCCTACATCTTCCCGAATATAAAGGTTCTGTGTCTCTGTGAACACAGCTTAGCAGATGGGTTATCCATAATACTTAAAGCTTTGTAGGCGTCGATAGGAAAAATCCATGTATGCCGTCATTTTTAGAGCGGAAATAAAACAACTGGATCAGGAGTATAGTGACACTGCAGCTAAATTACGGGATCGGGCAATCGTAGAATATGGTTGTCTTGATTTTGTTGCGTCAACAGAGGGTCATCAGGAAATCGCTATCTCTTACTGGGAGACACTGGAACAGATTTCCCGCTGGAAACAGGATACAGCGCATTTAGAGGCGCAGCGACTCGGACAATCGAAGTGGTATAAATCCTATCAGGTTCAGATTGTCGAAGTATTGCGCCAGTATAAATCCGGGATGGACTGATGAGTCGGTTTTCCCAACAGGAGATTCGCACTGAGGACAACAAAACCATTGTCGGGCGTTTGTTTGTCCCAGAAGGTGAGCTTGCTGCAGCTGTGTTGATTGTTCCGGCTATGGGAGTGAAACAGCAGTATTATGCAGCCTTTGCCCACTGGTTGAGAGAGCGTGGATATCTGGTCGCAACTTTTGATTATCGTGGCATTGGTTTGTCCCGTCCAGATCGGTTGCGGGGTTTTAAAGCTGATATCATGGACTGGGCACAATTTGACTGCGCCGCCTTGGTCAGAACTGTTACAGACGCTGCTGACAGGAAACCTTTCTATTTGATTGGCCACAGTTTGGGTGGACAGATATTTCCGTTTCTGCCGGATCGATCATCTGTCACTAAAATGGTGACTGTAGCAAGTGGGTGTGGTTACTGGGGAGATGCTCCCCCGCGACTTCGACGGGTTTCATGGTATTTATGGTACCTGCTGGTCCCTTTGTCTCTGCGACTGTTCGGGTATTTTCCTGGTAAACGATTGCGCAAGGTGGGTGATTTGCCGCATGGCGTTATGTTGCAGTGGCGGCGTTGGTGTCTTGATCCCGATTATGTTGTTGGTGTAGAAGGGGAACGGGCTCGGGATTTGTATTCAAACGTAAAAACTCCGATAACTTCGTTGTCATTCAGCGATGATGAGTATATGTCGGCTCGCAATATAGAGAAACTGCACGATCTTTATACGGCAGCACCACGAGTGATGAAACGGATCAGCCCCAGCGAGATCAATGTCGAAAAGATCGGACATTTTGGCTTTTTCCGGACGAAATTTAAAGAATCTCTTTGGGAAGAATACCTTCTTCCTGAATTATCATAATAATAATTTTTCCATGGTAATTCCCCTGGAAGAAATCTCTGCTTTAAGTCAGGGAAAAATATTTGTTGTGAAATGACGCCAACAAGGAGATGCGCTAACTCGATTTTTCCTCTCAGGTTGAAAAGGTATAGTTTTATTAAAATTGGTAGACGACACTCAAACTGGAAAGATACATATCGGCCTTGTAAGTTCCATTTGCTGTGCCTGTTGGTGATCCAATCAGTATGGAGCCTAGAGGATCCCCAAGAGCATTATCTTTTTTGCGCTTGTCGTGGTGCTCATAACCGAATGCTCCGCTGATTGTCCAGGCTCCGGTTTTCCATTCTGCACCTAAAGTAAACAGATGAGCATCAGTATCGGGGATAAGGGGTTCAAATGTCGACTCTGGAACAGCATTTTCACCAAAAAGGTATCCCGCACTTATACTGAATGATTCATTTATCTGGTACTGACCGCCAAGATTGTAGCTCCATGTTGATTTCCAGTCGCGAGGAGTAATGTCTGAAGTTTGCCCCAGAACCGGATAGTCCAAATCAACTTTTAATTCATCTGTTGAAGACCAGTCTTCCCAGCGTGCGCCAATTTCTATAACCAGATCCTCCACAGGGGTGAATGCTATTCCCGCAGTCGCCTGAGCTGGGAGGCGAATATCTGCCTCTCCATTGGTATCAGGAATAACCATTGCCAGCAACGGATCTACATTGTTGAATGTTGCTCTACCCTCTACATCAATATCGATATGGCTACGATAAGTCGCCCCGATGCTGATATAGTCCGTCGGTTTATAAAGAAGACCGAGGTTGAAGCCATGTCCCCAGCCTTCTCCTTCAAAGTGTTGATCAATATCACGCAGAGGACCAGTCAGTGCCGGCAATGCGCCTCCCGCTCCACCACTGAGCTGTAGATCAGTGATTATGTACGCTGCGGTCTGGTTAATTTTCTTTTCTAAAGTGGTATCAAGGTAAAGGAGACTGAACCCGCCAGCTATAGAAAGTTTGTCATTAATCCGATATGAAATAACCGGATTAATGTTCAAGGTTGTCATTTCCCCGAATGTTCCAAGATATCTACCTTCATAGTTATCATCCCACTCAGTGGACATGCCGAAAGGAAAAAACAGCCCGAACCCGGTACTCAATTTTTCATTGACCTGGTGGGTATAATAGAAATTCGAAGGGAAGTTCCAACCATCCTCACTATCTTCAGATCCACCAGAATCAAGCTGGATGCTTCGATCTGCATAAATACCGGTTGTCCCAATTTCGATCTGACGGCCGGAAATATCATTCAACAACGCTGGGTTAAAATAAAGTGAGGATGGTCCGACCGGGTGAGCAACAACCGCATTCGCCTGTCCTAAACCGGAAGCTCCCTGGGTGAAGACACCAAACCCGGAAGCAAATGCTGACCCTGCAAATAAGGAAAACAGAGCGGTGATAAAAACGGCCTTTTTCATACAAAAACTCCTGATTAGCTTTTACCCCCTCTCACAATTGATTGATCCTAAACGGTTTTTATTCCCCTTGCAATAATCAGTGGTGTATAGGTGAAGCGCATCGGATCATCCATAAATGTCTGAACCTCGTCACGAAAAGCCTCGAAACTTCCCCCGTAGGCGGCAAATGGACAGCCTGACTTTTGTGCAGCAACTTCAACTTTGCGCAACCAGTTGTAACTATCTTTTTCCTCTATTTTGCCATAGAGCAGATGATGCGCTTCCACCGTGCAGGCAATATCCTGAAAACCAAGGCTGTATAGATGGCCGTAAAGATGTCGACCGGCATAAGGATCAAAGTCGAAATCCTGTTCCAGCCGCGACATGACATCCAGCAAGGTTTGTTGTAATCGTTCGCTCAAACCGCTGTGACCAAGGCTGTTGTTGTCCAGATCTGCAAGGCAGGCAATCCCACCGGGCTTAAGAGACGCAACACTGTGGGCAACAATCTGTTGCTGATTTGTTTTGAAGTATTCGAGGAAAAAGCGTGTCCACATGGCATCATATGGCTCAGTACTGTGATATGGATTATGAATGTCATGACAGACGAAACTGACATGCTCTGACTCATATCGTTCGCGGGCAATCGCCAGCCGTTCCTCCGAGAAATCAAGACCGGTGACATGTCCGTTTTCACCAACTAACTCTGCTAAGGCCTCTGTCGTGATACCCATTCCACAACCGACATCCAGCACGCGCATACCGGGACCTATTCCGGCCCACGCTGCTTGTCGTTTAACCGCTTCTTTATCAGTTTTCAGTTCAAGCCGTTTGCCTTCTTCCTGGTTTTCCATGAGATATGTTTGGCTTTGGTCATTATTGATGGACATTAAAAACTTCCTTATGTTCGGTTCTGCTTGTGACCGGTGATATCTGCCGACGTACAAACTGGTTCATCAAAATTTGAGCTTGCTCGGGAATTTGATGAAACCGGACGGCAAACCCTTCCGGGGGGTTGGAACTGCTTGAGTTTTGTTTACTGTTGACCCAGCTGACTTCACTGGAAACCTGCACATATTCGTCACTTCCGGGGAGGGCAAAAGTTAAAATCAGGTGATCATTTTCTGCGACAGGATCAGAGCTGGCAATGTAAGCTCCCTTGACACCAATATTTATAATGTCGCCTGACAATATCCGTTGATCCTGCCGAACAGAAACCTGTGTTCGGTACTCCACCCGCGGAGATTTACGCCGAGCTCCAGCGGATGCTTCATGCCTGTATGTATGAGAATCAGGTTTTACTAAAGAAAAATCCCGGTATTCCATGTACGCGACAAAAGCAGTGACAATCTCTGGGTCAAAATGACTGCCGGAGGATTCATGTAAAAGGCTGAGGGCCTTTTCTATATGCATGGGTTCACGGTAATGGCGTTTTGATGTGATGGCTTCAAAGAAATCAGCAACAGCTAAAATTCGTCCTCCTAGAGGGATATCCACCCCCTTGAGACCTGCTGGATAACCTGCACCATCCCAGCGTTCGTGATGCGCCCCTGCAATATGGGGGATTTGTGTTTGCAGCCCCCGGAACGGAACTTGACTCAAAATTTGCTGTGTCCGTGCCGGATGTGTGTTGATGATGTCTCTTTCTTCAGTTGTCAAACGTCCTTTTTTCTTGAGAATCGAGTCGGGGATGCCAATTTTTCCGTAATCATGAAGCAATCCTGCAATTCTGATCATCTGAATGTACTCATCAGATTGCCCCAGTTCCTCAGCTATGCCTGCTGCATACTCGGTGACCACCTCACTGTGACCTGCGGTGAGATAATCTCTGGCATCGATAGAATCAGCAAGGACTTTCAGAGTTTTTTCGAATGAGAAATGCAATTCTTCAATCAGACTGGCATTTTGTATCGCAACGCCGATAGCGGGGGCAATACCTTGCAGTAAATTTATATCACTTCTGATTAATGGCCGTTTTGTTGTCTGGTTGGTCACAGCGATGACACCCAGAGATTCATTTTCAACAACAATAGGGCAGCACAGGAACGAATGGACACCGAGCTCTTTAATGAATTTGACTGATTTGTCGGATAATTTTTCTTCAATCTCTTGTGTATTGTTGATGAGAAAGTTTTTTTGTTGGTGAAAAGACTGAACGAAGGGGCCTTGACTGTTGGGGTTTTCGAGACTGAAGACAGTCGACATAAGATTGCCGATTTCCAGGTAGGAATAGCCGAATGATCCACGAATCTCAAGTCGGGTTCTTTCCGGGTTGGCAAGCAAAATGGCGCCGCAATCAAAATCAAGCCCCGACTCCATCACTTGCGAGACGGTATATAAAACATCCTCAACAGATTTTTTGTTTGTCAGGGCTTGCCCGATTTCATGAACCAGCTGGACATTTCGTGAACTTGTGTCGATTAATTCGGTCAGGCGTTCGGAGCTGTCCCACAAATTTTCCATGGATCGCGTCATTTCTTTGCGCCGAAGAATTTCCGTGGTTAAAGAAAATCCTAAACATAAGAATGAAACTGAAGCAAAACAATAAAGAAAGGTTGTGAAAGGGAAAACGAATAAGCCTGGGACTACGGACAGCACCAAAAGGGCGATAAATGCATTTCGAATACTGCCAAAAAGGCTGGATACTGTCCGCTTCCAAGTGACGATATAGCGGCAATAATCCCCCCCCTGAAATAGGCATTCCGGATGCTCTATCTTAGGTACGCCAAGTTGAAACCCGTCAATGATTGCTTCGAAAAAGCCCATTCGGTTTTCGCATTGGAAAGGTTGTTCATTGACTCCTTTATGGGGTTTTACTTTGATTTCAACCTGGTTATGCCTAAGAGTGCGTGATTCATATTCACTCGAACGTGTGAATTTCTTACTTGCTTTGCCAAGCGTTTGAAAGGCCACGGAGGGGCCTAGTAGGCCAAGTGTATATTGACGCATGGTGCCTATGGCACCATGAGAGGCTGCCAGCCTGCCTGCCTCCCTGGCTATGTTTTTATTGCCAGTCAATTGAACGGTTTGTTCGTAAAAACGGTCAACCTGTGATTGGGTAAACCAACAGCCCTCATCAGTGATTTCGTAAGGCTCTATGTTTGCGTAGGCAAGGATCTCTTCGATACTCACATCTGGATATTTTTCCCGGAGTAACTTCAGGTATGTGCTCAGCAAACGTGAGTTATATAGAGGCGATTGTTGTTTCATCAGCAATAACGATTCATCCAGGCCATATAGGACTCACTGCCTAAAGAAATATCCAGACACCACAGAGTATATTCTTTATCGGCATGAAAACCGCAAAGGTTTAAATAGTTGTTTGGAAAAAACATCACGGGATCTGACATTTTATTCTGTTGTAAAGCGAATTTGTGAATAGCAAAGCGTACCATGTCAAAATAATCGGGTGATGGATCAATCAGGTAAACAGTGATTGCATTTGTAATCTCTGACAAATTTAAACCAAGATCCGAAGATTGTACATCGATCAGTGCTTTTGGGGTATTTTCGTAGCGCAGGACATGTAACTTCCTTTTTCTAGTCAGGCCGTTGGCCTCGTATGCCTCTGTCAGGGTTTGATCTCCAAATTCTTCAGGGACCATATCAAGCACATTTGGAAGCAAACCTCCAGAGACGTTCTGATAATAACCGTGGAATTCAATCAAGTCAGAAATTGATGCAGGTTCGAGGATCCAACCGTTTGCTAGTTTAGCTGGGCCCCCAACAAATCTTCTGGCTTCATTAACATAAGAAAGGCAGTCCAGTGAGGATGTCTTCTCGTTGTTGATTTCCTGAACATATTTGCCGAAATAGTGCTGTGGAAATTTGTTGGCTGCCTGGTAATAACCTATGATGTACTTGATATTCGTGGGATTCAGCTGATAGCTGTCATTCATATATTCTGAGATAGCGCGAACAACTTGCAATCCGGCCTGTCGACTTCTCAGTGCTGCATGATGTTGGTTCATCCAAGTCTGTCGATAAACCCGTAGAGTTGAAAAATGCCCAAGAATTTGTCCTGTTTTTTGGTAAACAAAGTGTCGACTGATATCTACACCTTTTCGGTATAGCGACATATAGGAGTTTAATATTTCCCCCCGTTTGTTGGCTATTTCTGCATATTTTTTTGGATATAGAAATCCAGTTTCAAAAAAAAAGTCGAACAGGTCAGAGGGGTTGATCTGGTTACTGATATAGGCATGAGGGTCTTGAGCTTGCTGAACAAGGTTGATTAACTTCAGGTGGTCTTGAATATCGATGTTTAAAATTGTAAAACCAATACGCACCGTCTTTGTGTCTTCCTCATTGGGCCTGAAATATATAACTTGAACCATGCAAGGTAAGAGGAGATTGTTGGCAAAGGAAATCGTCGCGTTCCTGATCAACAGTCCAGGAATCAGTGATGCCCTTGATAATTCTTCATCTACAGAGAATCCAAGGCTGCTCAGGTCACATATTTTTAATGCCAGTCTTTTTCCCGTGATGGGATGGACAAGTTCCAATTCCGGAGATGGGACAAGATGCTGTCGACGAGATCGGTACTCTCTGGGCACATAGCGAGGTGTTGCTTCAAGGTTTGGAAGTAACAAATATTGACCATTCCCCCGAGGAGAAAGTTTAACCTGACCAGTATAAATTTGATTATGATCACATTCAATGGCCAGCGTGGCAGGGCGGTTATTGTTCAGCCAGCTCAAAGAAAGGCCTTCTTCACAATAGATATCAACCAGAATTCCATTTGTTGAATAATCTAGAAGCTTGCCGGGGAAAGTAATAGCATTTTGGGTAAGAGATACTGATATATTATTTTCGATACAGATAAAGCGATGCTGTTTCCTGAAACTTGTTTCTGTACCAATTTTCGGTACCGTGAAGTGTACAGTCCGTTGTTCAACCCGATAATTTTCGGGCTTAAATTCACAGGAACTGCGGTTGGTGTTCAGAACAATTTTTTCCAGATTAAATGCGGAAAGGGTTGCTGGGAAGGTTTTATCTTTGATCCAGTTTGCTGTTGCATTCTTATCAGAAATGGGCTCTGGATCAGCTTTTAAATAAACACAATACTCATAATCCTTATGCTGCATACAAATAAGGAGGGGAGCCTTCTGATAATGCAGAGCATTAATTTGATTAAACAGTTGTTTTTGGCGTATCGAACCAAGCTGGGCAATACTTTTCTTCTCTGGTTCTGTCACACCCTTTTCTCCATGATCCCCCTACCGTTAATATGAAAATATTATCTCAATCTAACATTATGTCTTTTATAAAGTCATCTTAAAAAAAAGAGTTGCACTGGAGGGGAACAATACTTAACTGAAGAATGTATTTCGAAGCACCCCATTCTTTGTCGATATATGGAGCTCGTTATAAATCTGCATCATGTGAATTTTGGTCACAGAGCCTTGACCACCATCAAGGTGATGTCATCGTCCTGTGAGTGTTCTCCTCTGAAGCTGTTCAACTCTGTGATGAGTTGCTCGGCAATACTGTCAGCATCGGCACTTGCGTTGCGGATCAATAGCTCCTTGACTCTTTCGGCACCGAACATCTCTTCATTGGTATTTCGGGTTTCCCATATCCCATCAGTTCCGATCAATAGGATTTCTCCGGGGGAAAACTTAATATCCGGAGCCATTTCGTACGGAGTGTCTTCCATAATTCCCAGCGGAATTCCCGAACTATCAAGCTCTTCAATCCGGCCATCTGCGTGATAGAAAAATATTGGAGCATGTCCAGCCGATATCCAACATAAAGACCTCATTTCGGGATTGAGGACACCGTAAAATAAGGTCATGAAGTCGGCGTTAGCAGTACCGCGACAGAGTTGGTTATTGAGTTCACTTGCCAGAACTTCAAGATGATTTTCATGCCGGTCAACCAGAGAATGAAGAGCACCGCGAGCTGTTGCCATCACGAGGGCTGAGCCAATACCATGCCCGGAAACATCCCCGACTGCCAGCCCGAATCGCTGCTCCCCAGAACTTTTCAATTCAATGAAGTCGAAATAATCACCACCGGTTTCATCACAGTAGAGATTTTGTGCTGCTAGGTCAAAGTTGGGACAAATCGGTGCCGAATCAGGGAGTAGCTGTTGCTGGATCTCTTTAGCTAACTCCAGAGATTGTTTCATTTGTTCCCGTTCTTTTAGGCTGCGTCCCATCCCGTTAAAAATATTGCCGAGGTTTTCCAGTTCGTCTCCGGTATGAATCTCAACCCGGCTATCAAAGTTTCCTGAGGCAAGCTGGTTGGCTGAAGTCGTTAGTTGCATAATCGGATCAGTCACTTTGCGGGAACGAGAAATTGCTAGCAGGATGGCAACAATGACAACGATAACTGTCAGTGCTGCACCGATTTTGAGACTCAGGGCGATTTGCCAATTAACATATTTTTCGGCATTGACTGCCCGGGCGATAACTTGCTGATAGGGAACAATCACCAGCGGAAAGGGCTCATCTGTGTTCCTGGAACCGTAGGCCCAAAGAGACTTCACACCCCGATAAGTGATTTGTCTAACGGCAGAAGTTCCGCTCAAAAGGTCTTGCTGAATTTCTTGCAATTGCGGGTCGTCTATATCCAGATACTTATGCTTGACTGGCAAGCGCCAATCTGAAGAACGCTCTGCGTTTCGGTTGCTGAGCAGAATCTCCAGCTGTTGCATTGGATCGGGTGCATCTTCATGGTAAACAAGAATCATGCTTTCAGCGACATCGGCCCATTTGGTCGGAATCCTCCAGTCAGCGAAGAATTGTCGAAAGTCGATGTCCAGAGCCGTGACCCCCGCTAATCTTCCATCGCCAGCATAAATTGGTTTTGAAATGGTCAAAATCAGGGCACCTGTGGTTACATCTGTCAGGATATGTTGGGTTGTTTCCCCCATGAATACGGCATCCTTGTACCACTGGCGCTGGCGAGGGTCGTAGTCGGTCGGATAACCGCCTTTACCCGGATAGCTGGAGTGGATTCCCGATTTCAAAGCTGTATATTGCCAGAGGAACAGGTCGGGTTGGATATCGTGCAAGGTTTTGTAGACTTCCGGCATGGTGCTTAGTTGCTTGAGTTCGCCCGCAACATCTTGTGGTTTTTCCCCTTCGGCGAGAAAAATAACCTGCTGGGAATAGGACACTGGGATTGGAACCAGTTTTCCCTCTTTAGTCGGGTGCCGATGCTTTTGTGTCGTAATCAGATCCCTTGGCTGATTCTGTAAAGATGCATAGTCGGCAGAAAAAAAGATTGGTTGCGGATGCTCTGGAGGGGGGGAAGAAAGCCTGTCTTCAACTGCTTGTGCCTGACTCTGCAGAGTCAGCAGCGCCATTGCTTTGTCGCGCTTGAGGATTCGACTGTAGTCATCGACCAGGGAGTGGAGGAGGCTGGTCGCACAGTCGTGGAGAAGGGAGTGGGTATCGCTGGCCAGCTGATTGCCAAAATGGAGCATTGACGCACGTTGAAAAAGAAAGCTCAGGCTTAGAGGGACAAGCGTGATTGCCAAAAGCAGAATGAGTAATTTGGTACGAAACTTCATAGTATCCTCATGTAATAACTATTTCCCATTATAGCAGTTTCGCACCAATATTCAGTTGTGCCATTTTTATTTTTCCAGCCAGTGAAGTATCGCTGCCTGTTCTTTTGGCCACTGCTCGCTCAGACGCAACAGCAGAAAAGATTTCAGGAGACTGTCAAACATTTGCTCGCCCTCTTCAACTGTGGCAAGTTTGGTGAAAAAGGCTGCTTCTGCTTCGGCTTGAGGATCGTCACTTGGATCTTTTTCGGGACGGATCATGGGAGTACGATAACTGCCGAATTGGAAGCGTTCTCCCTTTAGTGTCAATTTCCAGGCCGCATCTTCGTTTTGTTGTAGATGGATTGTGGCTTCCTCAATCTGTTTTCCCTGTTGTAACGCAGCCCGCACCTCCAAGTAATGATCCTGCGGCCCGGCCACCACAATTTTTTGTAACCCTTCCTGGCCACCACCAACCAAGACCAGGCGGTTGTCAAGAAAGGCAGTAAATGGTTGTTTTTCCAAAAGTGGTCCGGATGTTGTGACTTGATAGCTCGAATCAGAGTTAAGGGTGCGATAAAATAGCCACTGTAAAAAGTCTATTCCCAGCCAGCGGTTGGCCTCAATCTGTTCCAGAATATTTTCCGTTTGTGCTTTGTTGGCATGTTGTAACGGTTCTCGCAATTGTTCTGGAAGAATCTGTGTGGCGCGTGCCAGCGGGTGAAATAATTGTAGGCGCAGGCCAGGGAAGGTTTGATGGAATAATCCCTGGAAACTGTCAATTGTATTCTGACCGAGAGAACAGAAGCGAAGCAGTTGCCGATCAGTGTCCCAGATGACATCATAAAAAGAGGGGGTCGGCAGGGTGCGAGCCATAAGTGAGCTGCGTGCCTGATCAAGAATCCGCTCCTTTTCCCCTTTGGGAACATAGTTCAGGGTCGGCTGCTCTGCCAGAAATTTTTCGCGGAGTTGAATTACCTGGCGTTTGAGCAAAGCTGCGGGAATCCGGCGGCGATCTTGGCGTAAACTAAAGCACAAATAGTGGTCGCGCCAACAACTGTTTGGGGAGCTGAAATCACTGCAATCATAATCATCCAGTTGAACCCAACCGGTTGATAGCTCATCAGCAGATTGTTCAATGGGGCGGAATCCTTCTTCAGCCAGTTTTTTCTGCAGTTCCTGATATTTTTCTTGTGGATTAAGTGCACCAGTTACCTGAAAATAACAAACACTGGCGGATGTGGACAGAAAGCCCATGGGATCTCCTTTAAAATATTATATGAGTCTGGATGTTATGTATTCAGTTAGATGGCATCAGCTTAGCTGTGGTGAAAATAATAATAATGCCCACTGAACCCTTTACGAAAGGTTTGGTTGTGTTTGGCAAGTTGCAAAAGTAGTTGGTTGAGAGTGGCTTCATCAAAATATCCCTGCTCTACAAAATAAAGCCCCATCTGTTTTTGTTGGCTGCGCTGATGAAAGAGGAGGGTGCGGACTTGCCGCTGGTTGAGTAGTCCAAGTTGCTCTGCCCGTTCACCAAACTTATGGAAACCGCTGCGATGGTTAATGATTGTATGAATATTTTTATCATTCAGCCACCCCCAGCGTTGGGCAATTGCACCCAACACAGGGCGTTGCTGTCTCTGCCAGGTAATCGCCGCAACAACTGCATTAAATGGGATGATTCCTTGATAATAAAGGAACAAACCAAACTGCAGTGGTCGTGCTGGAAGAATCCTACGTTGTTGCTGCCGATGAGATGAGTCCTGGCGGCGGCTAGGTTGAGTATATGCAGAGTCGTTGCGGGAGAACTTTCTAGCGGAAAATAATTTTCGCTGTCGCAGATATATTTGCACAGTTTGATGCGCCTGATTCAAGTCCTGGAACAGGCGATGCTGTTTCGTGCGGGTCCCTATGGCAGAAATTGCGAATCGATCAGGGTGAGTTATTTTTGCTTTTTTACGATAGGCAGAGCGAACCCCCGCAGGTTGCAGGTAAGATAGAAAATCCCGGTTTAGCTGGAGTTCAGTGCCGAACAAAGTCCGGCATGCGCGAAACACTTCTGTTTCAGTGACCTGCAGCATTATAACATTCCTGATTGATGAGATGATCGGATGACTGTTGGGTTTTTATAGCTCAGAATATTGTTTGTGTCCATCTCGAAACGCAGCATGGGAATGGGGAATTTGCCAGTCAGCTTTTTCCTGCATGAGCAATGAAATGATCGATTCGCAGCTGATCCTCATTTAGAATATTGATGAAACGCATCCCCGCGGTGACCGCTGATTCGTCCTGCATACAGAGCCAGACAACTTCAGTAATAGCACAGACAGGAGGGTTACCATCTTCTAAATTGATAAGAATCAGACAGAGCTCCCCTTGATCAGCTGGCGGTTTTACGGAAAAGCGTATCCCTCCGGAACTGATATTGACCCGACACGATTTAAAACCATCAAAAACGAGTGGTACCTCGGGGCTATGAAGAACCTCAATATTTTTCTCCCATATCTCTCGCATCGTTTCCAGGGTTTTGGCTGCGCGGCTGAAACGGATACCCAGTTGACAATCAAAACGTTGGCTGATGCGGCGTTGGAACATCTCTAAATCGGGATTGAGCTTCAGGGCAAACTGATCCCCATCAATCTTTTTTTCAAAACTCCCTGTGGTTCGTACACCTAAGCCCATAGCTTCAGTGCTGATTTCAAAGGAAAGTCCGTCACTAAAGGGGTATTGGTCAACAGCATCTTCACCATAAGGCAGAGACACAACAAGAGAATCTTCCTCCAGAGAAACAACAAAAACGGTCATCAGCTCTGTGCGTTTCTGCTGTTCTGCTTCGTTCTGTACTTTGAGTAGAAGTTGTTGCCCCGACTTAAAGTAGCGTTGATAGTTCATGCTGTTAATCCGATCATATGACCTGGGGTGAACATGCCATTTGGGGTTGTTGATTTAGTTGAACGGTCTTATTTTATCGTTTTTTTTAGATAAGAACAAACCAATAATTAAATATATCAAAAATAAATCGACCTTCGAAGGAAAAGTTAAAAATCTTAACAACTTAACATAAATTTGTTATTTTCTCCGGCGGAGGTACTGATGCAAAAGCAGAACAATGACTATTTTGTTGTGACCGCGCCCGGTTTTGAAAATATCTGTGCTGAGGAATTAGTTGATCTGGGTATTCAACCGCTCAATACAATCCGTGGCGGTGTCGAATTTGCGGGGGGATTGCAGGAACTTTATCTGGCTAACTTATGGCTGCGTAGCGCTTCGCGGATCTTGGTGCGTTTGGGAGACGTTGCCGCACGGGATTTTCCAATCTTATTTCAGCGTTTGTCACGGTTACCCTGGGGGCGCTTTATTAAGCCGGGGGCAGCCTATGAAATACGGGTTTCAAGTCGTGGTTCCCGATTGACCCACACTGGTCGGATTGCGGAAGTTTGCGAGGCTGCCATTGTCAAATCTCTGGGTAAAAAAAGGGGAGACAATGGTCTGGTGCAGAAGATTTTCCTCAGAATGAATGATAATCGTTGTCAGGTTTCAGTCGATAGCTCAGGAGAACATTTGCATCGGCGTGGTTATCGGCAGGCCAGGGTTGCGGCACCTCTGCGAGAGACCTTGGCCGCAGGATGCCTGTTGGCATGTCATTATGATGGCTCAGCCTCTCTGCTTGACATGATGACAGGCTCTGGAACCTTTGCGATTGAAGCAGCGATGATTGCGTTGCACAGAGCCCCGGGAAAGGGGCGCAATTTTGCTTTTATGGGTTGGCCGAAATATCGTCCAGGATTGTGGCAACAGCTGTTGATAGAGGCACAGCGGGAAGAAAAATCGACGATTTCTACCCCTATTGTGGCGCTTGACAATAATCCGAAAGCGATTGCTGCTGTGCAGAAAAATTTAGAGATGATTGGTCTGGCTGGGTTGATTCAATTGTCCTGTGGTCAGATGCAGCAACTTCAGCCCCAGTTTCCAAGCGGGTTGATGATCTGTAATCCCCCTTATGGCGAGCGCCTTGGTAGAAATGCCAGTTTAAAATCTCTTTACCATGATTTAGGTCGGGTCTATGGAACAACCTTTGCGGCCTGGCAGGGGGCGATCATTTGCCCAGAATCTGAACTGATCGAAGCAACAGGTATTACTTTTTCACCATTGCTGCGTTTTTCAAATGGTGGAATCAAGGTTGCCCTGTGGAAAAAGTCTTGACTTAGCTTGAGTCAGAAGGTATAAATTCCAGCTCTTGTGGAGGGGACTCCGCAAAGATAGAAAGAAAGTGGGGTGATTGTTCGTGGAAATCACTGTTATCGATGGTAACGTTGAAAAAGCAATTAAAGTTCTCAAGCGTAAGTTGCAGCAAGAAGGGCTCTTTCGTGAGATGAAGCAACGTAAATTTTACGAGAAGCCAAGTATCAAGCGTAAACGTAAAGAGAAAGAAGCTCAGCGCCGTTTGCGTAAGAAGCAGCGCGCTATGAAGCGTTTTAACTAATCTGTTTGTATAGAACAAAAAAAGCCGATCCCGATAAAGGGTCGGCTTTTTTATTTTCAGGCATTATGTTGCTAAAAAGAGAACAGATTTTATCCGGGACCAAAGTTCTTCTTAAGGGTCAGTAGTAGCTGTGCTTCATCAAAATAGTGATGATGGAATTCAAATTTATAGTTAAGGGCTTTACTATAGACTTCGTCGCTGATCCGTTTTGTTTTCCAGCTGTGTTCCAATACCGCGATCTCTTCCAACATCTTCCTGTGCTCATCTATATGGATAGGAGTCAGAGCCAATCCAATTTTTTCCATGGTTTGTTCCTCTAGCCTTAACTGCCGCTCAATAGCTTCTGCCATCCTTTCCAGTTGTCGGGAAGATTGTTTGCCGGACAAAGGGTGCTTTAACCCTTCCTTCAGGTGGATAGTTCTAGATTTCAAAATTGTTAGGTCAGCTTTTACTGAAGCTGAATTATATGTCATGGCTTTCCCCACTTTCAAATATATTGAATCTATTGCTTTCTACCGATCCCCCTTTCAGAGCGAAATATATGCCATAAATAGCTTAAAATTCGGATTGACAGTCTTGCGGACGTTAATCTATTGAAAATAGAGTGAGAAAATAGGATTATTTTTTTCAAAGAAAAGTTGTATAGCAAGAAAGTATTATGGATTTTGTTTGTCCGATGGGCATTTTCCGAAGTATGTATGGCAAATGCCCATAAAAAAGCGGGCAATCCTGCAAGGAAAGCCCGCTTATACTAAAAAGTGAAGTTGTGCTTTTATTTAGGCCAATGGGCTAAGTTTATCCCCGACACCTTTTCGACAATTCTTACGACCTGATAGCTGTAGCCATATTCGTTATCGTACCAGACATAGAGGACACAACGATTGCCTTGCACGATGGTGGCGAGTGAATCAACGATTCCAGCGTAGGTTGAACCAACCATGTCAGTCGAGACAGCTTCAGGCGAGTTGGTAAAATCGATTTGATCCTGTAGTGGTGAGTTCAGAGAGATATCGCGCAGGTAATTATTCAACTCTTCAACGGAGGTCTCTTGATTCAACGTCAGGTTGAGGATCGCTAGCGAAACATTTGGGGTGGGAACCCGGATTGCATTCCCAGTCAGTTTTCCAGCAAGTTCCGGCAAGGTCTTGGCAACGGCTTTGGCGGCACCGGTCTCGGTAATAACCATATTCAATGGGGCGCTGCGGCCACGGCGTTCTTTTTTATGGTAGTTATCAATCAAGTTCTGGTCATTGGTGTAGCTGTGGCAAGTTTCAATATGACCCGATTCGATGCCAAACTTATCGTTGACAGCTTTAAGAACGGGGACAATCGCATTGGTGGTGCAGCTGGCTGCGGAAAGAATTGTTTCGTCAGTTTCAAGCAATTCATTATTGACACCGTAAACCACATTCGGGATATCTCCTTTTCCCGGAGCCGTCAATAGAACCTGTGATGCCCCCTTGGTTTTGATATGGCGTCCCAACCCTTCACGATCCCGCCACTTGCCGGTGTTATCGATAACGATCGCATTTTCTATTCCGTATTTTGCGTAGTCGACATCCTCAGGAGCATCAGCATAAATGATACGGATCATATTGCCATTTGCAATAATGGCATTTTCTTCCTTGTCTATTCTGATGGCTCCCTTAAAGTGGCCATGTACTGAATCTCGACGGAGTAAACTGGCCCGTTTAGTCAGATCATCTTCGCTGCCTTTGCGTACCACTGCTGCCCGGAGTCGCAGATTATTGCCGCCACCGGCCTGATCAATCAGAATTCTGGCGAGCAGGCGTCCAATCCGACCGAAACCATAAAGTACGACATCACGTGGTTCACTCAAATGATGACTTTTTCCAGTATTCAAATCTTTAAGTTGTGTGGCGACAAATGTGTCGACATCCCCATGATTTTGTTCCTGATATCGGAGGGCCAGCTTTGCCAGATCAACTCGCGCGGGAGCAAGATCCAGTTTGGCCATGGCTTCAAGGATCGGGTAGGTATCCTTAACCCATATTTCGCGACTTATGATCTGCCGGGCAAAGCGATGCGCGCGCAAAACTTCAATGGTAGACTGGTTGACCAAAGTTCGGTCAAACACAGTACAAATCACCTCTTGATCGCGATATAGTTTGCCAATTAAGGGAGCCATCGCTTCGGCAATTGCTTCGCGTTCTTTCCACTCATTGAAATACTCGGCAGTTTTTGTGTCGACCATGATGAGCCAACCCTTTCGTCGTCTATTGATGTGAACAGATTAGTGAGACCCTGGATTTTATCTTTCCGAACTTTCAAAACCTGCGGTATACTAATTTAACTTAACTGCTTTTGCAACTTTCTTCCGGCAAAATTTGGATGATTTACGGCAGTCTGTCGATTAATTCGGGGAACAAATTCTAGCGGCATTTTTTATGGAGGATTAAACAATGGGTGACGTAGTCAGTTACAAAGATCTGGGGTTGGTTAATTCACGGGAAATATTTCGTAAGGCGGTCGATGGGGGTTATGCCATCCCGGCCTATAATTTTAATAATCTTGAACAGTTACAGGCAATTATTACAGCCTGTGCGGAGACTCGTTCGCCAGTCATTCTCCAAATTAGTAAGGGTGCCAGAAACTATGCCAATGAGACCATGCTGCGTTATATGGCCCAGGGGGCGGTTGAAATGGCTAAGGAGATGGGTGCTGATATCCCGATTGTTCTCCATCTGGATCATGGAGATTCTTTTGCGCTGTGTAAGAATTGCATCGACTCCGGGTTTTCATCCATTATGATTGACGGTTCTCATCTTCCCTATGATGAAAATGTCGCTTTGACCTGTCAAGTTGTCGAATATGCTCATCAGTATGATGTGACCGTTGAGGGTGAGCTGGGTGTGCTTGCCGGGATTGAGGATGAAGTCGTCGCCGAAAAGTCGACCTATACCCAACCTGATGAAGTTGAAGATTTTGTTAAGAAAACCGGGGTTGATTCTTTGGCAATTTCGATTGGTACCAGCCATGGTGCGTATAAATTCAAGCTCAAGGAAGGGGAGTCGGTACCACCATTGCGTTTCGATATTCTGGAAGAGTGCGAAAAGCGGATTCCCGGATTTCCCATTGTGCTGCATGGCGCATCCAGTGTTATTCCTGAATATGTCGCACTGATCAATCAATATGGTGGCAAGATGGATGGCGCTGTCGGAGTCCCGGAAGAGCAACTGCGCAAAGCTGCGGCCAGTGCCGTGTGTAAGATCAATATTGATTCAGATGGTCGTCTGGCGGTTACTGCGAAAGTCAGGGAATTTCTGGCAAACAATCCAAGTGAGTTTGATCCGCGCAAGTATCTTGGGGCAGCACGTAAAGAATTAGTCAGTTTGATCAAACATAAGAATGAGGCCGTTCTCGGAAGTGCCGGAAAAGCTTAGTAGCCTTTTGGTTTGGGGTAAAAACAACAGCCGCTATACGTTTGTGTAGCGGCTGTTGTTGATTTTGATGATGTTTATTTAGTCTGCGCTAAAATTGATGTCGCCATAACTGGCTTGTACTGATCCATTTGAATTATCACTATCGGTCATAATAGCCACAGCGTGAATTTTTTTGATCTCTTTACCAAAGACATTTTTTAGATCTTCATAGACGTTTCTTTTTTCTTGATACCATGTATCTTTCTTGTCCTCCGGGGAACGAACTGCTAGCAGGATCGAGGACCAGGTCGTGATCTTTGAGGGTTTTATCTGCTTGCTGGAGAATGACAGCTGTCAGGGGGGGAACGTCGGTTCCGATTCCGATGGCGTGCCCAATTCCGCATTTAAACGCACTCTTGAAGGCGGCATACATCCGTTGTCCCAGATCACCGGCAGGCTGCTTCTGATAATCGAGGTCAGAGCCGAGCCAATTGCAAAAAATTTCTTCTCCCGCGCCTGTATAATGGATGATGACGCGGCTTGTGCTCTTTGAAGTTTCCCGGCTCCATGATCGAGCCATCTCGATGGCTGATTCTGCCAAGCGCCGATGTAATTGTGCCGCTACTTCAGCTCCAAGTGCCGGGATAAGCCGGGTTTTCGCTTTTCTGGCAAGCGGATATTTACTGAAGATCAGTAGGCTGGAGTCGGGAGTTTTATCCATGAATGATGCACCGATAGAGAGTCGTTTTTGTTCGATCAAAATTACCACACCGCATTAAACGGATAATAGAGACAAAGCCAAATCTTCATTATTCCCTCTTTCCACAAGGAATACGGAGCTATTTGACAGAACAGGTTTCCATCGCTATCTTCGACTGAACTGGTTTTCTTGATAATAACAATTAAGTAGTAGTCATAGCCGGCTAGGAATGGCTGCTTTTTGAGAAGATAGCCGGAACTTCTCAATAACATTTTATGTGCTCAAAGGAACCTTATGTTTCAAACTAAATATGGAAAAACCATCAAACTTTTTCTTATGGATGCTGATCCAAATGGAAGGATAATTTGTGAGCTATCTAATTGTGTCTTGGTTCAGCGTGAATTGGAGAATTACTTCATTTGAGTTAGACTACTCG
>JAOZOH010000311.1 GCA_029933365.1 Desulfuromusa sp. | reverse complement strand
CCGGAAGGATTTGACGTTGTTGCGGCAACGGCCAATGCACCGGTGTGTGCCATTCAGAACGTTGAGCGTAAGCTTTACGGGGTGCAATTTCACCCGGAGGTGAACCACACGGAAAATGGTGAAAAACTTCTCGATAACTTTGTGCGTGAAATTTGTGGTTGTCAGGGGGGCTGGACACCGGAGCAGATTGCTGCCGATGCCATCGAACGGATCAAGCAGCAGGTTGGTACTGATCAGGTGATTCTCGGCTTGTCGGGTGGGGTCGATTCATCCGTTGCTGCGGCCTTGATTCATCGGGCGATTGGTGATCAGCTTCATTGTGTGTTTGTTGACAACGGCTTGCTGCGCCTTGATGAAGGTGATCAGGTGATGGCGACATTTGCTGAAAATATGGGGGTCAAAGTGATCCGGGTTAATGCTCAGCAACGCTTTTACACGGCGCTGGCAGGGGAGGCCGATCCGGAGAAGAAACGTAAAATTATCGGCAATCTGTTTGTCGATATTTTTGAGGAAGAATCGAAAAAGGTCACGAACGCAAAATGGTTGGCACAGGGAACTATCTATCCCGATGTGATCGAGTCGGCTGGCGCTAAAACCGGCAAGGCACACAATATTAAAAGTCACCACAACGTTGGCGGTTTACCCGATTATATGACGTTGAAACTTCTTGAGCCCTTGCGGGAGTTGTTCAAGGATGAGGTGCGGGTGGTCGGCGAAGAGCTGGGACTTCCTCACTCAATGGTCTGGCGGCACCCTTTTCCTGGACCGGGACTTGGAGTCCGGATTCTCGGTGAGGTCAAAGAAGAGTATTGCGAAATTTTACGCCGGGCTGATGCAATCTATATTGAAGAGCTCTACAAAAGTGGCCACTACCACAAAATCAGCCAGGCATTTGCCGTTTTTCTTCCGGTCAAATCGGTTGGTGTCATGGGTGATGGTCGGACCTATGAATACGTTGTCGCCCTGCGGGCTGTCGAAACCAAAGATTTTATGACAGCTGGGTGGTACCCGATGCCGTATGAAGATCTGGCGCGGATCAGTAACCGGATTATCAATGAAGTGAAGGGGATCAATCGGGTCACTTATGATATTTCAAGTAAGCCACCGGCAACGATTGAGTGGGAGTAGATATTCTGATTTAACATGTTGAAAAATAATAACTTATTAGTGTCCAAAAAATTCATACAGCCAACAAACACATTGATTTTGTTGGCTGTTCTATTTTAAAGTTACACATTGCAGTGACTGTCAATACGGGTTGTCTTGGTGCGTTTACAGTTAAAGAACTAAAGTAACAACGTCACCTTCGGGTTCCTCAATGGTGCAGAATTTTCCGTACTTAATCTGTCAGCTTCGAGGCAGGGCGTAAGCAAAGGGGCTTTTCATGGAAGACCTAGTAGGACTCGGAAAAGGAGCAGAAAAACTAATTGAAGTTATAGCGAATGCCATTGGAGCCATATACAAACCATATGGAATACGCAGAGAAGCAGATGCTGAAGCATACAAAATAAAAGTAATAGAATCTGAAAGAATTTCACAAAAAGAAAACGAAACACGAGCTTTAGCGGAAGCAAAAAAGGACGAAATATTAATTCTGGATGAAGCTAATACGACAATTGTTGAGCGAGCAGCTAAAAGGAAAAGTTTTAATGAAATTCGTCGTCAACAAAATTTAGAAAAAGTGTTAAATGGTTCTTTCTTCGCTATAAAAAATGAAGTTTCTGAAGAAGAGGTTGATCCCGATTGGATGCAAGCATTCATCAAGTTTGCTGAAGAAGCAAATTCGGAACAGGTACAAGAATTATGGTCGAGAGTGTTGGCCGGGGAAACAGAGCTACCAGGTTCATTCTCTTTGCGATCGCTTTCTGCTTTAAAGAAGATGTCGAAAAAGGAAGCGCTAATATTTCAAAGGGTTTGTCAG
>JAOZOH010000310.1 GCA_029933365.1 Desulfuromusa sp. | reverse complement strand
CTAAATAATTCCCTGTAATGGCCCGCCGTTAACCGCTAATTGATCAACCTGTTTTTCGATTTCCGGATCGTCAATCAGAGCGGGCGCATGGTGTGGTTTACTCCGAGCATCAATAACCAGCGACCCTGAACAACCCCAGTGTTTTGCCTGCGAAAAACTACCAATTCCATAAATATCCGCAGCGGGATTAGAGCGGGTGAAGCACACCCAAAGCCAGTTGTTCAATGTCGCAGCACAAAATTCACTGTCATCAACAATCATGATCAGGGGGAAGCTGTTGATCGGGTCATCTGCGGTTATTTTCTTGCAGAACCGCAGCAGGTTTAAATATCCGCCGGGCCGATAGTCGTTGCAGGTTTGGCCTTTTATGAGAAGAATACCGGGAAGGGCAACTTGGGGTTTTGTGAACCCTCGTGGCAGAGCCAAATTTTCTGGTACTGCAGCCGGAAGATCACGCTGCTTCTCCCCAACAGCGGCAATAACAACTTTTGAACCTTGATTCAGGCCGCGACCACTGTAATCAAGGGTATCAACCGTTGTTTCTGTCTGAAAATGCAGATCTCGCTGCCAGTCAACTCTCTCAAGTAGATGTTGGAAAAAATCGGGAATATTGTGAATATCAAGCTGTGGATTGTCGTTTTCGGCAACCATAAATAGATATTTGGCTAGAGATAACTGCCCTTGTCCCAACACTGCATTGGCCTGGGTCAGAAGTTCCTGCGGGCGCTCAAGTTTGTTGTAAGGAGTATAACGTTCACTGCCGATGGCGAGCAGGAGAGGGTGAACTCCAGCCGCATCGACGGCATGAACCGCTTTCACTCCAGGGAGAACTTCTGGAATCAGTGCCCCCGTGAGTTCATGGATAAATTCTCCAAAACTGGTGTCTTCCTGCGGTGGACGGCCAACTGTAGTGAATGGCCAGATGGCATCAGGGCGGTGGTAGACGCGATCAACTTTGATCAGTGGAAAATCATGTGTCAGGCTGTAGTAGCCAAGGTGGTCGCCAAAGGGGCCTTCTGGTTTTTGTTGCTGAGGGTCTATGGTGCCACAGATGACAAAATCGGCTTCTGCTGGCATTGACAAGAATTCTGAAGGTTGCACCATGGGTATCCGGTGGCCACCAAGTAACCCAGCAAAGGATACTTCCGGCATCCCTTCTGGGAGAGGCATGACTGCTGCGACTGTCAGGCTTGGTGGACCACCGACAAAAATATTGACTCGGAATGGTTGCCCAAGCTCCAATGCCTCCTGATGGTGAACCCCAATACCGCGATGAAGCTGATAATGAAGACCAACTTCCTGATCTTGAAGGTAATCATTCCCCGACAATTGCACCCGGTACATTCCCAGATTTGAGGAACGGATTCCTGGTTTCTTACCGCTTTCACTATAGACTTGCGGCAGGGTGACGAAGGTTCCACCGTCATCCGGCCAGCTTTTTATCTGCGGTAGGTTGCTGATGGTTGTTTGGTGCTGTAAAATCGGGGCAGATTTGACTCGTCTAGGGAGTAGATGTAAAGCAGCAGGTGGGGCTGATAATAGTGAAGAAGGTGTTTTAAACAAACTTTTTGGGTCAAGTTTCAATTTGACCAGCGTTTCAACCTGACGCAACGTGTCGCGGAATAAATATCTGGTTCTTTCCAGGGTGCCAAACAGATTGGCTACAGCAGGAAAACGACTGCCGGCAAGATTGGTAAAAAGCAGCGCTGGCCCCTGATGTTGATAGACTCGCCTTTGGATCGCTCCAGCCAGCAGGTTTGGATCAATCGTCTGGCTGATACGGATCAGTTGTCCGCTACTTTCCAGAGCGTTGACTGCTTGTTGCAGAGTTCTGTAGCCCATTTAATCTATCCCGTAAAAGTACAGTAGAAGAACGATTTTTTTATACTTCAGCCGGGTAGAAAAGGCAATGGGAATACTTGA
>JAOZOH010000129.1 GCA_029933365.1 Desulfuromusa sp. | reverse complement strand
TTAATGTCAATTTTTGTTGAAGAAAACGCCGGCTGACTGGTTAAACCAAACACTAAAATCAACAAACAATAGATCAATGTTTTTCTTATCATTTTCATAGTAATTCTCCTATCGGAGTTGTGTCCAATAGTGGACATTTATTGAGGAAATTGTTTCGAGATAGTCCCTCACAGGAAATCAAGATGAGCGCATACAAATAATATGCACCTTGACACGCATTGTAAAGAGAAATCGTCAGTGAATCATGAAGTTTTACAAATACAGCTTATTGACAGGATCAACGGGATAGAATCTGATGGTTTTGACCCTCAACCAATAAAAGGTTCTTGATTCTGAATTTCTTGGCGTCTTCTGCGAAAGGCTGATTTTGACCTTTCCAGATTTTTCCGTGCATTCCGTGGACAAAACTTATTTCGATTTAACTTTCACCGACTAGACGGTATCCACATCACCATCCGGTTGCCAGTGACATATAAGCATAATTCTAATGTCTTTTTTCCGTGACAAATGTAACAAATTGACAATTTGTTGTTTTAGTATAGAATGAAGAAAAAGAGGTAATTATTATTTTTGAGGCATTCACTCCATGCGACTATCGATTGAAATAACTACTGATCAACATCAAAGATTAAAAGCTGCAGCTGCATTACAAGGTCAATCTATCAAAGATTATGTACTTAAGCGCACATTGCCAAATTTGGAAGAACAGATTGCCCTACAGAGACTTGAAGAGTTTTTAGAACCACGGATTGAAGCCGCAAATAACGGGCAGCTCTCATCCAAATCAGTTGATGATATCTTCAATGAGGTTCTAGAAGAAAAAACACATAATGCAACCTTATAGCCTGTCTACCGATGCTGAAAATGACTTGCTAGAGATTGCACGATATACTCTGAATACTTGGGGTAGAGAAGCACTTGAACGATACCGGATTGGCCTTAAGAATACTTTTCTGAGCATCGCAAAGAATGAGATACCAAAACGTACATTTTCAACAGCTTTCCCTGATTTATTTGTCAGCAAATACAAGTATCACTACATTTTCTATATTGTCAAAAATCATACAGCCCCAGTGATTATTGGTGTTATTCATGAAAAACGAGATATTGTTAACCAATTAAATAAACGTCTGGGGTAATCGGCAGTATTCAAGACTAAACCTTGACTCTCTCAGTAAAAATAAACACCTGCCCCTCATTCTTTTTGTCCACAGAATTCACGGAAGAAAACAGAGTCAAGATCAAGATATCTTTTTGAATTCAAATCTATCTCTCGCCCGTTCGCTACTCTCATTCGAGGCGCAAAGGACGCAGAGGAAATCCCTTCAATGCTTTTTATTGTTTAAATCCAAAAGACAGTTCCTGGTCCTGATCTTCTTGGCGTTCTCCGCGTACTCTGCGCGAGGCTGATTTTGACCTTTCCAGATTTTTCCGTGCATTCCGTGGATAAAACTTATTTCGATTTAACTTTTACCGGCTAGACAGTCGGCAACATGACCATCTGATGTCCAGTAACATCTTCATCTGTAGCAGTTCAACCTGATTATCTTTATCAAAATCCAGAATCACTCCAAGAGAATGCCGAAGTTCAGGGTCAGTTCATGTCCCGTTGGATCAAACGGCATCAGGGGAGCTGGCGGTAGCTCTATAGTTCTAATGTTTATCAGTACAAATCTGCACCTAGAAATAATCACTTCCCCCATCGGAGTCTGCAAAGATTGAATGGTACTTTATCAAAGCTATTGACATAAACCACAAAACGCTTTACTATAAAGTAAAGCGAAAGGAAGGCTACTCATGCCATTAGCAAAACTTAGCAGCAAATCACAGATTGTTCTCCCTGCCAAGATTCGGCAACAATTAGACATTAAACCAGGTGATAAACTCGAAATTTCTGCAGAAAACAATGTCATCGTGATCCGTAAATCGTCACAATCGGCAGTAGATGCCTTGGATTCCTGCGGTTCTGACATTTGGCACGATTACGAAAAAGAGTTGGATAATGAAAGAGACCAATGGACGGCTTGAATCCAGAACTCCTTCCAGAAAATCAGTGCTACACGCTCGACACTGTCACCATCATCTATTTTCTGGAACAACACCCACGTCATTATCAAACAGCAAAAGAGATATTTACCAAGATTGAAACAGGCAAGATTTCAGCAATTATTTCTACGCTGGTTTTTACCGAACTACTGGTGCCAGCCTACAAAACCAAAGAATATAAACATGCTGAAATGATTGTCCACATTCTTTCTAACTTTCCCAACCTGAAGACTATCCCCTTGACGACAAAAATTTCGACAACTGCTGGCAGACTCCGCGCCCTCCATGGGTTACGTACCCCCGATGCTATTCATATTGCAACAGCCTTAGAATCCAAATCAAGCGGCATCATCACCAACGATAAAGGATTTAAAAAAATCGCATCATCAGATTTTGGAGTCTGGTTATTCGAATGAAAAAACTGCTCCTTCCCAGTTAAAAGTAAATACCTGACCCCTGAGGTTTACTAGACAGGATACAATCTGATGGTTTTGACCATAAAACCCAAAGACAGATTTTGACTTAATCCGTTTTCATCGGATTTTTATCCTGTCGTCAAATGTCCTAATTTTCATCGGTGAAAATCTGTAAAAGAAATCACCCGCCCCCTACTTCCCTACTTGTATATTTGCAAACCTATCACCGGTGCCATTGCGGTATAATCTTTATCATTGTGCAGCAGCAACAGTTCGTGTTCTATGGCAATTTGTGCGATAAGACAATCTATAGTACTGCGTATCGTGACCCCTTTTCGCCGGCAGGAATAAAAAATGGTGGCAGCCGCTGCATAGGAAGCAAGAACATCCTTCGGATGAAAAAAGCGCTGGGTAGATAGATATTCTTTAAGAGAAGCATATTCCTTTTCTGTTTTTGCACCTTGCAAAATCTCTTGATAAATCACGGAAGTGATACCAAATGGTACCTGTTGTCGAACAATGTCATGAAAGCTAGCGACAGCTTCGTTATCATGCCCCTTAAACAGATCGATCAGCACCGAGGTATCAACGAGTATCATCATTTTCTCGCATTGCTTTATAATTGTAATCGTCCTGAAATTCTATCTTTCCTTCAAGATCCAGAAGGTTACCTCTTTTTCTCGTTGCAACAAATTCCTGAAGAGCAAAATTAATAACATCTTTTTTTGTTTTTACTCCACTCAATTTAATTGCTTCATTGATAAGATCATCATCAAGGACAACATTTGTTCGCATAAAAACACCTCCATATACACATGATCATACACAAAGAAACACCATCTGTCAAAACGTAGAACTGATTGTTGAAACAAATTATGAACTAACTATGAAAACTACGATCCCCTATTGATTCCAAAAACTTTCTCTCTTTTGCAGAATGAAAAGCTGATTGGTTTTTGCCTGCAACAAAAAAAATTGATGGGTATTTCAGTTATCCGATTTCATCCTGTCAAATATTCTTTTTCTATCAGTTGAAATCTGCGTTCAGCTGTCGCTAAACTAAAAAAAGGCACCTGACCATTCCCCCTGTTACCTCTAAAATCTGCTCCTTTACAATAGTCACAATAGTCACTATAATGACCACTAAAATTATGGAGGTTATCATGGAAAAAATAGACGAATACATTCCCGTAACAAAGGCCAAAAGTCAGATATTAAATATTATAAGGGATATTGGAATTTATGACAGCACGCTTGCCATTACAAAAAACGGACTACCACATGCTGTGCTGATCTCGATGGATCACTATACAGCACTTCAGGAAACAATAGAGATACTCTCTGACAGCAGCATGATGGAGCAATTGCGCAATTCGATGAAGGAGTTGAAAAACGGTGAAAACCTGGTAGATCTGGATGAACTGTAAACATGTATAGAGTAAAGCTCACTCCAACAGCAATCCGCTTTTTCAAAAATCTGCATCCGGAGGTGAGAAAACAGTTAAAAACTGCATTGAATATACTAAAAGACAATCCCTATTCGGGCAAGCAGTTGCGCGAAGAGCTCAGCTTTTTTCGGACATTAAAGATTAAACGCTATCGAATTATATACCAGGTAAACGACAATTTACGGCACATTATCGTAGTTGCCCTTGGTCATCGCAGAGATATTTATAAGGTAACAACAAAGCTCTTCCGACAGGACGAACATATAAATTAGATAAAAGTAAGCCCCCTTCATTTTTCATCATTCAACCGTCGCAAAGAAAATACCCCGACCAGTCCAGATATCCTTGCCGGTTGTTTATCAGGATTATCATCCTTAGATCTTAATACTTGCCAAAAACTACGAACAAACTCGCGGCTCCCTATAATGCCGCTATCCGTAAAGTAACGGGTACGTCTTAAAAACCGATCAGAACCCGTCGGTAAATACCCCTTCCCTGCCTCCCGGGCAACAATATGCGGAGCAAGACTCTTCCCTTTTTCAGTTTTTATTTCACCGACTTCGTAAACAAACTGTCGATACTTTGCTAAACGCTGTTCCGGTGTTAAACCTTCAGCGTCAATCAAACCAAAATCAAGGGACAAGAAATTACCTTTATTCCCTGTTTGCTGATGATAAGCAAGAGAACTCCAACGATAGTCATCTGGGCGCTCAACCAGCCCAGCACGGATAGGATTGAGATCAACATAGGCAAGACAATTAATCAAGGTTTCGCCATCTTCGACCAAAACACTCTTAAACCGATCACTCCAGAAAAAACCACGCCGGTTGTGGCGTTTATTGTAATAACGGGAAAAGGTCTGCTTGATTTCTTTCACAAATTCAGACAGCTGTTCCCACTTATGGCGAAACATTGCTATTTGGCCAGGAAGTGGCTCTTCCCTCTTATCATCATCCTGATAGTAAATTGAATAACGACGTTTAACCTCGACATCTGAATATCCCTCGCCTGGATGTATCCGCACAACCAAGTGAAAGTGATTGCCCATGAGGCAAAAACTCAGAACTTCGGCAAAATAGATAGCACTGTAATGTTGAATCAATTGCAATAAGTGGTCTTTTTCAGCATCCCCCAACACGAAACCATCCAGGGCAGTTCGTGACATCACATGATAAACAGCTGCTTCACCTTCGACAACTAATCTGGGTTTACGGGGCATAAAATCTCCATAGGTTTGCATGTTTAAGATCACACCTACAGAATAAACGGTGATACAGAATTGTTCAAGTATATTTCGCCTGTCCCCTTTTTTCTTGGTTGTTTATCAGGATTATCATCCTTAGATCTTAATACTTGCCAAAAACTACGAACAAACTCGCGGCTCCCTATAATGCCGCTATCCGTAAAGTAACGGGTACGTCTTAAAAACCGATCAGAACCCGTCGGTAAATACCCCTTCCCTGCCTCCCGGGCAACAATATGCGGAGCAAGACTCTTCCCTTTTTCAGTTTTTATTTCACCGACTTCGTAAACAAACTGTCGATACTTTGCTAAACGCTGTTCCGGTGTTAAACCTTCAGCGTCAATCAAACCAAAATCAAGGGACAAGAAATTACCTTTATTCCCTGTTTGCTGATGATAAGCAAGAGAACTCCAACGATAGTCATCTGGGCGCTCAACCAGCCCAGCACGGATAGGATTGAGATCAACATAGGCAAGACAATTAATCAAGGTTTCGCCATCTTCGACCAAAACACTCTTAAACCGATCACTCCAGAAAAAACCACGCCGGTTGTGGCGTTTATTGTAATAACGGGAAAAGGTCTGCTTGATTTCTTTCACAAATTCAGACAGCTGTTCCCACTTATGGCGAAACATTGCTATTTGGCCAGGAAGTGGCTCTTCCCTCTTATCATCATCCTGATAGTAAATTGAATAACGACGTTTAACCTCGACATCTGAATATCCCTCGCCTGGATGTATCCGCACAACCAAGTGAAAGTGATTGCCCATGAGGCAAAAACTCAGAACTTCGGCAAAATAGATAGCACTGTAATGTTGAATCAATTGCAATAAGTGGTCTTTTTCAGCATCCCCCAACACGAAACCATCCAGGGCAGTTCGTGACATCACATGATAAACAGCTGCTTCACCTTCGACAACTAATCTGGGTTTACGGGGCATAAAATCTCCATAGGTTTGCATGTTTAAGATCACACCTACAGAATAAACGGTGATACAGAATTGTTCAACTATATTTCGCCTGTCCCCTTTTTTCCTCTTGATGTAACCGACGACCTGAGCTACCGCAAATTTTAGCTGAATCGCGATATACACATGAACATGGTCGGAACATAAATGACCTTCCAAAACCAAGCTCTCCCGTTGACGAGCCAATTCGCGTATCGTTTCGCCAAGTTGTTGCCGAATCCGACCATAGAGTACTTTTCTACGGCATTTTGGTATCCAAACGATGTGGTACTTGCAGTCCCAAACTGAATGACATAAAAGTTGCATCAAAAGATTTTGGAGTCTGGTTATTCGAGTAAAAAACTGCTTTTCAAATAATTTAAAGCATAATTTCGCCTGTCCCCTTTCCTTTCCTCCCTTAAATTTAAAACCTGTCTCACGCCCGTTCGCTGCTCTCACTCAAGGCGCAAAGGACACCAAGCAAGTATAATTCCCGTTTTCTTTCATGAAGTAAAAGTAAAAACATACCCCCTAATGATTGCTTTACATCATCCTGACCATATGGCAGAGTTAACAAAATAGACGATGGGATTTTTTTATGAAATGTGACATAGCACGAAAACAATTGGCAGAAAATCTGGTTGATTTACGCAATCAAGAGCAGGGTTCAGGCTTATCAATATTTGGTTCTGTCGCACGCGACCAAGCAAAATCTGATAGTGACATTGATCTCCTAGTAGAATTCACAAAGACACCGGGTTTATTTAAATATATAGAATTAAAAAATTACTTGGAATTGCTTCTGGGTGTCCCGGTTGACCTTGTTACCCACAAAGCCATCAAACAACAACTACGTGAAAAAATTCTATCCGAGGCGATCCGTGTCCACTAGGCATTGGCAACTGAGAATCGAAGATATTCTCGAATCTATTCAGCACATTTTTAATTACACCGCAAATATGGACTTTCCAACTTGGAAAAATGACCAAAAAACCATAGATGCAGTTATCCGAAATTTTGAAATTATCGGCGAAGCTGCAAACCATATTCAACCAGAAATACAGTCCCAGTTTTCAAATATTCCTTGGGTTCAACTAAAAGGGATACGCAACATTTTAATTCACGAATACTTCGGCGTCGATATAGAGGTTATCTGGGAAACAATCCAGAACGATTTACCTCCATTACAAAAGAATCTCAGCAGTTTACTTTAGAGGTCTACTTTTGAGCTGGTTTTGATAACTGAGTGTTGGTAATCTGCCCTGAGCTTGAAATATTAACCGTCCTTACTATATTTCCATCCCATCCAAACCTTTTGGCATTCACCTGACAGGATAAAAAGTACAGTTCGCCTGTCCCTTTTTTTCCATCAGCCTCAGTTTGGGTGGGTGCGGGGAAATACAATTCAGGGTAACGACCCTCAATATCGAATGGAATGACTTCGGCCAGCAAGTCCCGT
>JAOZOH010000309.1 GCA_029933365.1 Desulfuromusa sp. | reverse complement strand
CTCCCAATATCATGATTGCCTCAAAAGCCGGCCTCAATTTTATGGACTTCATTGTTCATCTGGCTCCGGCGATTGTTATTATTTTTATTTTCTGGATGCTCGCCTGGAAAATTATCTTCGGTAACCGACTGCACGTCCGAGATGAGCTCAAAAAACGGATTATGACTCTGGATGAAAGAGAGCAAATCAAAGATGTGCCATTACTGAAAAAGTCATTGGTTGTTCTTGGTCTGACTATCCTTGGTTTTATGCTACACGGATTTTTCCATTATGAGCCTGCAACCGTCGCCCTGATGGGGGCAACCACTCTGCTGCTGGTTTCGGGAGAAGAGCCCCACAGTATTCTTGCCGATGTGGAGTGGCCGACGATTTTCTTTTTTATCGGGCTGTTTATTATCATCGGTGGGATCGTCAAGGTTGGCTTGGTTGAAGATATGTCGCGGGCCATGATTGCCGTCACCGATCCTCAACCTGAAAATATGAAGCTGCTGGCAATGGTGATGCTCTGGTTTTCGGCCGTCAGTTCAGCGGTGGTCGATAATATTCCCTTTGTTGCAACGATGAACCCACTGATTATCGACATGATTCATAAGGTGTACGGTCTGGCACCGGGAACTGCAACAGTCGAGCATATCCAGCATGTAGCAGTGATGCCGGTCTGGTGGTCACTGGCGCTGGGAGCTTGTCTTGGTGGTAACGGCTCTCCTATCGGCGCATCTGCCAATGTTATTGTCGTTGGTCTGAGTGAAAAAGCCGGCCATAAAATCAGCTTTGGCCAGTTTCTCAAATATGGCCTACCAGTGATGATTATGACGGTATTCCTATCAATGATCTATATCTATGTCCGCTACTATGTGCTCAAATGGTATTGATCCTCTCTTTGAATCAAAAAGGGCGGCCAAAATTTGGCCGCCCTTTGTTAAAGTTCTGAGAAGAATTGTTACTTCCCCCATTTTTCCCTGATCCGCTGCACTGCGGTTTCAATATTTTTCCGGTCACCAAAGGCAGAGAGACGAAAATACCCCTCCCCACTGGGGCCAAAACCACTACCGGGAGTGCCAACGACATGACATTCATTCAGGAGTTTGTCGAAGAAGTCCCAGCTGCTCATCCCTTCTGGAGTTTTCAGCCAGATATAGGGGGCGTTGACTCCACCGAAACAATTGATTCCGGCTGCAGTTAATCCCTCACGAATAATCCGGGCATTTTCCATATAGAAATCGATAACCTCTTTGACCTGCGCCCACCCTTCATCACTGTAAACCGCGGCCGCTGCTTTCTGAACCGGGTAGGAGGCACCGTTGAACTTGGTACACTGGCGGCGGTTCCAGAGCTTGTTGAGACTATATTCTTCACCATCGGCAGTGATCCCCATGAGTTCTTCGGGAACGACGGTCAGTCCACAGCGCACTCCGGTAAATCCAGCTGTTTTAGAAAAAGAACGGAACTCGATAGCACATTGTTTGGCCCGATCAATTTCGTAGATGGAGTGAGGAATATCGGCTTCAGTAATAAATGCTTCGTAGGCAGCATCGAATAAAATGACCGCATTATTTTCGATTGCGTAATCAACCCAGGCTTGCAATTGCTCTTTCGTAGCAACGGTTCCGGTTGGATTATTGGGATAGCAGAGATAGATGAGGTCCACTTTTTCACTCGGGAAATCTGGGTTAAATCCATTCTCCTCGGTACAGGGCATATAGACCAGACCTTCATAATAACCCCGATCATCAATTTGGCCGCTACGACCAACCATAACATTGGTATCATTATAAACCGGATAGACCGGGTCACCGATAGCAACCTTATTACCAAGATCAAAAATATCGAGAATATTGCCACTATCACATTTCGATCCGTCTGAGATAAAAACCTCAGACGTTTTAAGCTCAACGCCAAGAGGTTGATAGGCTTTATCAATAATAATCTGAG
>JAOZOH010000308.1 GCA_029933365.1 Desulfuromusa sp. | reverse complement strand
TATTAATTGGGTAGCATAGCATACTATAAATATAAGAAAAATTTATCTATAATTTGGGTTAAATTGGACTGAGGGTGGATGAAAGTTTGTGGAGAATTTCAGCCAGAGCTTGGCAGATTAAAACAACTCTCCAAGAGGTTTATCAGCAGTGTACGTCAATCACCGATGCCAAAGAGTCTTTGAACCGCTGGTATAGTTGGGCTAATCGCAGTCGCCTGGAATCGATAAGAGAAGTGGCCCGAACAATTCGTCACCATTGGAACGGTATCCTCTCTTGGTTTGACGGTCATCTTAAAAATGGTGGGGTTGAAGGAACCAACTCCATCATTCGGTACGCAAAAGCATGAGCCAGGGGATACGGAACGACCCGCCATGTAATCACCATATCCTGCCTGATGGATGGCAAACTCACTCATCTTCCCACTCCACCGTTCATCACAAGAGGTTGCGGTTGAGGAAAGTATTTGATAGTTGAAAATGAACTACTGTTACCCACACGATATGAAAGAGAGCCGATTTCTTGGGTCAGAGAATGTATTGAAAAGTTGTACAAGAATTATGATTTGCTGGAAGGAATTTATCAGATGATAGTGATCTTCCTGCCTAGATGACAGTATCAGAGATAGTTGATCGAGCTCAAGGCCGATA
This sequence comes from Desulfuromusa sp., assembly GCA_029933365.1. The sequence continues at coordinate 1,286 of JAOZOH010000308.1, read as the reverse complement.
GGTGGAGAGAATTTGAATAGCTTTACAAAGTTGATTTGTAGGTTAAGGAAAAGAAAGGAAAGCTGTGTACATCTCAGTCTTGAGGATGACCTGCATCCTTTAAATAGCTGGGACAGAGATGTCGATGTATATTACCTACCTACTGACAGGTGCCGTTCTAATATCTTTGGTTATATTAACGATAAGAACCCATTTATTGAAACATTACATGCTTTTGCTGATGGCAACAGGTCGTATGCCTTATCTTTGTTAACCAATTATTATGAGCACTGTTGTCCACGCTCTATGGCAGACGTACTGAATATAAAATCTGAAATTATGGAAAAAATCCATCCAATGGCGACAGTTTTGCCATGGTGGGGAATTACCCATGACAATAAGTTGAAACGATCATGTATCGATCCTGTTGCTGAAAAACTTCTTTCCAGAGAAGCGTACAAATTAGGGCTTAAACCAGGTATTGACTACGGCTGGCAATATTTTGGTCCCGCCTCGAAATTATTGTGCGAGTTGGAGTTTAAGCGCTTAGTTGATGTCTATCAGAGTATTGAAAAAAATGGATATAATACAGCTAGGTTTGGCCATATTCACGGTCAGTTTTTGTTGACAAAGCATCGCTGGGTTTGGGTTAATGTTGGTGGGAAGCACCGATTTGCAGCCTTAGTCGCACTTGGTTATAAAAACATCCCTGTAGCAGCAAAGTTTAAGCCTTTCATTTCGTCTTTATGTGTGCGTCGAGATGAAGTTGAATCTTGGCATAATGTTAGAAATGGGCTGTTTAAATATCAGGAAGCCCTCCAAGTATTTGACAAAATGGTAGATGGTCAGAGTTGGGAACAATAGCCTCTTAGTGGTTGGATCTCAGGTATTTTCTATTTTTTGATGTGCCACGGGTGCTTTCCACCTAGACCTTGATGGCTACTTCATTAATCTTGGCAGCTCTGGAGATATCCATGATAAGTAGTCGCCGTTCTAAACATATTAACTATATGATTTTACTGAATTAACTGCTTAAATAAAATAGGATGTTTTTGACTATACATATTTATAACGATACAAAAAGTACCACCGAAGAAAGGGGGGTAATCGCAGAGTTTTTGTGATGATTTGCTGTCAGAACAGATAGATTAAGTTAAGGATGAAGAAAGAAAAAGTTGAATCTATCCTCACCAAAGGAGTTGTAGCATATTGATCTGAAACAAAAAGCCCGGCAAAATTGCCGGGCTTTTGATATGGCGGAGAGGCGGGGATTCGAACCCCGGGTGGCTTGCGCCACAACAGATTTC
>JAOZOH010000128.1 GCA_029933365.1 Desulfuromusa sp. | reverse complement strand
TGTTGAAAAATTACGCAGAAATTTTGCGTGTCAGCAAAGCGTGACTTTCGCTGCATAGCCAAAGCTATACAGCGAAAGCCACAACGCAGTCGACGCGTAAAATAACAAGCAAGATGCTACAGTTAATACATGACAGGACACTGGTCGACCTACAAAACAAAAAAGCCACCAAAAAGGCGGCTATCGATAGATTTAATCGGTATTTACAGCCGCTTCCCTACGCCGGTATAAACCGGATCAGGTTCCAAGGGTTGTTCCAGAAATCTGGAACTCTCAGTAACAAAGACGCCCCTAGCGTGTCATTTAGACGTAATAGAATTACCAGTTTGGTAACATGAAAGTCAACAGAGAAAAGCAGTGCTAAGGTGGTCACACTGCCGTTGAAAAATAATGATGTGTTGCAAAATCTAGTCTATAGGTTCCTGCTCATGCAAGAGTAGCATGGCCGCTTGGATATGGTTGACCGGCCCGTGTCCTCGACCAATCTGGACCGAGTGCTCAATCGCAAGAGAAACAAAACGTTTTCCCCGTTCCACAGCGCGTTTCAGCGGGTACCCCTGAGCAAGGAAGGTTGCGATGGCTGATGAAAGGGTGCAGCCGGTGCCATGGGTGTTGATCGTGTCAAAGCGTTGTGATTTTAATTGGTGCTCATCATCTCCCAGTAATAGAACATCTGTGGCATCACCACTTAGGTGGCCACCTTTGATTAAAACATTACGCGCTCCCAGTTCTTGCAGGTTGCGCCCCGCTTCGATCATCTCTGTGACGTTTCGTGGTTCGATTCCGGTCATCACTTCCACTTCAGGAAGATTGGGGGTCAACAAATAAGATTGCGGGAGTAAGCGGGAGATGAGGCTGTCGTGGGCTTCCTTGTCGAGCAACGATTCACCCCCTTTGGCGATCATCACCGGATCGACGACAGCTAGCAGCGAACGGTCTTCGATAGTTCTGGCAACGCGTGAGACAATACCCCCCCAGCTAAGCATTCCAGTTTTAACGGTGTCGGTTCCAATATCATCCAGTACTGCTTCAAGCTGTTTGATGACAAAATCGGTATGTACCATATAGGTTTCGTTCAGCCCAAGGGTGTTCTGTGCAGTAAGCGCAGTCAGAACACTGCTGGCGTAGCTGCCGAGCAGGGTGATGGTTTTGATATCAGCCTGGATTCCTGCGCCACCACTAGAGTCTGATCCAGCAATCGTCAGAACTTTTCCATTAGGGGCAGGTTTGTTCCGATTGAATAGGAGTGAATACTCTTTGGCAGCACGGGCGGGATCAGCATCCGCCATAACCCCGGAAAGGACTGCAATCGCGTCAGCTCCGGCGTCCAATGCTTCAAATGCTCCGTCGGGGTTGATACCACCGATGGCGACTACAGGGATAAGAACTGCTTTGCGCACCATTTTTAAAGTTTTCAGCCCAACCAGCGTGGTTGCATCCTTACTGTCGGTTGGAAAAATACTGCCAATGGCAATGTAATCAGCCCCATGTGCTTCAGCTTTAAGGGCTTCGTCGACACTGTGGGTGGAAAATCCGATCAATTTGTGATGGCCGAGTATCTGACGGGCTTGAAGAATGGACATATCGTCCTGACCAAGATGAACTCCATCAGCATCAATTTCGTGAGCCAGTTCTGGAAGGTCATTAATAATCAAGCTGGCTTCGTGTCTGCGGCAGAGAGACTTTAAGTTTTCCGCCATTTCCCGGCGCTCATCAGGACGTATATCTTTGGCCCGGTATTGGACAATTTTTGCCCCACCGGTCAGTGCCGCTTCAACTTTTATCAGCAATCTTCCATCTTGATTATTGTCTGTGATGAGATAGAGACCGGAAACCATTGGCAATCTCCTTATAATTAATATGGTGACAAGATTGATAACTTGTCGTTTATGTTGTGTAAATAGGAATTCTGAAAATTTTAGAATGAGAATTCCAAAATTAGTTTGGAATCATAACAGCATAAAATCTTGGTGTCAATTAATCTTTAAGTCTATTGTTCCTTTACAGGAAGGCCCCGGAAGTATAAATTTATGGAGTCAATATGGATAATCAATGACCCTTTTTACCTTTGGGAGAAGCTTTAGCAATGACTTGTTCTTCCCGCCCGACCTGGGCAGAAATTGACTTGTCGGCATTAAGCCATAATTTACAACAGGCAGTAGACTTATGTTCTCCTGCCCAGCGTGTTCTGGCGGTTGTGAAAGCTGATGCCTATGGTCATGGTGCCGTTCCCGTTACTCAGGCTTTGCAAACTTTCGGGATTTGTGATTATGCTGTGGCAACTCTGGAGGAGGCGTTGGAATTACGTCGTGCCGGGATTACCGATAGTTTACTGGTTTTTGGTAGCTGCTTTCCCGGCCAGGAAGGTGCTTTTTTCCAGCATGATTTAATGCCAACATTGCTGGATGTGGATACGGCCTTGCGACTTAATGCGGAGGCGAAACTGCAGCAACGGCAGTTGAAGGTCCACTTGAAAGTTGACAGCGGTATGGGGCGAGTTGGTTTTCTCCCCGAGCAATTGCAGGAATTTCTACCGCAGTTGCACCAACTGGATGGACTGGTGATTGAAGGCTTCATGTCCCATCTGGCCTGCGCTGATGAGTTGAGTTCCACAGTAACGATAGACCAGCAGATACAATTTCGGATGATGTTACAAATGGTACGTGAGGCTGGGGTTGAACCGCGTGAAATTCACCTCAATAACAGTGCCGGATTGAGTGGCTGGGAGTGCCCTGAGTGTACCCTAGCGCGCCCCGGAATCATGCTCTATGGCGGTCTTCCCGGGCCCGATTTCTCCGCTAAGTTAGATTTACAGCCGGTTATGCATTTGCGCAGCTGTATTGCCCAACTGCGTCAGTTGCCCACAGGCAGTGGTATTTCCTATGGCCACTGTTATCACGCTCATGCTGATATGCGGGTTGCGGTGCTGCCAATCGGCTATGCGGATGGCTACAACCGCCTGCTCAGTAATTGCGGCCAGGGGATTCTGCGGGGACAGAAAATCCCGGTTATTGGCAGAGTTTGCATGGACTGGATCATGCTGGATGTCAGCGCTGTTCCAGATGTTGCTATTGGTGATTGTGTCACCTTGCTGGGCTCTGCCGATGGACTATCAATCCTTGGAGATGATTGGGCCGAACAGCTGAATACAATCTCCTACGAAATTTTTTGCCGTATCGGTAACCGGGTTCCGCGGCACTATTTGCCAGAATCGTAACGTTAAAAGCGGTTGTCAGCGGGGGGGGGATCATGCTAATAAACCATTCAATTTCCAGTTAATCAAACTGGCCCAAAAACACTCTTCATTTCAGATATTAAATAGCGTACAAACTTTAAATACATGCAAAATTAGCCAGACGGTGCCGAAAGGTGGCTGTTTCGCTGTTTTTTTATCCCAATAACTTTTTTGATATTACCCTCGAAAGGAAACCCCATGGCTGCTATCAAACGTGTATTGATTTCAGTATCTGATAAAACCGGAGTTGTAGATCTGGCTCGTGAATTGAATAGTTTCGGAGTGGAACTGTTATCAACCGGAGGAACGGCCAAATTGATCCGCGATGCTGGAATTCCGGTGATGGATGTTGCTGACTATACTGGTTTTCCAGAAATGATGGATGGGCGGGTGAAAACTTTACACCCGAAGGTTCATGGTGCGCTGCTTGGGCTGCGCGATAATCCTGAGCATGTCAATGCGATGGCACAGCACGATATTGAGCCGATCGATATGGTGGTCGTTAATCTTTATCCTTTTGAGGCGATGGTGGCCAAGGAGGGATGCAGTCTGGAAGATGCCATTGAAAATATTGATATTGGCGGACCAACCATGCTGCGCAGTGCGGCGAAAAATAACAAATTTGTCACCGTTCTGGTTGACCCGTCTGATTATGAGGTTGTTATTGCCGAAATGAAGCAGAACAGTGGCGAAGTTTCGGTGGCAACTAACTTCCAGCTGGGAGTCAAGGTTTATCAACATACTGCAGCTTATGATGGCGCGATTTCCAACTGGCTTGGAAAGAGAACCAGCAAGGATGCAGCCGATTTTGCTCCAACCCTGACTCTGCAATTTCAAAAAGCCCAAGGGATGCGTTATGGTGAAAATCCTCACCAGAAAGCGGCATTTTATGTAGAAAGAAATATTGCTGAAGCTTCAATTGCAACGGCGCGCCAACTACAGGGTAAGGCTCTCTCCTACAATAATATTGGTGATACCGATGCAGCTCTTGAGTGCATCAAACAGTTCGGTGAAGCACCGGCCTGCGTCATCGTTAAGCACGCTAACCCCTGCGGTGTGGCGACAGGTGCTACCTTACTTGATGCCTACCAGAGGGCTTTTTCTACCGACCCAGAATCCTCTTTTGGTGGCATCATTGCTGTTAATCGGGAACTTGATGCTGAAACAGCTCAGGCCATTGTTGACCAGCAGTTTGTCGAGGTCATTATTGCGCCTAAGGTTGCCGCGGCTGTTCCAGAAATTATTGCTGCAAAGAAGAATGTGCGTCTACTCGAATGCGGTGAGTGGCCGGCAGAAAATGCCCAGAGACTTGATTATAAGAGAGTAAACGGCGGCTTGTTGGTACAGGAGGCTGATCTGTTGTTGAGTGCAGATTTGCAGGTTGTCACCAAACGGGCACCGACCGATAAAGAGCACCAAGATCTTGATTTTGCTTGGCGGGTGGCCAAATTTGTCAAGTCAAACGCCATTGTTTATTGCAAAGATGGCATGACGATCGGTGTTGGTGCCGGACAGATGAGCCGAGTCAACTCGGCACGAATTGCCGCGATCAAAGCCGAACATGCCGGGCTGGATGTTAACGGTGCCTCTATGGCTTCGGATGCTTTTTTCCCCTTCCGCGATGGAATCGATAACGCCGCTGCTGTCGGCATCACCGCCGTTATCCAGCCGGGCGGGTCGATCCGCGATGAAGAGGTGATTGCTGCAGCGGATGAGGCGGGGATTGCGATGATTTTCACCGGAATGCGCCACTTCCGGCACTGAGATGCCTATATGAATGTAACCACTGAGACACAGAGTCACTGAGATTTGGTTTAGATATTTACCTTTTTTGGGTTTTCTCGGTGTCTCAGTACCTCTGTGGTTCAATTGATGGAGCTTTATTATGAAAATTCTGGTTGTCGGTGGTGGTGGTCGTGAGCACACTTTGGTTTGGAAAATTTCTCAGTCGCTACTGGTGGAGCAGATTTACTGCGCGCCGGGAAATCCTGGAATTGCTGAATTGGCTGAATGTGTCCATATTGGTGCCGATGAAATTGCTGCTTTGCTTGATTTCGCTCTGGCGGAGAAAATTGATTTGACGGTGGTTGGGCCGGAGGTGCCGCTGACGATGGGAATCGTCGATGTCTTTCAGGCCGCCGGGTTGGAAATATTCGGGCCCAATAAAGCGGCTGCTCAGATTGAAGGGAGTAAGCGATTCTCCAAAGACCTGATGGCTCGTTATAAGATCCCGACAGCGGCTTATCAGAGTTTTTCCGACCATGCTCAGGCGGTTGCCTATATCCGTGAACAAGGAGCCCCGATTGTTGTCAAGGCAGATGGCCTGGCGGCGGGGAAGGGCGTCATTGTTGCTATGACCGAAGAGCAAGCAATTGCTGCTGTTGACGATATCATGCTTGATCAGGTTTTTGGTGCGGCAGGCGCCAGTGTTGTCATTGAAGAGTTCATGGATGGTGAAGAGGCCTCTTTTTTTGCTTTTACTGACGGTAAAAATATTCTGCCGCTCGCTTCATCACAGGATCATAAGCGGGTCAACGACAATGATGAGGGGCCCAATACCGGCGGCATGGGGGCATATTCACCAGCTCCGGTTGTCACCGATGACCTCTATCAAATTATTGTTGATACCATTGTTAAGCCGACGATTGACGGGATGGCTGCGGATGGTTGTCCATACAGTGGAATCCTCTATGTCGGACTGATGATCAAAAATGGCAAGCCTCGCGTGGTGGAATACAATGCTCGCTTTGGTGATCCTGAAGCACAGCCGTTACTGATGCGGATGAAATCGGACATTGTTCCGGTATTGCAAGCCTGTGCCCGTGGAGAGTTGCAACAGGATTCTATCGATTGGCACGACAAAGCGGCTGTTTGCGTGGTGCTGGCCAGTGGTGGTTATCCGGGGGCATACGAAAAAAATCTGCCAATCAGTGGTCTTGATAGGGCTGCTGAAATAGAAGATTTAATGGTTTTTCATGCCGGGACAGCCTTGAAAGATGGTCAGATTGTCAACCAGGGGGGGCGGGTGCTCGGGGTAACCGGGTTGGGGGATACCGTTAGAGAAGCTATTGATAAAGCGTATGCCGGAGTTAAGGTTATCCATTGGGATAAGGTCCATTTTCGACACGATATCGGTGCCAGGGCACTGAATCGCTGATGGCGTTGCAAAAAGTCCGCCCTGCTGCGTTACGTCATTTTTTCAGGATCTCGACATACTGATGTATGTCTTCGCCCCTGAAAAAATACCAAGCCTTGCAGGACGAAATTTTTGCTTAGCCAGCATTTCCATTGTATCCATCGTGTTCAATTTATGTATGACTATTAAAACTGGGAGATATAGAAAAAATGAGTGATAAAAAGCCGGTTGTCGGAATTTTGATGGGCAGTGATAGCGACTATGACATCATGGTTGAATCAGCTAAAATTTTGAAACAGTTTGAAGTTCCTTTTGAAATGATTGTTTCCAGTGCGCATCGCACTCCAGAACGGACTCTTAAGTATGTGCGCGGTGCACGTGAGAGAGGCATTAAAATATTGATTGCTGGTGCTGGTGCGGCAGCTCACTTAGCTGGTGTGGTCGCTGCAGAGACGATGCTGCCGGTGATTGCCGTACCCATTGACGCAACCTCCATGCGTGGTTTGGATGCATTGTTGGCAATGGTGCAGATGCCTGCAGGAATTCCCGTTGCAACCATGGCTATCGGTTCGGCAGGCTCGCGGAATGCTGGTATTTTTGCAGCACGAATGCTGGCAACGGAGGATCCTGAATTGGAGGCGAAACTATTGCAATTCAAACAGGATATGGCTGCGGGAGTGGTTAAGAAGTCGGAGGTGGTACAGGGGAAAATGGCAGACGATGGACTGATTTAGTCAACTTTTAATTGTATACAATATACAATTAATTGGTTGACAGTTGCGTTCTTTTTGATTTAATTTGGCTCCGGTTGCCAACCAATTAATTCTCAAAGGGAGGAATTACAGATGAAAAAATTAGTCGTGTTACTGATTGTTGCTGCTTTTGTCGGGACAGCATTTGTTGCTGTTGCTCAAGACAAAGGTCCTGCTGTGATCAAAATGGACAAATCAAAAACAGGTGTGGTTACTTTTGATCATGCCAAACACCAAGCTGCGGAATCAGACTGTAACGTATGTCACCACACCGAAGGTTTTGAAAAATGTAGCAGCTGTCACGGTAAAAAAACTGATGGCAAGAAGCTCAAGTATAAAATGGCTATCCATAAAAATTGTAAAGACTGCCACAAGGAAAAGAAAAAAGGTCCTACCAAGTGTAAAGAGTGTCACGTTAAAGCTAAATAAATATTATACTTAGTACGCTTAGAAGTTTTATTGAAATGCCGGACTGAACTGATTTCAGCCCGGCATTTTTTTATGGT
>JAOZOH010000307.1 GCA_029933365.1 Desulfuromusa sp. | reverse complement strand
TAGATGAATATATATTCTGCCCGTTCCATTTTATGCTTGACTTCTAATTTATCAATGTCTAATGTCGACATTCGACAGACAGGGAGATACATAGAGTTATGCCGATTGTCAAAAAAACTTACAAAGATCAGGTTGTTGATTACGTTTATCAATTACTTCTGAATAATGAACTTCATCCGGGTGATCAGTTGAAGGAGACAGTGCTAGCGGAGCAGATGGGAATCAGTCGGGCACCGATTCGTGAAGCGATGAAAGAGTTGATCATGGATGGTCTGGTTGATTATCGCCCTCAAGTGGGGAATTTTATCCCGGTATTTTCTCCAAAACAGATTATTGATAGCTATACGACTCGTGGTGTTTTAGAGGGTTACGCAGTAATGATTACCTGCGACCAGTTTTCTGCTGAGGAGATCAAAAGGCTGGAAAACCAGGTTGATCAGATGGAAACCTATGCACAAAAAAAGAACCATAAGATGGTTATTGAAACCGGTGGTGAGTTCCATGATTTTTTGATCAGCAAGTGCGACAATGTTCAACTGATTGAATATAGTGATCGGCTTAGTCTCAAACTACATATTCTGTTTTTTAAATTTTGGGGGAAACTCTACAGTCCCGCTGAAATTGGTAGACGGCATCGGGAAATTGTTGAAAGTATCAAATCAAAAGACCTGGATCTGGTCGAGAGGGTGGTTCGGCAACATTACGTTGAAACCGGGTCTAAAATAGCAGCTCAACAAAACAACTAAAAACTGGCAGTCGTGTCAAATTCGGAAGGAGGAAGAAATGACAGAAGAATGGGTAGAACAGATGAAAAATCAGGTGGACACACTTGAAAAGCTGGAAAAGTACATCAATGTGTCTGATGATGAAAGGGAAGCAATTACCACTTTGAAAACTAAATGGGGGACAACCCCATATTTTGCCTCTCTGATGGATAAGGATGATCCAAAGTGTCCAATTAGGATGCAGGTTCTCCCTTCGATGAAAGAGAAGGTCAATGAGTTCGGGATGGATAATTATCTGGTGTGGAAGGAAAATCGCGCTACGGAGGAAGTTCGCCCGGACAGTATTGCCCGGCAGTACAAAGATCGGATTGCATTTACGGTTGTTGAAGTGTGCGGGATTTACTGTCGGCACTGTTTCCGTAAAGAGTTGGTTGTCGATCAAGAGTTGCAGTTGCGGTTTGATGTTGATGAGGGTCTTGAGTGGATCAGAGAACATCCGGAAATCCGGGATGTTCTGATTACTGGTGGTGATCCATTACTGTTGTCAGACGAAAAGCTTGAGTATCTGATCACAAAACTCCGTGAGATTCCGCATATCGAAATGATCCGTATCGGTACCCGATTGCCGATTGTTCTTCCACAGCGGATAACCGAGGGTTTGAAAAAAGCGATCGGTGGATATCACAAAGTTCCGGTGTGGATCAACACTCAGTGTAATCACCCGAAGGAGATTACAGAGAAAACCGCAAAAGCAGTTTACGAGTTGATGAGTTGCGGTATCAACGTAGGAAATCAGGCGGTACTGCTTAAAGGGATTAACGATAATGTGCCAGACTTCCGGGAACTGCACCAGAAACTGTTGCGTATCCGTATCCGTCCTTATTATGTTTTCTACTGCGAGCCTGCTCCGGGGATTGATCATTTCCGTACCCCGGTAGAAAAGGGGGCTGAGTTAATTCGTGACGCGCTGCGTGGGCATACCACTGGACTGGCGCAACCGATGTATGTGCTGGCAACCAATATTGGCAAGATTCCACTGATGCCTGATTATTATATTATGGATAAGAATGACAAGGAATATACGCTGAAAAATCACTTGGGGCAGATAACCAAAATTCCGAACATGCCTGAGTAGTGATTAGTATTTTGGGGACATGTACTTGTTACGTGTCCCCGGAATACGGGTTAGGTTAATTCAGAACACGGGTCTATAAAACAAGGGAATAGGCGATTTATAGACATAAAATAAAT
>JAOZOH010000127.1 GCA_029933365.1 Desulfuromusa sp. | reverse complement strand
CTTACCGTTCCCTTTACCCGCAGAAACTGATAAACTGACTGCCCATTAAATAGAGGAGTTGTTTTCTTTCTGTATTGAGTGAGAAAATTAAGGGAGGAGAGGTTTGATGATTCCAGTAGTTTATAGAAACGGCAAAGAGGATCAGGTTGAACAAAAATTTCTGGATATCCTGCTCCATATTGGAGAGATACAGGAATTTCGCAGGAGCGATCATTGGGTCAATGTCACGGAAGACCCAATCCGGTCATCTCAACCAAATGAGTACCATGGCAGTAATAGACGTTTTCACGATGGCACTGAACTCCCCCCCCCTCTATGGGGATTTGAATCCTTTTTTAAGAAGCCGGGATAATGAGATGTCCCGGCTTCTTCCTAACCTGCATTGACAATGCAATCTCCCCCCTTGACCACACCAGAGTTCAGGAAAAAGCCAAATTACTAGACATTATGTCTAGCAATAAAAAACAGTCAATGACACTGAAAAACAGTCCAGTTATTCAGTGTCATCACTTGGATCGAAACCACCAAAAAAGACCCGCACAATTTCCTGGAACTCACCATCAACCTGCTGAATTGTGGGAATAATAAGTTCTTCTGACAGGCCGGTTTCTTCCCAAGCCTTGATTTGCAGTTCTGGAATTTCATTGACCAACAGCACTTCGTGCCCACTAGCATGGGCAAGGATATCAGCGATATGAACGATACAAGCTTCTATGGAATAATGGGCCAGACGAGGCGAGTGATGGCTACCAATCATACGAATTAAAGCTGGTGACAACCGCCATTTTTCAGCCAGAAGCTTACCGATAATACTGTGATCCGTTTTTAGGCGATCTTGCTCGGCACGATACATAGGCAGATGATCCAAACGTGCTTTGGCAATGGCTCCAGAATACTGGGGAGCCATTCGGTCAAGCATGACTAAGCGCCCGATATCGTGCAGCAATCCGCCGATAAAATACTTTTCGACAGCTTTTTCTCCAAGGTAGCCTGCAAGGATTTTAGAAAACAGGCCACAACGGATAGAGTGGCGCCAAAAAGAATCCATATTGAGCAAATCAGAAGGAATATTCTGAAATTGTTTAACGACAGTGATTCCCAGTGTTAAAGTCACTAACTCATTCGTTCCCAACAGAGAAACAGCCCGTGATACCGAATCAATCTTACCGGAAAATCCATAAAAGGGGCTATTGACGAGCCGTAACAGACGGACAGTTAAACTTGCATCCTTGCTGATAACTTTAGCGATCTGCGGCGATGAAGTGTTTGGGTGATCCAGAAGTTCAACGATATGGGTGTAAACTGTCGGCAACGAGACGATATCCACATCCCCCTTAAGAAGATGCGGAACACTGAGCGGTGGCGGACAATCTTGCTGACTTGCAGGCAGCGCGGCATCGGAAAAGGCGACCGGATCCCACCCTTGCTGCAGGCTCAGGGCAAAACGATGCACAACATGCCGATAAAGAGATGCTAGCGGTTCCTGATCCAGATCATTCAGAATAAACCGCCGCCACAAATAACTTTCTGCTCGCTCGACAACTTCAGAATTCAATTCCAGATTTTGACAATATTCTTTCCCTAAGCTCGATTCATCAATATCTGCCTCAAAAACTCCCCAGGACTTAAGAATTTTAAGGTGGTCACCCTGCAGAGAAGCACCCGCAGCAAGAACAAATCGCCCAGTGGGGGTAAATAGGTCTTCGCCCAGAACCATTCCCTCAGTTAAATCATCTATATAAATAAGAGCCAAAACAGTAATCTTTCAAACAGTTAAAAATAAGTTACATGAGAACTTAAATAGAATAATTACAGCAATTATAGAAAATTAAATTCAATGGGGCAACTCCTTGAAAAAATACTTCGGAATTATCCATTAATGGGCTTCCGCCCAGTTTTTACCAACCCCGATATCAACTTTTAATGGCACGTCGAGAGTCACAGCCGTTTCCATCTCAGTTCTAATCAGTTCTCGAACCTGGTCAAGTTCATTCTCCGGGACTTCAAAAACCAGTTCATCGTGCACCTGTAATAACATTCGAGCCTGGAACTGCTCTTCTGCGAGACGTCTGTCAATATTCACCATGGCTACCTTGATAATATCAGCAGCACTCCCCTGAATCGGATAATTAATCGCATTACGTTCAGCATAACTACGTACTGCACCATTTTTGCTGTTAATCTCAGGAATTGCACAGCGCCGACCAAGCAAGGTTGTCACATATTGATACTCACGTGCTTCAGCTTTCTTTTCTTCCAGATATTTCAGAATAGCGGGATAACGCTCAAAATAATGGTCTATAAACTGCTGCGCTTCAGCTCGACCAATCCCCAGATCTTTTGCCAGACTAAAAGACCCCATACCATAGAGAACCCCAAAGTTGATCGTTTTAGCCTGGCGACGCATTTCGTCCGTGACCATTTCAGGAAAAATATTGAAGATTTCACTTGCAGTCCGTTTGTGGATATCTTCTCCAGCAACAAAACTCTCTTTCAAAGCGGGAACATCCGCCATATGCGACATTACCCGCAATTCAACCTGAGAATAATCGGCAGATAATAAAATCCACCCATCTTCGGGGATAAAAGCTTCACGGATGCGCCGTCCTTCTGCCGTTCGAATCGGGATGTTCTGGAGGTTTGGGTCACTGGAAGAGAGTCTTCCGGTCGCGGTGACCGCCTGATTAAAAGATGTATGCAACCTTCCCGTTGCCGGGTTAAGCAACTTTGGCAAAGCATCCGTATAGGTACTTTTCAACTTGCTGACAGAACGATAATCGAGAATTTTAGCGGCAATCTCATGCTCCTCAGCCAAACTATTCAGGACATCAACATTGGTTGACCAACCGGTTTTAGTCTTTTTCCCTTTTGGCAGTCCGAGTGTTTCAAACAGAATTTCCCCAAGCTGTTTAGGTGAATTAATATTAAACGCCCCACCTGCCAGGACATGGATTTCCCCCTCCAGAATTTCCAATTTCATACCCAACTGCCCAGACAACTCTCCAAGAAAATCGGCATTGATTCGAATACCGCACCATTCCATCCGAGTCAACACATCGACCAGCGGCATCTCTACCTCACGAAACAGCTGTTCCCCTTTCCCAACCGGCAGCTGTGATAATAATTTTTCAGCCAGTTGCCAGGTTATATCGGCATCTTCAGCAGCATAACGGACTGCCTTTTCCACCTCAACCTCGCTGAAACAGATCTGTTTCTTCCCTTTCCCAGTCATCTCCGAGTAGGGGATCATCTGGTGATTCAAGTGTTCAATCGCCAAAGCATCAAGACCGTGTGATTTTGATTGCGGGTGGGTCACGTAGGAAAGCACCATCGTATCGATATCGACACCCTTCAACTCAATCCCAGCATTGCGCAGTACCAGAGCATCATATTTAATATTTTGGCCAATTTTTTTGTAGTGTGAGTTCTCCAGCAGAGGACGCAGTTTTTCTAAGACCAGCTTTTTATCAAGTTGCTGTGGCACCCCCAGATAACTGTGCCCAACCGGCAGATACCAGCCATGATTCGGCTTAATGGCAAAAGAAAGACCAACCAATTCAGCCTGCACGGCAACCAGACTGGTGGTCTCTGTATCAATAGCAAACCGTCGATTAATTTTGAGCTGATCAATCATGCTATCCAGATCATCCTCAGTTAGCACGACCAGATAGTCTCCATCTTTTGAATCCTGCACTGGCTTTCCACTGAACTCTTGTAATAACTTGGGGAATTCAAGCTGTTTGAACAGAACTTCCAAAGCATCACGATCCGGTTCAACCAGAGCTAACTCATCCACATGGACATCAATTTCAAGGTCATAAACGAGATCCGCCAACTGCCTGGACAATCTTGCCTGATCAGCAAATTCACGTAAATTTTCTTGACGCTTTTTCCCCTTAACCTGATCAATATTAGCTAACAGATTTTCAATCGTTCCAAATTCTTGAATCAAGTTGCTGGCCGTTTTTTCACCAATCCCCGGAACTCCCGGGATATTATCCGAACTGTCGCCCGCCAATCCCAATATTTCCAGAACCTGCTCTGGCGGAACCCCAAACCGTTCGATCACTTCTTTACGACCGGATACCTTCTTTTTCATTGTATCGAGCAAGCGCACCCGTTCACCAACAATCTGCATCAGGTCTTTATCACCAGTCACCACCGTGATATCCAACCCCTGATCGGCATAGCGTTTTGCCAGAGTTGCAATAATATCATCCGCCTCATAACCAGGAAGCTCCAGCGCCGGGAGGTTAAAAGCCTGCACCACCGCCTTAATCAGCGGAATCTGTGGCACCAGATCTTCCGGCATCGCTGAGCGGTTTGCCTTATATTTGGGATAAAGATCCTTGCGGAATGTCGGCCCTTTGGCATCAAAAATAACGGCCACCCGATCTGGCTTCTCCTCGCGCAACAAGGTAAGCAACATATTGGTGAAACCATAAACAGCATTGGTTGCCTCCCCTTTAGAGTTGGAAAGGTGACGAATCGCAAAATAAGCCCGATAAATATACGAAGAGCCATCAATCAGATAAACTCTTTCATTTCGTTTCAACATGTTCAACCTTTCATTCTGCAAAATTTTACTGGATTATTCCACAGCCAAAGCTAAAGGGGAAGATTGGAAAAAAACTACAACCAATATTTTACACAACAGGTATATTGACATTCTAAGTCTGATGTTATTATCTTCCTAAAATAAATAGAGAGAAATACACGGAGCAACAGGTTCAACTCATTAAATAGTGGAGAAATTGAATGCACGATAATTTTGAAGACCACGACGAATCAATTGAATATGAAATTGAAGTTGAAACTGATACCGATGTGCAGGCCATTCCGGATGACGGACTGGTTCTAGCACGAGACATGCTGCCATCTCAACTGCCGATCATCCCATTACGCCCACGTCCGGCGTTTCCCGGGGTCATTATTCCACTGACCGTCAACGGGAAGGCTCGAGTCAACACCATCAAACAAGCGATGGAGAGTGACACACAGGCGATTGGGCTGGTAATGGTGCAGGAGCTGGATGAGAAGGATTCACCCAGTAATCTGCAACGGGTCGGGGTCGCGGCAAAAATCCTCAAATTAATCCATACTGATGATGACAGTGCCCATGTCCTGGTCAATAGCCTGGAACGTTTCAGTATTGATGATGTCCGCGAAGTCAACAGCATCATCTATGCGGATGTGACCTATTTTCTCAGTACCGTCTATACCGATAATCCAGAGCTGAAAGCCTATTCCATGGCCATCATCTCAACGTTGAAAGAACTGGTCCAGATCAACCCTCTCTACTCAGAAGAGATAAAATTATTTTTGGGACGTACCAGCATGGACGACCCGGCTCGCTTGACCGATTTTGCAGCCAACTTGACCAATGCTGACGGCTTTGAACTACAGGAAATCCTCGAGACCTTCGATATTCACCGCCGCATCGATAAAGTTCTGGTGCTATTGAAGAAGGAATTGGAAGTCTCCCGACTGCAGAGTAAAATTTCTCAACAGATAGAAGAAAAAATTTCAGCTCAACAGCGTGATTTTTTCCTGCGTGAGCAGTTTAAAGCCATCAAGAAAGAACTGGGTCTGGAGAAAGACGGTAAAGTTTCCGAAATTGAAAAATATCAGAAACGACTAAAAAAACTGACTTTGAACGATGAAGCACAAAAAGCCGTTGATGAAGAGATCGAAAAGCTGCAACTCATTGAACCCTCCTCGCCAGAATATAATGTGAGTCGCAACTATCTCGATTGGTTGACAATCCTCCCTTGGGGAAAATTCAGTAAGGACAGCTACGATTTGATACGTGCTCGACGGGTCCTTGATCGCGACCACTACGGTCTGGATGATGTCAAAGAGCGGATTCTCGAATTTATCGCCGTCGGCAAAATGAAAGGGGATATTTCTGGTTCCATCCTCTGTTTGGTGGGCCCACCTGGAGTAGGAAAAACTTCAGTCGGTAAAAGTATTGCCGACACTCTGAAACGCAAATTCTACCGTTTTTCTGTCGGTGGTATGAGGGATGAGGCCGAAATAAAAGGGCATCGACGTACCTATATTGGTGCCATGCCGGGCAAGGCAATTCAAGCGATGAAAAGTGCCGGAACCGCCAACCCAGTACTCATGCTGGACGAAATCGATAAGATCGGCGCATCCTTTCAGGGCGATCCCGCTTCAGCCCTGTTAGAAGTTCTTGATCCAGAACAGAATGACAGTTTCCGTGATCACTATCTGGATGTTCCTTTTGACCTGTCGAATGTCATGTTTATTGCGACGGCCAACCAGATGGATACAATTCCTGCACCACTGCTTGACCGGATGGAAGTCATCCGCCTCTCAGGCTATATTCTGGAAGAAAAATTGGAGATCGCCCGGCGCTTTTTGATCCCTAAAGCACTGAAAAGCCACGGTATGACCAGGGCACAGGTGAGTATCAACAAAGCAGCGGTAGCTGTCATTGTTGACCGCTACGCCCGAGAAGCCGGAGTCCGTGGCTTGGAGAACAAAATTAAAAAGATTATGCGCAAAGCAGCAATGGAATTTGCTGAAGGACGTGTAGAAAAAGTTCGCGTGACCAAGCATGACATTGAACATTATCTTGGCAAACCGATTTTTGCTGAAGAAGAACTACTCAAAAACGCACCCGGAGTAGTGACTGGCCTGGCTTGGACGCGGATGGGTGGAGCAACCTTGCAAATTGAAGCAACTGCGATGAAGAGCAAAACAAAAGGATTCAAACAGACAGGTCAACTTGGCGACGTGATGGTTGAAAGTTCGGAGATTGCCTATTCCTATGTCATGGGACATCTTCAAGAATATAAAATTCCCGAAGATTACTTTGACACCCATTTTATCCACTTGCATGTCCCGGCAGGAGCCACCCCAAAAGATGGCCCTTCAGCAGGGGTCACAATGACAACCGCCTTGCTCTCAATGATTATGAACAAACCAGTCAGGGAAAAGCTTGGCATGACAGGGGAACTCTCTCTGACAGGCAGTGTTCTCCCCATCGGTGGAGTCAAAGAAAAAACCATAGCCGCCCGCCGAGCCGGGCTAACAGCCCTGATCTTCCCCCATGAGAATAAAGATGACTACGAAGACCTGGCCGATTATCTGCGCGAAGGAATTGAAGTCCATTTTGTCAATAAATATCCAGATGTTTTCAAGATTGCCTTTGCCGCTAACACCTGAAAGTAAATATGGGAGAGTTAATCAATGACCGTTGCAGAAATAAAAGCGGCTCTACTGGAGCTACCGAAAGAAGAGAAAAAAAACTTTATCCTCGAAACACTGCCCGATCTGGCTAGCGAAGTCATTAAAGAGCCGGGCTTCATGATGCAGCTCTTCCCGATATTGCTCGGTATCCTCAAAGAAAGCGGTATGGACCTGCAACAACTGCTGCAATTTGCAACGATGATGGGTGAACAACAGAAACAGGAATAGTCCCGAATGGCGCTAGTTTAAGGATAGATACCAGCAAAACCGGGACCGTCCCCGCATGGGGGCTGTCCCAGGCTTTTGCGACGCGAATCACCGCAATTTCATAGCCCGTAAACACCTGGGACAGCCCCCGATGGACCTGGGGACAATCCCGTGTTTACTGCAACATTGCTTAAACCAGCGCCATTCAAAATAAACCGTACAACTTTTGGAGTAAATTTATAATGCGAGTTTTATCCGGCATTCAGCCATCCGGTTCCCTCCATCTGGGGAATTTCTTTGGCATGATGCAAAAAATGATCAACTATCAGGAACAGGAAGATCTGTTCT
>JAOZOH010000306.1 GCA_029933365.1 Desulfuromusa sp. | reverse complement strand
GCAAGCAGGTAATCCTGATCAAATCCTTGAAATGAACCTGAAATAATCGTTCCACCCGCAAGCTGGTAGCTTTTAGTTCGTTTCAGGTAGTCGCTGACAGTAAATTCGGCCGGGATATAACCCCGATTTTCCACCAGTGGAAAACGTTTATCGATAACGTGAAAATGGCTGTCAAAAACTTTGTACTGGTTCAGCTTTGTCATAAAAACCATCCGAATTGGTAAAAAGCCCCCCCTCCTTCAATTTATCACTATTTTCTAGATGGTTCCATTATTTTCCCTGGCAGCTATTATTGTTCAGAGTCGACCTAACTGAGCCACTCATATGTCACAATAGTAGCCGGATTGCATTGACAGCACCCCTTCTGACAACCAAGGGAATCATCGTGTTTTTTCACCTTCCCTTTGTTGATCCAGAGATCGACCATCGGCACAATCGTGCCAGTTTCTGTCCGAAAATGGGTTGCAATATCCTGGAGTGTCGCCAATTTTCGTTCGATAAGATATTTTTTTATATCAATGGGTGTCAATGTTGTTCTCCTCGTCTCAACACGGTTGAACTAACCTCTTTGGGTTCTTTTTTACCAATACGACTCATAATGAAAACGATGGTAGCAAAAATACATAACAGGGAAAATATCCATGCCATTGAGCTTGCAACGTGTTGACCAATGGTTGCCGTCTGATAAAAAATAACAGCGGCAAAATAGGCCATAAATGTTGTCCAGAAACCGGAAAAAAGTGTCCAGTTTAAATTGGTTTCCCGATAGACAGCAGCAATTGCCGCACTGCAGGGGAAGTAAAGCAAAATAAACAACAGGTAGGCAAATGCCGCTACCTTGGAGCCAAACAGGGTCACCATTGAACCGAAAGTACCAACACTGACTCCCTGCTCTTCTGCTGCAGATGAGGTATCACTGACATCCCCAACCGACAGACCAAGGGGATCAGCAAAGGTTCCGATAACGCCTGCAAGATTATCAGGAATGGTTGCAAACGAATCACCAATAGCACCCCAGAAGCTATACTCTTCTTCCTCAGCGTCTCCTGCTGCGGCAGCATCCATGCTCCCGTATAACGAATCAAGTGTTCCGACAACTGCTTCTTTAGCAAATATCCCAGTAAAAACTCCCACCGTGGCGGGCCAGTTTTCTTCGGTCACGCCAAACGGTTCAAGAACCGGAGTGATCGATTTACTAATTGATGAGAGAGCTGAATTTTCACTGTCGTCATTGCCAAATGTTCCGTCGAGGCCCATCGAATTAAGAAAGGAAAGGACAACAATAACCGGTATCAGCACCTGCCCAGCTTTGAACAGAAAGGCTTTCAATCGATCAAAGGCACTTAAAACCACAGCCTTTATGGTGGGGATATGATAAGGGGGGAGTTCCATGACAAAGGGGGTTATTTCCCCTTTCAGAACCGTACTCTTCAGTAGAATCCCGGTAATAACGGCAAAAGCAATCCCGATGAGATAGAGCAAAAATACCAGATTCTGTCCACCAACCGGGAAAAATGCGGCAGCAAAAAGAGCATAAACCGGCAATCTCGCCCCACACGACATAAAAGGATTCATCATGATGGTCAAAGTTCGATCACGCTCATTTTCCAATGTTCTGGTCGCCATAATTGCTGGGACATTGCAACCAAAACCAACCAGCATCGGAATAAACGATTTACCCGGCAATCCGACCACGCGCATAAAACGATCCATGACAAAGGCAGCCCTTGCCATATAGCCTGAATCTTCCAGCAGAGAAAGAAACAGAAACATAAATCCAATCGGGGGAATAAACGTTGCCATGGTCTGGATACCACCACCAATTCCACCCGCCAGAATTGTAACCAACCAGGCGGGAGCATGCATCCCCTCAAGCAGTCGTCCGAAACCATCAACAAAAATTGTTCCGGCAAAACCGTCAAAGAAATCAATAAAGGCACCGCCCAGGTTGATTGTGAACATGAACATTAGATACATGGTCA
>JAOZOH010000305.1 GCA_029933365.1 Desulfuromusa sp. | reverse complement strand
AGGATCCGTGGCTTTGCGTCACCGGATCACTCCGGCTTTGCCCTTTCGGTAGATAGCTATTCGCTAAATGTTTATCTTGTCTGGCAGGATATATTGATCAAATAAATAAATCAAGTAAAAATGAAAACGGACTCATCTGTTATGGAAGATTATCTCCCAACACTTGGACTCCAGCCAGTTCAAGCATACTGACAAGTTTTATCAAAGGGAGCCCGATCAGGGCATTGTAATCTTCTCCCTCCATTTTTTCCATCAAAGCAATTCCAAGGCCCTCAATTTTGAAAGATCCGGCACAGTCAAACGGTTTTTCCCGCTGTAAATAATTATAAATCTGATCATCAGTCAGATTTCTGAAGCTGACGGAAAAAGTCGCATAATCTGTCTGCACTGTGCCATTACGGCTATCCAACAATGCCAATCCGGTATAAAAACAGTGTGTTTTCCCAACCATCTGCTTTAGTTGCTGAAATGCAACCTCTAAATTTCCAGCCTTGCCAACCGGTCGCTTACGCTGATCAACAAAGATCTGATCCGAACCAATAATCAGAGCATCGGGATAAGATTCGGCAAGGCTTTGAGCTTTCCCCAGCGCAAGATGACGAACCAACAATGCCGGAGCTACATTTGGATCTATTTCTTCACCAAAATTGGGTGCCACAGTGATAAAGGGCAAGCGCAACTGACGTAAAAGTTGTTGCCGATAAGGGCTGGTTGAAGCCAGAACAATTTTTCTCATCAATTTTCCTTTTTCTGGCCTCGTACCATGATTTTATCAGAAGGTCATGCTGCAAGATTGCAGACTGGACAATCTTTGGATAAACCAGAATTGAACCTATGGTCAACGGGATTATGATCCCTCATAGTGTCTATTTTTTGCAAAAGTATTTTAACTTCAGACAACATTTGTTGCTGAAGAAGGGGCTCATCAACCGCCGCAGAAAAAGATTCGACCTCGCCACTCTCAGTCCACACCGGGAGAATCTGGGCAGATTCATCATGCCCCAGAAAAACCTCACCCCAAAGCTCACATGATCCATCGCCTAGTAACCCACGGACCACTCCGGATGTTACATCTCCACGGCATTTCAAGTCTATATCACGAATTTCGAAATAGATGCTGCACTCTTCTGTTCCACTTGTCGGGGATAACCAGATCATCGCTTCCTCCTTTGGAAAAGTCTAGGTTATCTCCTATTCTACATACATCTATGACAGAATAAGTCACATCAGCTTTTTATTGTTTTGTTGAAAGCTAAAGCCTCCTGCAATCCCGACAGAAATTTCTCTTTAAAAGATTCTGGCCCGACCACTTGAACATACGGAATGAAGGAATAGAGCCAGGCGAGAATTTCCTTGTCACCACTGGCACTGAACCGCAAAATCAGTGAGCCATCCGGTTGCTCTTCAATCTGCTGCTCAGGATGCCAAGTCCGTTCGCGGATCAGATGCGCGATCTCTTTATCAAAAAATAATTCCAGTTGCTGCGATTTACCTTCGTCAATCAAACCGAAAGCGGTCCCGGTGAGCATCTCAACCCGATAATCTTCAGGAACATTAAAACGCTCGGTTTGTAATTCAACTTTTTCGATCCGCTCAACAGCAAATAACCGGAGTGCCTTACGCTTATGGGCATACCCCCCGATATAGAGGCCATTCTTGAAGAACAGTAAGGTGTAGGGATCGATCAGATACTGGGCCCGACGCCTTTTTGCCGGGCGGTAATGAATCAGACATTGTTGCTGCAGCAATAAAGCCTGCCGCAGATTCTGCAGCAACTGGTGCTGGTGCGAATAATCTTTGAAACCAAGAAATCGAGGAGCAGACGCCTCGGCTATCCGTTCCAGATGAGCGACACTGCGCGGTGGCATATTGGAACGAATCCGGGCAAAAATCGCCTCCAGATCATCCTGAAACGGTGTCCCCTGCAAAAACGCCAACTGACCACGGCACAGATAGAGGGTCATCAACTCTTCAAGAGAAAAGGTGA
>JAOZOH010000304.1 GCA_029933365.1 Desulfuromusa sp. | reverse complement strand
TAATCATTGACTCAGAACAGCAGTTGACAGATCATCAGCAGTTCAATATTTCCTGGGGCAGATGTTCCTGCTCTGACTGGAGGCCTTTATGAAAATTATCCGGTTGATCGTTCGTTTGATTGACGGGCTCAATACCAAGGTAGGATATGCTATTTCCTGGCTCAGCACACTGCTGGTTTTAGTTGTCTGTTATGACGTCTTTACCCGTTATTTTCTACGCAAAAGCAGTGTCGGGGTTCAGGAACTTGAATGGCATATCTTTGCTGTTCTTTTTTTAATTGGAGCCGCCTACACCTTGAAGATGGATAACCATGTGCGGGTGGATGTGATCTATACCCAGCTCTCCCCCCGAGGAAAAGCATGGGTCAATTTGCTTGGCAGCCTTATTTTTTTGATCCCCTTCTCCATTCTGATCCTCTGGGCCTGCCAAGGTTTTATCAGCATGAGCTGGGCTATTCAGGAAACCAGCCCCGACCCAGGAGGACTTCCCTACCGTTATCTCCTCAAAGCCATGATCCCGGCAGGGTTCAGTTTGATTCTACTCCAAGGCATCGCCCTTACCCTGCGCTCATTCTGTACGGTTATAGGTCGTCCGCTGGAAGAAATTGAAGAAAAAGAAAAGGTAGAGGAACAGCAACATGCCTGAATATATGTCCCTGGTTTTATTTGCCACCGTCTTTGCAGTTTTGTTACTCGGCTTCCCGGTCGCATTTACTTTAGGCGGAGTTTCCCTGATCTTCGGCTACTTTACATTTGGAATGGGATTCTTCCAACTTCTGCCCCTGCGCATCTGGGGAACCATGACCAACTACGTACTGATAGCCGTACCGCTGTTTGTCTACATGGGGATGATGTTTGAGAAATCTGGTCTGGCCGAAGAATTATTGGAAACAATGGCGATGCTGTTCGGAAAACTGCGTGGTGGCCTGGCTATTTCAGTCGTCGTTGTTGGAGCCGTTTTAGCAGCTTCGACCGGCATTGTCGGAGCAACGGTTGTCACCATGGGGCTATTGTCTCTCCCCACTATGTTGAAACGGGGCTATTCCCCGGAATTGTCAACCGGAACGATCTGCGCTTCCGGCACTCTGGGGCAAATCATCCCCCCGAGCATTGTCCTAGTCCTCTTGGGTAGCGTCCTGAATGTCCCGATTGGCGATATGTTTATCGGTGCCGTTATCCCCGGCTTGATATTAGTTGGTTCCTATATTCTCTGGATCATTCTGGTCGCATTTTTTCGCCCGGAATCGGCACCGGCAATGCCTGCTGAAGAGCTCGCAGATTTTCGTAAATCGGGAATGTATAGAAAGATTTTCAGAGCCTTCCTGCTACCGTTCTTTTTGATCGTTGCAGTCCTTGGCTCAATATTTGCCGGAATTGCTTCACCAACAGAAGCCGCTGCCGTGGGAGCAATGGGAGCCACCCTGCTCACCATCTGGCAAAAAAAGTTCAGCCTGCAGACCCTGCGTGAAGTTATGCGTGGCACCACGACACTAACCTGCATGGTTTTCATTTTAATTGTCGGGGCAACGGCCTTTGGACTGGTTTTCCGGGGGATGGGGGGAGATCGTTACATCACCAACCTTATTCTTGGCGCTGGAATGGAACCAGGTCACTTCCTGCTTATCGTCATGCTGGTTGTTTTTGTTGCCGGTTTCTTCATCGACTTTATCGAAATCACCTTTATTATCGTGCCAGTCGTGGCTCCAATCTTTCAGCATATGGGCATCGATCTGCTCTGGATCGGGATTCTGATCGCAATGAACTTGCAAACGTCATTCCTGACGCCACCTTTCGGCTTCAGCCTTTTCTACCTGAAAGGGGTTGCACCACCGGAAATTACCACCACACAGATCTACAAAGGGATTATTCCCTTTGTCGCTATTCAACTGATCTGCGTTTTAATCGTCGTTTTCTGGCCTGAAACTGTTACCTGGTTACCGGCATATATGACTAAATAGAGCCTGTCCCAGAACCGCAAAATTTTAGCACCTGTACGAAAAATAATA
>JAOZOH010000126.1 GCA_029933365.1 Desulfuromusa sp. | reverse complement strand
GGGTTTTGCGTTTGACAGAGGGGGGCTCCTGGGTTTATAAAACACGATTGATTTAGTCTGTTGGTAATTCACTATTACGGTAAATGAGGGTGGCTCAGGGGTACACAGACGCGATTTTGGGGGTAACGTGAAACGTCTGTGCAGATTGAGTAAACCACTTGAACCTGTTAGTTTTCTTCAGAGGTTGACCACCTCAGTTTCTCTAGCCGCTCTCATCGCGGTTGCTTAATCAGTTAGGTGAAACCCGCGTTGCCGCGGTTATCCCTAGCGTGACCTATTTCCGCTCACAACAACCAAGGATTAACCATGACAACCCATTTTGGCATGCCACCCGCTCAGGGTTTATATGATCCCAGCAACGAACATGATAGCTGTGGGGTCGGTTTTATCGCCAACATCAAAGGCCGTAAAAGTCACAGTATCGTCAAGCGAGGCATCGAGATTCTCTGCAACCTGATCCATCGTGGGGCAGTGGGCGCTGATCCGCTGGATGGTGATGGCGCTGGGTTGATGCTGCAAATACCCGATGTCTACTATCGTGAGGTCTGTGACTTTAAGCTGCCAATGATTGATGAATACGGCACTGGGATGGTGTTTTTACCGCAAGACAGTGCTTGCCGTGCCGCCTGCATCTTGGTGCTGGAGCGTGAGCTCACCTGCGTCGGTTGCAGTGTCCTTGGTTGGCGTACAACCCAAACGGATGGTAGCACCATTGGTCGTAATGCCCGCTCCGTAGAACCGCTGGTCATGCAGATTTTTGCTGGTCGTGGCAAAGTCGAAACCAATCAGCTCGAGCTGATGCTTTATCTGGCTCGCAAACGGGCGGAGAATGAGATTCGTAAAAGCAAGCTTGCCGGCGAAGAACTGTTTTACGTCTGCTCGCTCTCCAGTCGCACCATTCTTTACAAGGGGATGCTCCTTTCTGAACAGCTGAATACTTTTTACCCTGAACTGGATGATGAACGCCTAGTCAGTGCCATTGCTTTTGTTCACCAGCGCTACAGCACCAACACCTTCCCGACTTGGGATTTAGCACAGCCTTTCCGCTATGTGGCGCACAATGGCGAGATTAATACCCTGCGTGGCAATATCAACCGGATGCGCGCACGAACCGCCTTGTTTGCACACCTTGAACTCGCTGATGGGGTTCCAGACCTGGATCCGGTGATTATCGAAGGGAGTTCGGATACCGCCTGTTTCGATAACGCTCTTGAGCTATTGCTGCTCACTGGTCGGAGCTTGGCCCATTCGCTGGCGATGATGGTTCCCGAGGCATGGGTCTCCAAGACCCATCTACGCCCCGACGTCAAAGGTTTTTTCGAATATCATGCCACTATGATGGAACCTTGGGATGGTCCGGCTAATCTCGTCGCCTGTGATGGTCGTCAAGTTGTTGCGATTCTGGATCGTAACGGCCTGCGCCCGGCGCGCTACTGGATCACTAATGACGACGAGATTATCTATGCTTCTGAGGCAGGTGTCCTGGATATTGCCCCCGAGAAGATTCTGCGTAAGGAACGTCTGGCCCCTGGCAAGATGATCTTGATCGATGTCGAAACCGGTGAGTTCAAGGAAGATCACCAGATCAAGGGCGATCTTGCCGCAGCTCAACCCTATGCTTCCTGGGTGCGTGATTACTTGATCTCTCTCGATGACTTGCCAACTCCAGCAACTAAGCGGGTGGCCAGTCGCGGCGAACTGCGGGACAAGCAAGGGAGTTTTGGCTACACTCTGGAAGAAATGCGTGTGGTTATGGCACCAATGGCGCTCAATGGTCAGGAACCGGTGGGCTCTATGGGGACCGATACCCCGATAGCGGTGCTATCAAAGCAGAGCAAGTTACTCTATTGGTATTTCACCCAGCTCTTTGCTCAGGTCACCAACCCTGCCATTGACCCTCTGCGTGAAGAGGTGGTCATGAGCTTGACCCAGTATCTGGGACCAGCGCGTAATATTCTGATGCCTGGGCCAGAACACTGTCGCATGCTGGCACTCGAACATCCGATCATCACCAACGATGTCGTTGAGCAATTACGTCACAGTGACTTGGCGAACTTCCAGGGCACCACTCTGAGTACTCTCTTTGATGCAAGCCAGGGCTCAGAATCCTTGGAAAAAAGAATGAATGCCCTGTTTGTAGAGGCTGAGGCTGCGGTTGATGCCGGTCGTACTATTCTGGTGCTCTCCGACCGTGGGGTCTGTGCGCAAAAAGCTCCTATTCCGGCGTTGCTGGCACTTTCGGGAATTAATCACCACCTGATCCAGGTTGGCAAGCGGAGTCAGTGTTCACTCATCGTGGAAACCGGCGAAGCTCGCGAAGTCCACCATTTTGCGCTGTTGCTTGGTTACGGTGCAACTGCGGTCAACCCTTACCTCGCTTTCGAGACCTTGCAGGACATGATTAATGAAGGGATGCTTCCCGGTTTGGACGGCAATGACCGCGCCGACGATGAGACTGGAATCGTCCATCAATATACCAAGAACTACATCAAGGCGATCGGCAAGGGTTTACTGAAGGTATTCTCCAAGATGGGGATCAGCACCTTGCAAAGTTATTGTAGTGCCCAGATCTTTGAGATTGTAGGTCTTGATCAGAGCTTCACGGACCAGTATTTTCCCGGCACTGCCTGTCGTATTGGTGGAGCAGATTTGAATCTGATTGCCACCGAAAGCTTGATGCGTCACCGCCTTGCCTATGCTGAGCAGGTGGATCCCAATCGTGATCTGGAGCGTGGGGCAGAATATTCCTGGCGCCGTGATGGTGAAATCCATTTGATGAATCCTGAGGTCATCGCCCTGTTGCAGAATGCCGTGCGTTCTGGTAACCGCGAGGTCTTTAAGCAATATTCCAATCAAGTCAACGACCAAAGTGAACGGCTGTACACGTTGCGTGGGCTGTTCAAGTTTACGCCCCAGAATCCGCCTGTTGCTCTGGATGAGGTTGAACCGGTTTCTGCCATCGTCAAGCGCTTCTGTACCGGTGCAATGAGCCTTGGCTCGATCTCTCCCGAGGCTCACGAAATTCTAGCCATCGCCATGAACCGCCTCGGCGGCAAATCGAATACCGGTGAAGGTGGCGAGGACCCGCGGCGCTTTATTCCAGATGCAAACGGCGACCTGCGTCGCAGCGCGATCAAGCAGGTGGCATCAGGACGTTTCGGCGTCACTCCGCACTATCTGGTCAACGCTGACGAACTGCAGATCAAGGTGGCGCAAGGAGCCAAGCCTGGCGAAGGTGGCCAATTGCCTGGGCACAAGGTCAGTGAGTACATCGGTTCCTTACGCTACAGCGTTCCCGGGGTCACCTTGATCTCGCCGCCGCCGCACCACGATATCTACTCGATTGAGGATTTGGCTCAGCTGATTTTCGACCTGAAAAACTGCAACCCCAAGGCTGAGATCACGGTCAAACTGGTGAGTGAAGTCGGCGTCGGCACTGTTGCTGCGGGTGTCAGCAAAGGGCATGCCGAGCGCGTTATCATCGCTGGCTATGATGGCGGCACTGGCGCTTCACCGACATCGTCGATCAAGCATGCCGGTATCCCCTGGGAGATTGGTCTGGCGGAAGCTCAACAAACGCTGGTACTCAATGACCTGCGTGGCCGTATTATCGTTCAAACCGATGGTCAGTTGCGTACCGGACGTGATGTGATTATTGCCGCTATTCTTGGTGCTGAGGAGTACGCCTTTGCCACCGTGGCACTGGTCACTATCGGCTGCGTCATGATGCGCAAATGCCATCTCAATACCTGTCCGGTTGGCGTCGCTACTCAGGACAAATCGCTGCGTGCCAAGTTCAATGGCAAAGCCGAGCACGTGGTCAATTTCTTCACCTTTCTCGCCGAGGAGGTTCGTGAGTTAATGGCCGAGTTAGGGGTGCGGAGTCTGGATGAACTGGTTGGACAGACGCAGTATTTAGAGATGGATGGTGCGATCAAACACTGGAAAAATCAGGGTTTGGACTTCTCGCGGATTCTGCTTAAGCCTCAGATCGGTTCTGAGGTCGCCACCCGCCATATTCAGGGGCAGGATCACGGCCTGGAAAAGCAACTGGACAACCAGTTGATCGAGCTTGCTGCGCCAGCTCTTGAACGTAAGGTAGCAGTGCATATTGAAATGCCGATCCGTAACTCCAACCGAACCTTTGGTACCATGCTTTCGGGCAAGATCGCCATGCGCCATGGTCGTGAAGGCTTGCCCGAAGGAACTATCGGCATCACCCTGAAGGGTGTTGCGGGGCAGAGTTTTGGAGCCTTTCTTGCCCCCGGTATTGACCTGCGACTCGTCGGCGAAGCGAATGACTACGTTGGCAAGGGGATGGCCGGAGGTCGTATGGTCATCTTTCCTGATCCCAAGGCTAGATTTGTCTGGCATGAGAACTCTATCGTTGGCAATACTGTCCTTTATGGTGCCACTGGCGGTGAAGCCTACTTTGCCGGTAAGGCTGGTGAACGCTTCTGCGTGCGCAATTCAGGTGTGACTGCAGTTGTCGAAGGGATGGGTGATCATGGCTGCGAATATATGACCGGCGGCCGCACGATCAGTCTGGGTCGCACTGGGCGTAATTTTGCTGCCGGGATGTCGGGCGGTTTTGCCTACGTTTTTGATGATGACAGGCGCTTCCGTCGGCGCTGTAACCAGGCGATGGTAGATCTTGAGCAGATGTCTGTCGATGACTATGATGCCAAGTGGTTGCACCAGGTTATCACCAGGCACTGGGAGTTGACCGGTTCGCTACGGGCAGCTGAAATTCTGGACTCCTGGAGTGAATATCTGACGCGCTTCGTCCGCGTTTTCCCCAACGAATACCGTCGGGCGCTGTCCGAACGGGCGGCCAAGGCCGAGCAGAAGGAGGCTCTCCATGGGTGATCCACGTGGATTTATGAAACATGGCCGCCGTGACAAGACTATACAGCCTGTCAACGCACGCCTGCAGCATCACAATGAGCACTATAACTATCCCCGCGAGGAAAAGGTTAAGACCCAGGCTTCGCGTTGTATGGATTGTGGTGTCCCCTTTTGTATGACCGGCTGCCCTCTGGGTAATTTGATCCCGGAATGGAATGATCTGGTGTACCGCGGCCAATGGGAGAAAGCTCTGCACGCTCTGCATGCGACCAATAACTTCCCGGAGTTTACTGGCCGTGTCTGCCCGGCACCTTGCGAAGCCTCCTGCGTGCTTGGTATCAACGAGCCGGCAGTGACGATCAAGCTGCATGAAGTATCGATCGTCGATAAGGGCTTTGAGGAAGGGTGGATCCTCCCGCAACCACCAGCACGACACAGTGGTAAAACCGTGGCTGTCATCGGCGGTGGTCCTGCCGGATTGGCTTGTGCTCAACAGCTCAATCGCGCCGGTCATAGAGTCAGAGTTTTTGAGAAGGCCGACCGCGCTGGTGGTTTGTTGATGTATGGCATTCCCCATTACAAGCTGCGCAAGGAAAAGGTGCAACGTCGCATCGACCTTCTTGCTGCTGAAGGGATTGAATTCACTTACTCTTGTGAAATCGGTAAAGATATATCTTTTGCAGAAATCAAATCCTCTTTCGATGCGGTGGTAATCGCTACGGGGGCCGAAGAACCGCGTGATCTTCCCGTTGATGGAAGGGATCTGGACGGCATTCACTTTGCTATGGAATTTCTCCCTGAACAGAATCGTGCCAACTGGGGGGATGAGGATGTTGCTGCACTGCACCCCCAAAAGCAAGTCATCAACGCCAGGGGAAAGAAAGTTATCGTTATCGGTGGTGGCGATACCGGTTCGGATTGTATCGGTACCTCGTTGCGTCAAGGTGCCGCAAGTGTGGTCAACTTTGAACTTCTCGACCCGCCCCCAGAGGAACGCAGCCCCAGTAATCCCTGGCCGCAGTGGTCACGTATCATGCGCGTCAGCTCCTCGGTCGAAGAGATGGTCGCCAACGGTGGCAAGGTTCAATACGAAATCATGACAACCCGATTTCTCGGAGACAAGGGGCGTCTCACTGGCCTGGAAACCGTTAAGATCATATGGGTCAATGGGCGTCCAGAGAAGATTGCCGGTAGCGAACAGATCTGGCAATGTGACCTTGCCCTTCTGGCGATGGGCTTTCTTGGGCCGCGTTCTGAACTGCTCAGTCAGATAGGCTGTGAAACGGATCAGCGGTCCAATATTACCACCAACGCCAATACTCGAATGAGTTCGGTCGATGGCGTCTTTGCTGCGGGGGATTGCCGTCGTGGGCAGAGTCTGGTCGTTTGGGCGATCAGCGAGGGACGCGAAGTTGCCCGCTGCGTCGACGAGTATCTGACTGGTTCCCAAAGCTTGTTGCCCAAGGTGCGCCTGGAGCCTTTCGTGTACTGAGCTATTCAGCGACTCAGCAGCGTGAGTCGCTGAATAGCTTGAAACAAGGCCTTTCTAGCAATGGCAATCGTGGCGGGCTTTTAAATATCACCAAATCAAGATATTTAAGGGCTTGAACTGCTTTTCCCGATTGATCCGCTCCTGTTTGTTGTGCTGGTATGCCTCCAGAAACAACGCGTATTCCCTCCGGAGGAGTAAAACACTTCTACTGCCTCTCCTGTTGTTTATTTATCTTCCGTTTGCTACTCAATCCTTCTGCCGTTGTCCGGTTCATATATCACTTTAAGGTTGTCTGGGAAAGGCGTCGAAATTGCTACATCTTAGCGTTTTATGTCTATATGATATTCACAGTTGATTAACAATATATTGTGTTAATTCGATAAAAAAGATACTAGATGTTGTGATTTTGTTTTGGGACACCCCAGAACTTATGTTAGTGTCTTCGACGTTACAGTTCGATCTTTTTTGTTGATTTTATTTTCCTGCGCAGTCTGGCAGGGAGGGGCGCAATGATAGAGTTTATTTGTAAGCGTGACGGTCGTCTGGTTCCGTACGTTGAAGACAAAATTTCACAAGCTATTATCAAGGCAGTTCAATCTGTTGGTGGTAGTGATTTTGAGAGGGTTTCTGATATTACCCGTCAAGTTGGCGGGATACTTTCCGTTCTCTACAAGGATGGCCGGGTTCCAACCGTTGAAAATGTGCAGGACCTGGTTGAAAAAATCCTCATCGAAAATGGCCATGCGCAAACGGCCAAAGCCTATATCCTCTACCGAAAACAGCACGAAAGCTTACGTCAGACCCAAGAATTCATGCGCGAATCGATTGAGTCTATCGATTCTTATCTGGTGCGTGAAGATTGGCGGGTTAACGAGAATGCCAATATGGGTTACTCGCTGCAGGGCCTCAATAATCATATCGCCGCCAATATTACCAGCAACTACTGGTTGAATAAAATCTACCCCAACGATATTGCCGATGCCCATCGCGACGGCGAATTCCATATCCACGACCTGGGAATGTTGTCAGTTTACTGCTGTGGTTGGGATCTGAAAGACCTGCTGCTGAAGGGGTTTACCGGGGCTTATGGTAAGGTTCAGAGTGCTCCGCCAAAACATTTCCGTACCGCTTTGGGGCAGTCAGTCAATTTTTTCTATACCCTGCAGGGGGAAGCTGCTGGGGCTCAGGCCTTTGCCAGTTTCGACACTCTGCTGGCTCCCTTCATTGCCTATGATCAATTGACCTATGCTGAGGTTCTGCAATCACTGCAGGAATTTGTCTTCAATATGAATGTGCCGACTCGGGTCGGGTTCCAGACACCATTCACCAATATCACTATGGATATGATGGTGCCGTCCAATATGGCTCAGGAGGCGGTCGTTATTGGTGGTGAACTCCAGGAGCGTTGCTACCGCGAGTTTCAGCCCGAAATGGATCTTCTGAATCGAGCCTTCTGTGAAGTGATGATGCAGGGCGATTCTTCTGGACGGATTTTTTCTTTTCCAATCCCGACCTATAACATCACCAAAGATCTGGACTGGGAGAG
>JAOZOH010000303.1 GCA_029933365.1 Desulfuromusa sp. | reverse complement strand
GTCAGATTGAGTTTCCAAATTTGACTGGCTTTCTGAGCATTGAAGGGTTTGATCGGCAACTGGGCGACCAACTCAGCTTCTTTTTCACTGAACAGAATGGCAAGAATTTTATAGAGCAACTGAGAAGGTGGCGCTCCTTGCGGGTAGCGGTTGAGCCGAGTGGCCAGACCGGAATAGCTGGATTTTAGAGTGTGATGAGCCATATCATTTCCCAATCTTTTTAATCTGAGATACAAAAAAGGAAGCGCTAGGATCAATCAATATTACGGGTTTTGGGTAAAAAATCAATAAGTCTGAGAATTGCACATCTCTTTATTTTGTTCCTTGGTCTTGTCGGGGGATGGCAGGGAGTGCAAGAATGACATTTATGCAACGGAAAAAATTTCAGCCCCGAGTGTGGCTCATGCGATTCCTGATTCTGATCGGTTGTTTGGTCGGGGTCGGATTCTGGCTGGCGGTTGATTCGACTGGGAGTTTTCCTACCCCTCTGCGGGGTGAAATAACTCTGCCCCATGCCGACGAGCCAGGTTCTCCTGTCTCTCGCCCGGAAATAGATATTCAAACTCCGGAAACAACCGAAATTGCCCTGTTTGCACTTGGCTGATTTTGGGGAGTTGACTCCCAGTTCGGGAGTATTCAAGGGGTTCGTCGAACCAGTGCAGGTTATGCCGGAGGTTCAGAACCTGATCCGAGTTACGCGAAAATGAAGGGTTACAGTGAAACTGTGTTGGTTGAGTTTAACCCTCAGGAAATATCTTACCAACAACTCCTGGATATCTTTTGGGCGAGCCATGATCCAACTTATAAAGTCTATAGTCGCCAGTATCGGAACGCTATTTTTTACCTGTCCGAAGAACAGCGAATGCAAGCAGAACAATCCCGTGAGCATATCCAGAAAATAAAGAAACGACCCGTTTATACTGCAATTGAAAAGGCTGGAGATTTTTATCCAGCAGAGGATTATCATCAGAAATATTATTTGCGGCAGATGAATAAGCTGCTTGGAGAACTTAAAAAAATATACCCGCAGGATAACCAGTTTGTTGCTTCAACTGCAGCTGCGCGGATTAATGGCTACCTTGGGTGTAATGGCCAACCGCAAGATCTGAAAAAAGAGGTTGGTTTATTGGGATTGTCTGCGGCGGCACAGAATGCCTTAGTGGAATATGTTTCAAACGCTTGTAGCCGCTTTGAAGGGTTGACCTGTCCAGCGCCGAAGCGGAAGTAGCAGGCAGGCTGAAAAGAGACTTTTGGGGAATGTTTGCTGAAATAAAAAACCGGTTGCGTGGGAGTAATCCACAAAACCGGTTTTTTATTTATGAATCAACAATTATTTGGGCTCAAGTGGCAACCCGGCTTTCACCCAGCCACGATATCCACCGCGCAACGGCCGAACATGGGTAAAACCATTTTCCATCAACGTCAGTGCCAGACTGGCACTGGTGGCTTCGCTCGGTCAGGTGCAATAGGGAACGATCTCCGTATCAGCTGAAACCTCTTCTTTCAGCTTCTGTAGGTCGTTATTGGAAGCCAGCCTGATTGCCCCTGGGATTTTGTCTTTTGCCCGTTGCCACTGACCCGGAGTGCGTGTGTCAATAATCACGACTGTTGCGCCGCTGGCTTGTAGAGTCTGGAGTTCGGCAATAGTGATTCTTTGCACATCACCAATCCGTTTGGGAATATCGGCGGCTACTGCACTGGTGATGAAGGTAAGACAGAGGATTAAAATCAATAATAAAGGTGCAAGGATTGCTCTCAGCATTTTTTTGTCTCCTTAGTTGAATTTCAGACATTGTAGCATGACTGTAATTTTGATTGAGAGGGGGGGGATAAAAGAATATTCGCCATGGCCAGGTTGAAGACCGGCGGGTAAAAGGCCATCAGGTGGTTGTGCCAGAAGGGGTAGCGCTAACTATTGGTTAATTACATAGACTCCCCCCCAGAATCCATCAAGCGTTGGTGTTCTGAGGTCTTGCCAAAACAAGTATCTTTTTTTGAGATAAAATTCCAGTTTAAGCCTA
>JAOZOH010000302.1 GCA_029933365.1 Desulfuromusa sp. | reverse complement strand
CAGCCTTCGTATGCCTGATCGACAAAGACTCTTGCCACATCGGTCAATGCTTCAAGGGTTGCTTTCGTACTGTAAGTATCGCGTCCAGCATAAACGGCTGTACCGTTTGACTTGACTCCGACAAGGATTTGACCTTGGCTTTCGATATGAACAATATCTGTCCAGGATGCGATAGCCGTTAGTAAACCAGAAATATTGTAGCCAGCACCGACACAAGTGCCGTCAGACTTTAGCCCGACACAATGGTATTGGCCTGCAGCAACCTCAATGAGATCAACAAATCCGTTGGCTGCGGTCGCGTCATCAACTTCACCTTGTCCACTATCAGCCCCGCAAGCAAAGATATCCCCGTTTGTATCAATCCCGAAGACAGACTGATTTCCGCAAGCGATAAACTTTATATTCGACCAGGTCGGCGGAACGGATGTCGCTGTCGATCCCCAGTCAAGTCCGGTGGTGACACACGTCCCGTCAGCTTTTAACCCGACCGTCAATCTGTCTGCTGTCGCCAGTTGAAAAATATCCGTCCAGTTGGTGACAGCAATCTGGTTATTCGTTGTGGCTCCACAACCGACACAGGTGCCGTCCAGATTGATCGCAACCAGGTGATCTTTCCACATTGCCGCAGGGCGGGTCACAATAGTGTCTGAGGTGGCCTGACCGGATCCACTACCGGAACTGATATTCACTCCTGCAGTCAGATCCCAGCCGGAAGTCTCCGTTTCACCATTGGGGTTGTCTCCGCAAGCGGGAACCAGACCATCTGAACGCAACCCGAGGATGACAGCGTTACCATTGCCAGCAGCGAGTTTTGTGACATGCTCCCACTCGGCTATTGCGGCAAATACGCCATTGCTATCACTTCCACCAACTTCAACCAGTCCAGATTCTCGTACAATGAGGAGTTGCCCCCAGGTACAGCCAATATCAACGACATCACCATATGCATCCCAGCCCGCAGGAATGGTTTGGCTTGAGCTGGTATTTTTTACAAAAGTGCCATCGTCTTTCATCCCGAAAGTGATGTCATCAGAGGTTGCAAGAAGAACTATGTCAGACCAGCCACTGGTGATTGTGACCACATCTCCACTGACCGTTTCTCCATCAGAAATGGCACTGTAAATCGTGCCGTCAGATTTCAGTCCAAACAGGTGATAATCACCGCCACAGATAGCGACAACGCCAGTCCAGGAAGCGGTATTCATTCCGATATTGGTCGCCTTGACCGTTCCGTCCTCAAGAAGTATCGCGGTCCAGTCCTGGCCACCCGTGATCTGCTTGATATCAGGAGTTCCCCAGCTATCCAGAATGGCCTGACTGCCGAATGCTGTTGACTGTCCATAGCCGGTGAGGGTTTTGTCTTCATTCTGGATGATGGTGGCGTAATTTATTGCGGCAGCGTGCAGTTTGTTGGTCAGCTCATTGACCGAAGAAACAGACCCTGACCAATTATAGCCAGTTGCGTAAACGGTTCCATCCTCATGAATTCCAACAGAGTGGTTGTTGGTAACGGAAACTGCTGACGTGGCCATTTTTACAGCGGAGACTGCAATGCCTAAGCTTTGGCTATGGGAATATTTTCCGGCAACCTCACTCACGACGACAGGCTTTCGGTCGCGTCAATGACTTTGTATTTCGGCTGAACCGTCATCGAGAAAGAATCTATGAGAAGGTCAGAGATACCGGAGTGAGTAATCGTGTCTCCTGCCTGTAGACCCCAAACCAGGGGAAAACGAATTGACCTGCGCCCACTGGACCGGGTTTGCAGAAACAGGATCGTTGCAATGGCCAAGGTTCTCGGGGCTCTTAAGTCCTGAGCGCCAACAGCAAAGAGCTGGAGGTTTTTGCCATCCCAGAGAACATTCTTGATAATCGTTTCACTGACAAGATCTGAACTCAAAACCTTGCCGGAAATATCCCTTGCCTCCGAGAAGATTCTCAATATTTTCCCAACAGCAGTTTCGACCCAGGGACTGTCCAAAAGATCCCCGGCAACTCGTGCTTCAACCGTTGCCTGGGAACCATTGATTTGCCG
>JAOZOH010000301.1 GCA_029933365.1 Desulfuromusa sp. | reverse complement strand
TGACTCGATTTCTATTTCTTCACTGATGGGCAAATAAATCTGGAATGTGCTCCCTTGCCCCACAACGCTATCTACCGTGATCGATCCAGCATGATTCTTAATGATTCCATGAACTATCGACAGCCCCATGCCGCTTCCTTCATTCACTGGTTTCGTAGTAAAAAAAGGATCAAAGATCCTAGTTAACAAATCTTTGCTCATCCCCGCACCACTATCCTTGACCGTAAGGTTCAAATAGTTCCCCGGCGGAATGTCGTCATAAGTTTGGAGATCTTTTTCTCCCACATTGACCTGTTTCAATGAAACTTCCAGTAAGCCCTGCCCACCCATTGAATAAACTGCGTTATTACAAAGATTGACCAAGACTTGTTGTATTTGGCCTGGTGATACATAAATGGTGAGATCTCTGCACTCGTTATCGACCATTTTCAAGATGTCAACGGTGGATGGAATTGAAGCCCTCAACAGCCTGAGTGATTCATTAACAATTTGGGCAATGTTTACCCTTTCAAAATTTTCTTCTGGTGCACTGAAAGAAAGAATCTGTTTAACTGTTTCACTGGCACGAGATATTGCTCCCTTTATATATTGAAACTGCTCTTGGACTAAAATATTTGTCGTCAGTGTGAGCTCAATGAGCTCAATGTTGCTAAGAATAATTGCAAGGATATTATTGAAATCATGGGCAATACCACCAGCCATAACTCCAAGGGCTTCTGATTTTTGTTTTTTGTGCAATTGCGTTTCGAGTTGACGCCTTTCATTTTCAGCATTAATGAGAGGACGAAGGTCGGTATCAAAACAAAACATTTCTTTACCTGAAGAGCTTTCAAGCATGTAATGGGAAGAATAAACCGGGACAATAGAACCATTTTTACTGATAAGATCTAGTTTCCCTGGTGAGATTTGTTCTCCAAAATCAACCCATCTACGGTGGAGACCTAAGACGTTTCGGCGCATTTTTTCTGGGATAATAAGATCTTCAAGTTTCCCCCCAAGAGCTTCCTTTGCAGAGTACCCATAGAGCTTCTCACTCGCCAGGTTCCAGAAAGTGACTTTTCTCTTTTCATCATAACCCTGAATAGCAATCTCAGAGACATTTTCGATAATATCCCTGAATTTTTTTTCACTGGCGATCAATTGTTCCTCTGCTTTTTTGCGATCAGTGATGTCGCGCATAGCAGTGACACGAACATGCCCACCTGAATACTTCGCCATCCTCCCGTGAATCTCAGCTGGAAAGGTTGAACCATCTTTACGTAGTCCCGTTGCCTCATACGGAAGAGTATCCCCTTCTAACATCTTATTTTTGACCATTTCACGGTCGGTAGGAGCAATCCAATCCGTTCCTGGTCGACCAATGGCCTCCTCCCGTGTGTAACCAAACATCCTCTGGGCCGTTTGATTCTGGTTCAGACAAATCCCTCTTTCGGAAAGAAAAATCGCCTCAAACGAAGCATCAGAGAGAATTTTCAGAGCGTCATCAAAGTTTTGTAGATCAGTTTTGATTTGATTTTGTCCCGCATTTTTTGAATCAAGTTGCATTTTCATCTCAACTAGACGATTCACAAGTGCAGTTCGGATTTGAAATTCTTCAGGGGTGAATGGTTTAACTAAATAGTCATCAGTTCCAGACTGGAGTACGGTCAGCATTTCTGCTTTTTGGTCGTCAGTCGTCAGAACGATGATGTGCCGTGAACTGGGAGAATTCAGGGTATGTATTTGGCTGATAATCGAATCATTTAGCCGCACTATTGACCAGTCAATAATAGCCAACTGAGGTGGGCTAACTTTTTGTAGTTGATCCAGAATTTCCACTTCATTGCTGGCTTCTTGCACTTTGTGACCAGATTTTTGAAGTAGTTTCACAAGGCTATGGTGCAATAGACCATTGGTTTCAGCAAGTAGGACTTTCATGAAATATTTCCCGAGTTAATATATAATAATCCCCCCCCACAAATACCTGAACGACTCGTTTATAAAAGCGTCTCTTTAAAAATATAACCAACCCCACGAATGGTATGAAAAAATTTATTGTCAAA
>JAOZOH010000300.1 GCA_029933365.1 Desulfuromusa sp. | reverse complement strand
CAGCAGCAATCTCGGCAACCAGATCGGTTACTTTACTGACCCCGGAAACAATTTCATCCAAAGCTGCAGCTGTCTGGTTGGCAATGGCAGTTCCATTTGCGGTTTTTTCGACCGATCCCTCGATCAGTTCTGATGTTTCAGCAGCGGCCTTGGCACTGCGTGCTGCTAAGTTACGTACTTCTTCAGCAACAACAGCAAAACCTTTCCCGTGCTGCCCGGCACGAGCTGCTTCGACGGCTGC
Source organism: Desulfuromusa sp. (assembly GCA_029933365.1). The sequence continues at coordinate 1,847 of JAOZOH010000300.1, read as the reverse complement.
ATTCAGAGCGAGTAGATTGGTCTGGAAGGCAATCTCATCAATCGTTTTGATAATTTTAGAGATTTTCTGCCCTTCTTCGTTAATACCAGCCATTGCCTCAACCATCTCTTGCATTTGTGCGCTGCCTTTTTCTGCCGCCAGTTTGGTTTCTGTCGACAAACTGTTGGCTTGGGTCGCATTTTCTGCATTAAGACTTGTTTGTGATGAGGTTTGATTGAGGGAGGCTGAAACCTCTTCCAGGGAGGCTGCTGATTCTGTTGCCCCTTGAGAAAGGGCCTGGCTGGAATCGGCAATTTCACCCGAGGCTGATGAAATTTCATTTCCAGCGATCTGGATCTGCCCCATGATTTCGTTCAAATCTACACCTAACTTTTGTAAGCTTCCCCGGACAAGATCCTGATCATCTCGTGGAGATATCTCGAAAGTCAGATCACCTTCGGACATTTTTTTAGTCATTGCTAATAATTCATATTGGAAAAAGTCGGCGACAGCATCAAGAGATTTTGTCATCTGTCCAATCTCATCGTTTCGATTTAATTTTAAGCGCTCGCCAAGGTGGCCTTTTTCCATTTCTTCCAGCATATCGACTGCTTTACGCATCGGTCCTGTCAGTGAACGACTAATGAGGAGCGCGAGGAGTGATCCCAGAATCAAAGCGATAACACCAACAGAAATGACTGTAACGGTCTGGCTTTTAATATCCGCAGCTGTTTCTTTTATTAATCCTTCCGCATGCATAGAGACTTTTTCTCTCATCTCAGTGAACTGCTTCTGCACTTCATGGAGAGCGCTTTTTGTTTCTGTATTAAAGATCATCCTCGCTTCTTGTTTTCCCTTAAGCGCTTCAACAGTGGTCTGTTTGGCTTTTTTGACTAATTGACTCACTTCATTCAGCGTTGGGATGGCTACTGTGGCGAAATAGTCTGCGGCACCAGCATGATCTCCAGCTATCAGGAACTTGTTTATCTTTGCGCCATGTTTGTGTAGTTGTTCATGCGGGGCTTTGAGTGCTTCGAGGATCTTTGCCAGTTCAGGATTTTCTTCAGCAGCTTTTTGTCCTCCTTTACCATAAAGGAATTGTCCAAGTGAGCACTTGGTATGATCAAACTGGATCTTGACCCCGCTATCTTTAGCGATGATCGCTTGTTGAATTTTGAATGCCCACCGAGTGTGATCGAGTTCCTTTTCGGTCAAAAATTGGGGAAGGTGAGCATCGGCAGCGCGGTAAGCTGCCTTGATCTTGATAGCTGAGGCATGCAGTGCCGCATGGGGTTGCTCAATGGCCTGAAGGTTACTACGAAGATCCGGCAATAGTTGTTCGGCTTTCTGCCGCCCTTCGCCGTTATACCATTTACCGAAACCACATTGCTGCGGATCCGTCTGGACATCCAGTTCATTGATGTTGTCATCACTGATAAACGTTGCGACATGGCCAGCCCAGCTCAGATGGGCAATCTCCAATTCTGCGAGATCGGCACTGAGTTGTTCTCCATCGCTCACACGGTGTCCATCCTCAACCGTTCTGGATAGGCCATACATTCCCACCACAAGAACTAACAGTAGCAGGCAAAGAATGGTTCCTGAAAGTAGCAGCATCTTTTTTCCAATTTTCAAGTTGTCAAACATTTTTTTCCTTTCATGAGCCATAGAGAAAATTTTCTGGTTAAGTTTCTTGTGTCAATACAGAATGAAAATAATCACTAGGAAACTGAAAGATTTCTCTCCACTTCTGTCCCGGCTGTTGAATATGATGATTTATTGCCAAACATTTTCAAATAAGTTAAGAGAGCCTCAACATCCCACGATGCACTAAAGCACTGTTCAATCGTTCTGGTAATGAGAGCCAG
>JAOZOH010000299.1 GCA_029933365.1 Desulfuromusa sp. | reverse complement strand
GTAGTTAGATGTATATTTTGTACATAACGTACTCTATGTGAGTTTAGATGTCAAGAAAATCGGGGACCAAAAAATCGGGGACGGACCCCGATTTTTTATGAGGGAACCACAGAGGGCACAGGGGTCACGGAGGGGGGATTGTGAAGGTCATGTTCCCGCAATTCGGGAAACCCATCAATAAGGAAAAAAAGGGGTAATCCTCCCGGGTGATTATTTCTCAATAATTACCCGACAACAAAGAAAGGATACACGCACCATGAGCAAAGATACCGTAAGTAATTAAACATTCATAAATGATCTACTGGCTGACATCTAGCGCAAAACGAAACAGTTTATACATTGTATTGCTCTCTAAATATAAATTCTTGATTGACAAATTATATTTAAAGTGCAATACAGTTCTAAATATATACTACTTTGCATATGAAATATAATCTAAAAGCAAAAAGCGTTGGTCCCCGGTTAGCATATCTCGTTGCTGAACTTTACGAACAACAGAAAATGATTTTTTCTGTTCGGGATGTGGCAGAGATAACCGGTCTGGACAGTAATTCAGCCCGGTCGCTGACAACACGTCTCGCTTCTAAAGGTTTAGCAACCCGGATTAAACCCGGGCTGTTTATTCTGGTGCCGGCTGAGCTGGGGCATGAGAGGGAATACCTGGGCAATCCGCATATGGTGGCTGCTGCAATTGCCGGTGGGAAAAACTATTTTATTTCCCATTCTTCAGCTATGGAAATTCACCAGATGGTCACCCAACCCCAGCTTGTGGTCTATACGACCTGCACTAAGCGGATACGTCCCCTATCTGTATTGGGAACCGAATTTCGTTTTATCTACTGCAAGCCAAAGTATTTTTTCGGCTCAACGCATCACTGGGTAACCAAGACGCAGAAAATTGAAGTCAGCGACCTGGAAAGGACCATAATTGATGGTCTCAGGCAGTCTGGGTGCTGCGGCGGTTTTAGCGAGGTCGCCAAAGGATACTGGATGCGCCGCCAGGACATGGATATAAAAAAACTGGTGGAATACGCATTAGTGCTGGACATCGGTGCTGTTTATCGTCGGCTTGGGTATCTGCTTGAACTGTTTAAGACAGAAGAAACCGACCAGGTGGAATTGCTGCGCAAAAAACTCACCTCCACTTATGTGCTCCTTGATCCAACAATGCCGGCCGAGGGGAAGTTTATTGCCCATTGGCGATTGCGACTTAATGTCACTCCGGAAGAAATCAAGAGCATCATAAGGACCTGAACAATGATTCCCCAAAGAAATATTTCACTGCTCTCAAATCGTCTTGCAAAGGCTGGTGGTCGCCGGATCCCGGAGGTTGTTCTTGAAAGGGATTACTGCCTTGCATGGTTTCTGGTTGGTCTCTCCCGTTCAGATCTACGGGAGATGCTTGCTTTCAAGGGCGGAACTGCATTGAAACGGTGTTACTTTGGCGACTATCGTTTTTCTGAGGATTTGGATTTTACTTTGGCAAATGAAGCACCACTTGACACAATTATTGCCGGATTAGAAAAGATTTTTACCGATGTGCAGCAGATGTCCGGGATACTCATTCGGTACTTGCGCGCAGATCGAAAATCGCACCAAAATAGCCATACTTTCTATCTTGCCTATGAAGGCCCGCTGCCAAGTATGTCTATCAAGGAGGTAAAGGTCGATATCACCATCAGTGAGAGACTTGTTCGGCCATTGCAAAACAGACCGGTTTTGAAGGGGTATAAAGAGTATGAAGATTTACCGGAAGATGCGGTCATTCAGGTTTATTCCCTGGAAGAAATTTTATCGGAAAAAGTGGCAGCCTTAACCGACCGGGCACGCAATGAACCACGAGATCTCTATGATATCTGGTATCTTATAGAACAGGAACAAATGGATCTGGCGGCGATTTTCCCGGAAATTATCGATAAGCTCGATTTCCGGGGGAGAAATCTGGAAGGAATGATCGATGATTTGAATAACAAAGAAACCCGTTTGAAAAAACTGTGGAATATGCGTTTGACAAACCAGATAGCTGAACTCGCACATTTCGAGGAAGTGTATCGTGCTGTTAAGCGTGCCTTTCGTAGTGCAGGTTTGCTGGATAATGCATAGGCA
>JAOZOH010000298.1 GCA_029933365.1 Desulfuromusa sp. | reverse complement strand
GTGCAACCTTGCCAAGGTTGACGTCGCGAGTTCGAATCTCGTTTCCCGCTCCATTGAAATTCAAGAGACCAGGTTGCTGCCTGGTCTCTTTTTTTATTTGATCTGTTCGATTTTCCTAGCAAAACCGTGAATGTCCCCGCATGGGGGCTGTCCCAGGTTTTTGCTGTGCGAACCACCGTATTCTCATAGTCCGTAAACATCTGGGACAGCCCCCGATGAACCTGGGTACAGTCCCGAGTTTACTCTGCTGTCCCATCAAAAAAGTGCTCTTACTAGCGTCATTCGTTAACTTTTCCTGTTTAATATCACCCCGGATCGACACTATTCAGTCCTTATTTAGTCCTTATTTTTCTATCTTGATTTACCTATCTGGTTGAATCCCTGTTCAGTCTCTTTAAGCTCCTGTTAAACGACACTATTAATCATATATAGAATAACTTAACGACTTGACATTAATGTGTAGATTCTATATCTTTTTTGTATTAAAATATTTTATAATTATCTGTAAAACTTAATTCAGGTCGATATGCAGAAAATTCTCAAAACTTGGTTGTTTCAACAATGTCAGATGCTGCCTGGGTCGATCCATGCGGAAATCCTGACGGGACCTCTCGATGAAGGTCCTTACGACCAGGCAATTTACTGGCCGGATGCAGAGCATGACCATGCTTTATTGACACGGGTCAGGCAGGCCGCATTGCGGAGTAAGCAGGCAGTGATTAAAACCCGCAATAATACTGCTGAAGAAACGGGTGAGCCACTGGATGCCGTAGCTTGCCCCCTATTTTTAGGCGGCAAACTGTTTGGTGTATTTGCAATCCAGATGTCAAATCGATCACAGCCAATGCAACAGGCAGCCATTCGCCAGGTTCAGGCTGGAGTGAAATGGCTGGAAACCATGATTTTTCTGCAAGGTGCGCTGGCCAAGGATCAGCTGGTTAATCTTGTTGACCTTGTTGCAACAGGCCTTGAAAACGAACATTTCCGCGTGGCGGCAACTGAGGTGGCCAATGAATTGATGGTCCGCTTTTCCTGCCAGCGGGTCAGCCTCGGATTCATGCGTTACCACCGGATCCATATTGAAGCTATTTCGCAGACACAAAAGTTTGATCGACAGGCCAATTTAACGCGTGCATTACGTGATGCGATGAACGAAGCCGTGGATCAGGGAAGTGCGCTGATTTACCCTCTTGAAGCAGAATCATCCCCTCTAGTGACGCGCATGCATGCCAAACTGGCAGAGCAACAACAGGGATTAGCCATCTGCACCATCCCCTTGGTCAAGGATGGAAAAGCTATTGGGGCGTTGCTCTTGGAGCGCGCAATTGACGAACCATTCAGTGCTGAAACAGCAGAACAATGCCAGCAAATTGGTCTGTTGATTGGCCCGGTGCTGGAAACCAGGCGCAGAGAAGAACGTCCCTTGCCGGTAAAAATTTACTCTTCTGCTCGTACCTGGCTAGCTAAATTACTCGGTCCACGTCATCTAGCATTGAAAGCTTCTGTCACTCTTGGGGTTGGATTGTTGCTCTGGTTTTCTCTGGCCACTGCAATGCTGCATGTCTCCAGCGATGCTTTTCTGGAAGCCGGAATCTGCCGTGCGGTTGTCGCTCCGCAGCAGGGATTTATTGCCAGCTCTGCCGTGAGGGCTGGTGATCTAGTGCACGAAGGTGATCTGTTGGCAACTCTGGATGATCGGGATCTGCTCCTTGAACAACGCAAATGGCAGAGTCAACGGGCTCAGTTACTGAAAGAGTATCGTCAGGCGCTGGCTGGATTTGATCGTGCCGAAGTGGCTATCCTTAAAGCTAAACGGACTCAGGCTGAAGCCCAGTTAGAACTGGTGGAACAACAGCTGCAACGCACTACGCTGGTTGCCCCTTTTTCTGGTTTGGTTACCAGCGGTGATCTCAGCCAGTCGCTGGGCTCACCGGTCGAGCGTGGCGAAGTGCTGTATGAAGTCGCTCCGACAGATACCTACCGGGTGGTGTTGAAAGTTGATGATCGGGATATCGGTCTGCTTGCGCGTGGTCAGAAAGGTCAATTGAAACTATCTGGAGCTTGTCCCATATAAAGCAACTGCCCTGTTCATACGGGTTCCAGCCTAAAAAT
>JAOZOH010000297.1 GCA_029933365.1 Desulfuromusa sp. | reverse complement strand
GCCGGCTGCATAGATCCGGTGAGGACAATGGTTCTCTCCGGGATACCAGTCAGAAATTGAGCTGTTTCCACCATGGTATCGGTTCCGTGAGTGATAATAATTCTTTCTGCCGAACTCTCAAGAACCATACTTCTGATCAACTCCCGATCTTCATTCGTTAAATCGAGGCTGTCCTTACGCAGCAACGGAGTTATCCAGTATTTAATGGTCAAATTTGCATCGCGCAAAACCTCACCAATCTGGGGCTCACCAATTTCGTAACTGCTTTTATTATCAAAATAAATTTTATCGATCGTTCCACCGGTGGTCATAATTTCAATCGACATAACATATCCTTTCCGGTCATTCGTGTGGTTTTATAACCAGGGCATGACCAGACAAAAGAGCCCCCACAATTTTTTTCCGCCCACTGCTTACCAGACGTTGAATTGTACCACGTGAAATTCCCATTTCAACCCCCGCCTCAGCCTGAGTCATGTCATCCCGGTCACAGAGTGACACAGCCTCTAATTCATCAGCATCAAGTTCAATGATTTCCAGATCAGCTAAAGGAGTTCCCGCAGGTTTAAACATATGGTCGTTAGGACGGCGGGTCGGGCAACATCTTCTCGGTTTTCTCGGTCTTGGTGACATAGTTACTTCCGCTTAAAGAGCTTCGTTGATGGCAGAGATCAAACTGTCACACAGTACTGCATTCTGTTCAGGAAAATCAGCATCATCAACCAGCTCAGCAACAAGTTCCCGCCCGTAACGGAGCATACGAACTTGAGTTTTTTGATCTTGAGTAAAAACAACAATAAATTGCGGCAGGAGAACTGCCCGTTCCAAATTTTCCGACAATGATCGGGCTGCCTTTTTGGGAGAACACACCTGCACCATATGCAGATCAAAGTCCTCCGCCAATGCAACTCCCTGATGACCAAAATGGCGAACCATCTCCATTTTCTCTTCATTATGAATGATAAAATTGTGCAGTGTCATTGATCTGGCCAGATCGTTGATAAAATCGACAATACTTTTATCTGTTGTGGTACAAAAGACATCTGCAGCCATAGGGACATTCCTGATCAATTAAGGGGGGCAAATTTATTCTTGTAGCTACGCACAAGAGACAGCTTCAAGTTATGAATGTAAGGATAAGCCAAATCTCTACATATTTCAGCAATAAAGCAATCACAACCATTAATTTGTCTTACATGACAGGCTTTTCTAAGAAAGTAATAACGATTAAACAGTTGTTTTTTTTCTCATTATGCAAAATAATAGCGAAGTGATTTATAGATATTTATTGTAGCTCTTGTGACCCGTTATCATTAATTTTACATGGAGAAACTCTCCACCAGCACTGGACACTTAAACCGACTGGTGGATTTTATTTATTCTTCGCTAGCAGATAGAACAGTATTTTACCAACCACCCAAAAGGAGGAACCATGAAAAGAGCACTAACGACGGTATTCATTACCTGCATCGCTGTGATGCTGGCAATCCCTGCCATGGCAGCGCAAACTATCAAAATCGGTTTTAATATTCCCATGACCGGTGACATTCCTGAAGTCGGCGAAGGCTCCAAAAACGCCGCTGAAATGTACCTTGCAGATATCAACGGTGCCGGTGGCCTCGAGGTCGGTGGCAAGAAGTACATGCTTGAGTTCGTCTACATGGACAACGAGTCCAAGGCTGACTCGGCAGTCAACGCAGCACTCAAATTGATCGAGCAGGAAGAGGTCGTGGCGATTATCGGTCCCAACTCCTCCAAACAGGCCGTGCCTGGCGGCGGTACCGCTAACGAAAACCGTGTGCCAATGATCAGTCCTTGGTCGACCAATCCTGCAACCACATTTGATCGTCCCTGGGTTTTCCGCGCTGCCTTCCTCGACCCCTTCCAAGGTCCAGTCATAGCAGACTTTGCAGCCAAGAAATTCGGGGCTAAGACCGCAGCTGTCCTTTTCGACGTTGAGAACGACTATTCTGTTGGTTTGGCAGAAGTATTTAAATCATCCTGGGAATCCAAAGGGCTCGGCTCGGTTGTAGCATACGAATCGAATGGCACCAAGGATCAGGACTACTCCGCCCAGTTGACCACCATTATTGCCGCCAAACCTGATTTTAT
>JAOZOH010000296.1 GCA_029933365.1 Desulfuromusa sp. | reverse complement strand
CAACCTTGGTAAAGCGCTCCTTCAGCTCAGCATCTTTATCTTGAGCAGCAAGAGCCTGTGCCCAGTAAAGTCCAAGATAGAAACTACCACCACGATTATCAATTTCGTTAACTTTACGGGAAGGGAGTTTCTGATTTTCAAGATATCCACTGATCCCGGCATCCAATGTTTCTGCCAAAACAGCTGCTTTAGAGTTATTGTCATTCGTGGCACAAAGTTCTAGGGAAGGGACCAGCGCACAAAACTCGCCCAGTGAATCCCAACGGAGATGCCCTTCTTTAAGAAACTGCTGAACATGTTTCGGAGCAGAACCACCAGCACCGGTTTCAAACAAACCACCACCGGCTAACAAAGGCACGATGGAAAGCATTCTGGCACTGGTTCCTAGCTCAAGAATTGGAAACAAATCAGTCAGATAATCCCGCAGGGCATTACCAGTGACTGAAATCGTATTCTCACCCTTCCGGACACGATCACAAGAAAGCTGCATTGCAGCATCAGGAGTCATAATCCGAATATCAAGCCCAGTTGTATCAAAATCTTTCAAATAAGTTTCTACTTTTTTAATGATTTGTGCATCATGACCGCGATTGGGGTCGAGCCAGAAAAGAGTTGGGACTCCCTCTGCTTTTGCACGAGTTACAGCAAGTTTGACCCAATCTTGAATCGAATCATCTTTGGTTTGACAGGATCTAAACACATCCCCCTTAGCAACTTTCTGCTCAAGCAGAGTTTTTCCAGCAGCATCAACAACCCGGATAGTTCCATTTCCAGAAACGATAAAAGTCTTGTCGTGAGAACCATATTCTTCTGCTTTTTGTGCCATTAAACCAACATTGGCAACACTTCCCATAGTTGAAGGATCAAACTGGCCATGCTTTTGGCAATCCTCAATAACCGTCTGATAGATGGTTGCATAACAACGATCAGGGATCATTGCTAAAGTATCCTGAAGCTGATCATTAGTATTCCACATCCGACCACCATCACGAACAACAACCGGCATTGACGCATCAATAATTACGTCATTAGGTGCATGGAGATTGGTGATTCCTTTACTTGAATCGACCATTGCCAATGCAGGATGGGTTGCATAAACAGCCTGAATATCTGCTTCAATCTCAGCAGCCTTATCAGCAGGTAAAGATTTAAGTCGTGAGTAAACGTCTCCTAAACCATTGCTGATGTTGACACCAAGTTCTTCAAATGTTGCAGCATGTTTCTCAAAAACATCCTTAAAGAAGACGGTGACACAGTGACCAAACATATAAGGGTCAGAAAATTTCATCATCGTTGCTTTAAGGTGGAGAGAGAGAAGAACACCAGCATTTTTAGCTTCTTCTATTTGTGCAGCAAAAAACTCCCGCAATGCGGCAATATCCATCTTTGAAGAATCGAGAACTTCCCCGGCCTTCAGAGCCATATTTTCTTTGAGAACTGTTACCTTGCCGTCATCACCAACAAACTCATAGTTAACAGTCGTTGCAGCCGCAACAGTCGTTGATGTTTCGCTAGCATAGAAATCCTTGTCCGTCATATGGGCAACACGGGTCTTGGATTCTGCAGGCCAATCCTGCATCATTCTATGCGGGTTTTTCTGTGCAAATTTCTTAACTGATACAGCCGCACGACGGTCTGAGTTCCCTTCCCGCAGAACCGGGTTGACCGCACTACCTAAAACTTTAGCAAAACGAGCCTGAAGTGCTTTTTCTTCATCAGTCTTTGGTTCTTCAGGAAAAGTTGGGATATCGTAGCCCTTTTCCTGCAATTCTTTTATTGCTCCCTGAAGCTGGGGAATCGAAGCACTGATATTCGGAAGCTTAATAACATTGGCTTCTGGAGTTTTAACCAATTTTCCCAATTCAGCCAAATTATCTGCAACCTTCTGCTCTTCGGTCAGGCGTTCAGGGAAGTTTGCCAAGATACGCCCAGAAAGAGAAATATCTTTCGTCTCAACTTCTACGCCGGTTCCCTTAGCGAACGCCTGCACAATCGGTAGGAATGCGTAGGTAGCTAACGCAGGTGCTTCGTCAATTTCAGACCAGATAATCTTAGATGTCATTTTTTTCTCCTTAGAATTTAATGCTTTATCACCATTTAAGTCAGGATATAAC
>JAOZOH010000125.1 GCA_029933365.1 Desulfuromusa sp. | reverse complement strand
TTACACGGGCTGGATTATCCAGCTTGTCTGCACCAGCTTGCTTGGCGCACTCATAATTAATCCCTAAAAAATTGCTACCCTTATTCCGTACTAAACTCGATAACCGCTTGTGCCACCTGCTGCAGCGCTTGACTGGTGGCTGAGTCTGGATATTCAAGGATATGCGGTTTCCCGGCATCGCCCCCGATGACCACCAACGGCTCAAACGGGATTTGCACCAATAATGGAACACCGGTTTTCTCTGCCAATTTTTCGCCACCACCACTTTTGTAAATATCTGATCTTTCACCACAGTGCGGGCAGATAAAGCCACTCATATTTTCGATTAAACCCACCACCGGCAACTTTAATTCACGACAAAAGCTCAGTGATTTCTCTACATCAGTCAGGGCAACATCCTGTGGTGTGGTCACAACGACTGCAGCCGCACCGGAGCCAAGTAACTGTACCGCACTTAAAGGTTCATCTCCGGTTCCTGGGGGGCAGTCAAGCAACAGATAATCAAGTTCACCCCAGACAACATCAGCCAACAACTGCTGAATAGCACCGTGCTTCATCGGTCCGCGCATAATTGTTGCTTCACTGGTCGATGCCAGCAGAAAACCAATCGACATCAATTTTAGCCCAGAAATTTCCAGCGGATGAATCCCCTCATCATCAGCATTGGGACGTTCTCCCTCCAATCCCAGCATCTTTGGAATGCTTGGCCCATGGATATCAATATCGAGCAAACCAACTTTTTTCCCCTGTTTTACCAATGCCAGAGCTAGATTGACTGCCGTGGTACTCTTGCCAACACCACCCTTACCTGACATGACAATAATTTTGTTTTTAACTGTACACATCCGCTTATCCAATGCCTGACGCATTTGAAACTGTTTATCCTGCGGATTACCCTGCTGGTTGATTGAGCAGGAACTATCATTACAACCTTCACAACTTGACATAACGATCTGTTCTCCTTCGTTTATTGGTAGAAATATTAAATCATTATAGCGGGACTAATACTTCAATAAGTTCTTCAATCTCTTCGGGCTGATATTCTTCATTCTGCAAAGCAACTCGATACCTTTCCAATAATAAATTGGCAGCATGAGGATCCTGCTGTTGTCGGTAAAGCGCCAATAGTTGTCTGATTATAGGATCATAAGTTGGATCAAGCAATAAACCCTGCTGTAATAATTTAGCCGACTCCTCTTGCTGCTGGCGTCGCTGCAACAATTGAGCAAGCATACCAATTTGTTCCAGATGCAATTGGGTCAACTGTTCACGCTGGAGCAGCAGGTCACCATCCAGATCATACCCGGAGAGAAATTCTCCATGCCAAAAGCTCTCCATTTTCCATAGAGCATGTTCTGCCTGCCAGAAATTATCTCGTTGCCAATGATAGCGTGCAATTTTCATCGCTTCACTGAATAAAAAGGTATCAATCTGCACATGATGCAGTGCTAACATCCCCTTTTGTAATACCAGATAATCCCGCCGTATCTGTTTTCCCAGGCAATCTTCCAAAGCTTTACGTAACCGGGAATGTGCTGTATCAAAGCTGTTTCTTGCTTTTCTTGAGGAGCTGTCGGGCCACAACAACCCCATCACTAATTCAATACTCAGAGTGTGATTCGGCGCAACAACCAAAAGCGCGAGGATCTGCCGGGAAGCCTGTCCTACTTGGTTCAGGTTAAAAAATTCCCGCTGCAATTGTAATTGAAACCCGCCCAAGCAATGAACCCTGAGTAATGGTATCTGTTGATTTTTCCCATTATAAGCTGCCAGAAGGCGACCTTCCAATAGTGGTTGCAACAGAATCCGTTCGTTTTTCTGTTTTATAAGTGGCTGTAGCTCATCGAGTAACTCGGGTATCAATCCGATGAAATAATTTCCTCTATGGCGCCGCAACAGCTCCAGAAAAGTCTGAGCGTGTTCAACAGCACCAGCCGAATTGCCACACCTTTTTTGTGCCACCGCTAACCAAGCATGCAAACCAGTGCGAAACCGTTCCTCTTTATACTTTTTAGATTCAGTTAGACCCGCATTCAGGTATTCAGTAGCCTGATCAAACTGTTGCAGGACAAAGCAGGTGGCTCCAGCTATCAACAAACTTTCAATATAAAACAGAGCTCCCCCAGCCTCTTCCCGCAACTGTAAACCTGTTTCAAGGTCAGATAGCGCCGCAGCTTTCTGACCGGACAACGCTTTCACCCAGCCCCTTAATTGCACCAAGCGGCTTTGCATCTGGATATTATTAACGGCCTGTCCGTCCAATCGAGCAACTTCAAGTGTTTCCAATGCTCTCTGCTGCTCACCGCGCGACAGAAACAACCCAGCGATATAATAACCAAGTAAAGCAGAAATTCCTGTATGTTTTTGAATATCACCGCCACAGGTATCGGTCAGAATCCTTTGCTGCTGTTGCAATTCGTCCAAGCGACCGGAAGCATACAGCAAACTACAAGCAGCAACTTGTAATAAGCTATTGGGAACCAAATGACCCCGCTCAAGGCTAAGGTTCAACCCTTGTTCCAAAGCGGTACGTGCCACTATATAGCGCCCCTGCTGGAGTGCATACAGAGAACGCAACAGATTTAATTCCATCTGTTGTTCCGGTAATTGCAACTGTTGGGCTTCAGCTAAGCCTGTCGACAGAATTCTTTCCACAGCATTTAGATCACCAGCAATGAATAATTCAGCCAAACCTAAAATAAAAGCTATTTTAAGACGCTCAACAGGTTCAACCAGAGGAAGCTGAGCAGCAGCCAATTTTCTCAAAATCTCCAAACGATTCGACCAACACGCAAAAGGTTGACCAAATAAAACCATTTGGAAAACCTGTTGTGTCAGGGTCAGCAGCAGCCCGCGAGAATCCTCAGCAGCTTGAAACCGTTGATAGGCCAATTCCAACCATTCATCAGCATCAATCGATGGTTGTTGCAGATAGTTAATCCCTCGAAACAAGCACAACCAACCACAGGTTTCAGCTACAGTTTCTGGAATCTGGTCGATTTGAGGAAGAACTCGAGAACAGTAATATTTATCCAGCAGAATCAACCCTAGTTGGCTCAGCAATTGCGAAACAGCGCCATACTGGCCTGCATAAACCAGACATCCAAGAGTAGCAGTATAATCTTCCCGCTTCCGATACCATTCTGCAGCAGTGACATAGACCTGTTGCCGGTCGATTTCAGTGAGGTCTTGTTTCGCTTTCTGGCGTAGCAGATCTCTCGCTTGAGAACTAAAAAGCAGATATTCTTCGCCACTGTCTGTTTGTTTCAAAGCCAGCCGGTTTCGACTCAAATAATCAAGAACCGCAGCGACATCAGTAATCTCACCCAATTTTTGTGCCAGAGGTATTGGAATACGGTCAAGTAAAGACAACTTCAACAGGGTACGGCGCCAGTGAATGGGAAACTCGGTCACTATTTTTTCAAAGAATAATTTCTCATCAATTTGCCTTAGGTCAGGTAATTCATTGACCAGATGACGAAGCAATTGCCGATCCGGCGCTGTCAGGGATCCATCGCCTGAGATCAGCAGTCCACTGATCCAACGCAAGCGGTCTGAATGCTCAGTCAACTGTTGTTGCAGTTGCTGGTTATTCTCAAGTGTACGCTGTTCACTTTCACACAGGCGTAGCATCACTTTAATCCGTGCCAGCATTTCAACATTACTGATCGGTTGGGAGATGAAATCGTAAGCCCCAACTTCAAGCCCTTCTGCACGCATTGCCGGTGAAGCAATATGGGCAGTCATCAAAACCAATGGAATTGTGGCAGTACGTGCTTTGACTCGAAGTTGCCGACACATATCGAGACCACCCATCTGCGGCATCTGTACATCAATAAAAGCACCATCAATTCGTTCCCGTTCAGCCAGTTGCAACCCTTCCTGGGCAGAAGAAGCAGTCAGCACACGCACCTCGGGCAGATCAAGTTCGATGATTTTGACCAGCAACAGCAAGTTGGTGGGATTGTCATCCACCAACAACAGGGTAAATTGTCTCTCTGATTCCACCATTATTGGTGCCTTCGCAAAAATTAATGACATAACAACTAAAACAGAATTAAACCGGCATCAAGCCAGCAAATTTCAGCAACAGTTTCTTTGATCCCACCGAGTTAAAATAAACGATAACCTTTTGTTTATCGCCACTTCCTTCCAGTCGCCGCACGGTGCCAATACCAAATTTTACATGTCTTACCCGGTTTCCCAACTGTAGACCACCAGCGTCATGCGGGGCGCTTTCCCGCCTTGGTGTATTACCCTGGACAGCAACAACCTCATCTTCCAGCTGATAAGTTGTTTCATCCCCAGCAACCAGACCTGCTAACGACGCTAAATTGTGTTCAGGTGTTGGAGTTTCAATAGCCGCCGTACCTGGCGCAAAATCGACCAGCAACTCTGGTGGAATTTCAGCCAGAAACCGACTTGGTGGATTGAATTGATAAGTCCCATAAACCCTGCGGCGACGTGCGTGGGACAGATACAACTTCTGCATCGCCCGGGTCATCCCGACATAACAAAGCCGTCGTTCTTCGGCAAGGTCTTCACCCAAAGCTCCAGAGCGAGAATGGGGAAATAATCCCTCCTCCATTCCTGTCATAAAAACCACCGGAAATTCCAAACCCTTGGCAGAATGAAGGGTCATCAAAGTAACTCGCTGCTGAGTCGCATCATACTTATCCAGATCGGTGATCAGGGCAATTTGTTCCAGGTAATCTTGCACTGAGCCCTCAACAGCAGCATGCTCTTCCATCCCGACCAAAAGCTGTTCCAGATTTTCCAGACGCCCTTTTGCTTCCTGGCGACCATCACTGGTCAAAGCCCCTTCAGCCTCTTCTTTAAGGAGAGGACCATAACCACTTGCATCGATCAATTCCGCCATCAATTGGGGATAAGGAACCCGCTCCAAACGCAGCGTAAAATCATCAATCATAGCCAGAAAAGTGGCCACTTTTTTAGCTGCGGCTCCTTTTAAAGCATGATGTTCCAACGCCAATCGACAGGCAGCAAGAAAACCAACCGATTCTGTTTCAAACGCAGCTATTCGCTCAACTGTGGTGTTGCCAATTCCCCGTGCCGGGACATTGATAATACGCCGAGTAGCCAGAGAATCCTGAGGATTGACCAGTACCCGTAAATAAGAAAGGGCATCTTTAACTTCGAGACGGGAGTAGAACTTCACCCCACCGAACATCACATAGGGGATTCGATTGCCACGCAAAGCCTCTTCAAGAGCACGCGATTGAGCGTTAGTCCGATAGAATACAGCGATATCGCGCAGACTATAACCCTGATTCTGCAATCGTCCCACCTCCCCGGCAACAAAACGGGCCTCATCCAGATCATCGGGGGCTGCCTCAATATGAATTGTGTCACCTGCGGGGTTATCGGTCCAGAGCTCTTTATCCCGCCGATCAGGATTATGACCAACGACTCCACCTGCCGCTTGTAGAATTGTCCGGGTTGAACGGTAATTCTGCTCCAGACGGATAATCTTCACGTTGGAAAAATCATGATCAAACCCAAGGATATTATCAACTTCAGCTCCCCGCCACCGGTAAATCGATTGATCGTCATCACCAACAACACAAAGGTTGGTTTCAGCCCCCAGCAACAACTGCATCAGCCGATATTGAACCCGGTTAGTGTCCTGAAATTCATCAATCAAAAGATGGGAAAATCGCTCTTGCCAGCGCTGCCGAACCTCTGGATATTCTTCAAACAAACGGACTGTCAACAGAAGCAAATCACCAAAATCAACAGCATTGGCAGCTTTCAACTTCTGTTGATACTGGGCGTATAATTCTGCCAGAAGTTCCTCATCTGTACGAATCTCATCTAGCGCGTCGGGAAGCAGGCCACGATTTTTAGCCCGATCAATGAAGGAGGCCGCCGCCCGGGGTTTCAACACCTTTTCAGAAATTTGTTGTGCTTTGAGCAGATCCCGCAACAAGCGCAACTGATCCTGATCGTCGTAAATAGTAAAATCTCTGCCATAGCCAAGATGGTGAATTTCCTGGCGCAGAATACGGGCACAGCTGGAATGGAATGTTGAGATCCAGGGAAGTTTACTTTGCCCCAGCAGTGCTTCAAGGCGCTCCCGCATTTCCGTCGCGGCCTTATTGGTGAAGGTCACCGCCATGATCCGCCAGGCAGGCACACCGCGCTCACAAATCAGGTGGGCAACCCGGTGGGTCAAAGCACGGGTTTTCCCTGAACCGGCACCCGCCAGCAACAGCAAGGGACCATTCTCATGCAAAACCGCCTGTCGCTGTGGCTCATTTAATGCTTCCAGTAGATCAGTCATCCTTTTCCCCCAAGGTGCGACTCATCAGAGCACGGTTATAGGCAGAAACCATATCACGCCGTGAAATGATACCGTGCAGTTGTCGATGGGATTCACGGTCGACAACAGGTAGCTGTTCGATATTGCGATAGCCAATTTTTCGCATGGCGGTATCCAGATCTTCCTCGGCATGCACAGTGATAACATCTTTTGTTGCCAGTTCCTTGACCACCACCAGATCCATCAGCTCCTTCTCAAAAACCACCCCCATAAAATCCTGAACCGAGATGATCCCGGTCAGTTCTCCCAATTCATCAACCAGTGGAAAATTGGTATGGTGAGTCTGTTGAATAAACTCGGCAAAATGGCCAAGAGTCATATTTTCAGGGATAGTTTCAACCCGGTGAGACATCACCTCACCAACGGCAAGGCCCTTCATAATATTCCGCTCTTTCCCCGCTTCCAGGTCAATTCCAAGACGGGTCAACTCCGCTGTTTCCAAACTATCTTTTTTCAAATGTCGGGAGATGGAGGTTCCAATGACACAGGCCAGCATAATCGGAATAATAACCTCATAGCTGTCAGTAATCTCAAACAGCAGGAAGATAGCCGTCATCGGCGCATGGGTTGCCGCTGCCAGAAAGGCCCCCATCCCCACCAGAGCATAGGCACCACTGGAAAGGTGAGCCGCCGGAAAAATCAGTTCCAGAATCTGCCCGTAGGCTCCACCAGCAACCGCTCCCAAAAAGAGACAAGGGGCAAATAAACCACCCGGCATTCCGGAACCAAGAGTAATAGATGTTGCCACCATTTTGGCAACCACCAGGAGGACGAGAAGATACCAGGGATGTTGGCCAGACAGAACCGAACCAACAAATTCATAGCCGTTACCAAAAACCTGAGGCAAGCCGATTCCGATTGCACCAACCAGCAGCCCACCCAAAATCGGCTTACTCAGTCGGGGAAGCTTGACTGCCTCGATCATATCTTTGATTTTAATATGAAAATGGATAAACCCTGCCGCCAGACAGCCAATCAGAATACCAAGTAAAACATATAAGCCGATTTCCCAGAGACTGTCCATCGTATAGGGGGGAGTGACGACCTCTGAGACATTACCCAGCAGCGCCCGGGAAACAACCGTTGCCATACCGCTGGCAATCACAATTGAAGTAAAACTTGCCACTTCAAACGAAGAGAGCAGCACAATTTCTGTCGCAAAGAAAACTCCGGCAAGTGGAGCATTAAAGGTTGCCGCAACACCGGCAGCAGCACCGCAAGCCACCAGCACTTTGATCCGGTCACCACTCATTTTGAACATTTTGCCAAACTGGCTGCCAATGGTTCCGCCAATAACAGCAATCGGCCCTTCCTGTCCGGCACTACCGCCAGTCCCAAGGGTGATAGCAGATGCCAACCCTTTGGTAAACAACGGTCGAAATGGTAATTTAGCCCCCTTCAGGTTAACTTTAACCAAAAAAGTGGCAAAACCACCCTTAAGATCTTTAGCAAACAACATCCACAATGGGATGACCAATAATCCACCAATCGCCGGAAGAAACATCACCAGAATTCGCTGAACAGACCAATGTTCCAGCGAGATATCAAACAGTTCAAGGCTCTGTTCCACAACCAGCCAATGAATCAGTTCAATTGCCTTGCGAAAGAGGTAGTTCCCCAGTCCCCCGAGCATCCCAATGATAACAGCGAGGACAATCAGAAAGGTATTATCACTGATTTTAAAATGGCTGAGAAACTGATGGGTCCGCCGCCGAATTTGGCGTGTGTAAGTATAAAATGAGATAGGCAGATGGGGCTTAGTCATTGTTTTAACTTTTCCAGATGGTACAAATAGCATAAACCAATTTTTCGAGGATTGAAAACAAAGTAAACTATGATTTGTACGCCACGGTTTGCAGCAGGTCAATAGGGATTATTGCTTTTGATTCAATAACTTCGCAGCAAATTATAATTATTCTTGGAA
>JAOZOH010000124.1 GCA_029933365.1 Desulfuromusa sp. | reverse complement strand
GTAAGATGAGGGGTTGTTTTTTAAGAGGTAATTGTACCTGTGATTCTACTAGTTTCAGAATGATTGAGTTGGTACTTTTGTCCCTATATGGGTAAACTTTCAGAGGCTACAAGGCATTTTGTAACTGCTAAGGCAGGGGACCGAAGAGAGAGAAAAGCAGTTTTATGCTTTATTCCAAGCGAGGTCGATGGCAAAGGCTTTAGAGCTAGACCGCTGTGCTTCCCGGAGTGCCTGCTCACTGAATTCTACGTAAGCCCAGTGACTCGGATTCTCTTCAATCATCCGCACCATTTTTGCGTTCAGATCATGACCAGCCTTAAATGCTCTGATGTGGCCAAGCAGTGGTGATCCAAGCAGACTGAAATCACCAAAAGAATCCAGAATTTTGTGGCGGACAAACTCATTTTGAAAGCGGAGCCCTTCTGGGTTCATCACACCGTCTGAGTCAATCACAACGGCATTTTCAAGCGAACCACCACGGGCGAGACCGTTGGCTTTAAGATGCTCAACTTCATGGAGAAAGCCAAATGTTCTGGCAGCTGCAATCTCTTTACAGAAACTCTCGGTGGTGAATTTCATACTGTGGCGTTGTACTGAAATAGCAGGATGATCAAAAGCGATATCAAATGAGATTCTTAAAAAACGGGAAGGAATAATGCTGATCCGTTTCTCGCCTTCTATAATCTCCAGTGGTTTGCGGATAGCTATGAATTTTCTGCTGCGGTTGAGCTTTTTGATTCCCGCCTGCTGGATTTCACGGATGAAGGGTGCAGCACTGCCGTCAAGGACCGGAACTTCCGAGCCATCAATATCGACATGAAGATTATCAATACCAAAGGCCGCCAAAGCCGCCATGAAATGCTCTATTGTTGATACGGTCATACCTTGGTGACCAATAACCGTTGCCATGCGTGTGTCTACAACGTTTTCAGAACAGGCCTTTATATCGACAGTCTGCTCTCCATCGGTGCGATGGAAAATGATTCCGGTATTCGCAGTGGCTGGCCGCATTCTTAGATTGATGCGTGCACCGCTATGTAGACCGATGCCGGAGATTGTCGCTGGTTTTTTGATAGAACGTTGAAGAATCATTTATTTATTTTCCAATCAAAGCATGAGTGAAACTCGTGACCTGACTATATGCAAATGTCTTGCCAATTTAGTGATTTCTGTAACTCATCGTAATTACATGAGTAATTATTTTTAGGAAATAACTTTGTATGGGAAATGTTGCAGGAATGCGCAAGTTTTACTTAATTCTGTGCCGGAGTTAACACAGTTAGCCATAACTGTTTTTCTGATTTGTTAACAACAGCATCAATAGTTTTCACATGCGGCCAGAACGCAAAATTGCTATTGCTAGCCCTAGTCCCAGAAATCCCGCGACTGAATAGCCCAGGAGTCCCAGAATTGGAAAACCAAATAGCATGGGGCCTTTGTCTATCTGCATAACTAATGATGACCCAACGATGAGTGCTGCAATAACCATACTGAAGGAGATTCGGTTAGTGGATTTGTCAAGATCGTTAACTAAACGTTCGAACCCGCGGTGTTCAACATCTATTTTGAATTTATTGCGATTAATGCGATTGATGAACTCTTTAATATCTCTGGGTAAACTTTTACCAAGTGCCTGGTATGATTGCAGAGTTCGTGCAGCATCCTTAGCAATACTGGTTGGCGAGTAGCGGTTTTTAATCACCTGTTCGGCAAAAGGTTTAAGCTGTGCAACCATATTGAAGTTTGGATCCAGCTGTCTGCCTATCCCTTCCATGACGAATAAAGCGCGAGATAATAACATCAAGTTTGATGGAAATTTAATCTGATATTCGGTCAAAATTTCTACAAAATCGAGCAGCAGTTTCCCAACTTTGAGATCCTGTAACATGATGTCGTAATAATCATCGATAAATTCGGTAAGGTCTCGTTTCAGGTTTTTGATGTTTGATTCGTCGTGCAAGTCTCCAGAATAAAGAAGTTGTGAGATAAGATGGTCGACATCCCGGCGCAGAACACATAGAAGAAGTTCTGTCAAATGAAGTTTTAAATCGTCATCCAGGCGTCCGACCATCCCAAAATCAAAGATGCAGAGAACATTTCCCGGCAGGATATGAATATTACCCGGGTGAGGATCAGCGTGAAACAAACCATGGATAAAAACCTGCTTCAAAAAGTTGTCAGCACCGTTTTTGGCGATAATTTCCAGATCAAGACCTGCCTCCACTAGTTTATTCTGATCGGAAATTTTTATCCCTGAAATGTATTCCAGGGTCAACACTGTTTGCCCAGTATGGTCCCAGAATACTTTGGGAATATGAACTGTTTCATCGGCGGCAAAATTTGCCGCAAAGCGTTCTGTGGTTCGTCCTTCACGAGAAAAATCGAGTTCACGATGAATGGTGCGGCGGAACTCTCTGACCAGGCCAACTGGGTCGTATAGTTCTCCACCCGGCAGATGTTTTTCAATCAGGTAAGCCAGTCCCATCATGATATCCAGATCCGTTTCGATAATGGACTCAATGCCAGGCCTGCGAACCTTGCAGACAATTTTCTCACCATTTTTCAGGGTGCCACGATGGACTTGGGCAATACTGGCTGTGGCTAAGGGGGTGTGCTCAAAATCTTTGAATAATTCTTCTGTGGGATAGCCGAGCTCACGATGAATCTGAGCCTTGATGTCATCGGACGGAACGGCTGGAATATGGTCCTGAAGTATCTGTAGTTCTTCCAGGACATCAGCGGGAACGATGTCAGGTCGGGTCGAAAGGATCTGCCCCAATTTGATAAAGGTCGGACCCAGTTCCTCCAAGGCTAACCTGAATCTGGCAGCCTGGGTCAGGCGCTCCAACTCACGAGATGCAGTTCCCAGTGAAACGATTCGCTTGCCCAACTCAAGATAATAATCGATATTGAGCTGCTCGACAATATGTCCGAATCCGTACTTAATGAGGATCCCGAGAACCTGTCGATAACGTTTCAGGGAGCGAATATTGCGGTTGATCCGATTGAGTGGCAAGATACAATCCCGTGTAGAATTTTATTTAGCTTGCGCTTTTAGTTGTTTTTCCAGTTGCTCTACTTTATGCCGCAGTTTTTTAAAATCATCCATGTTGACCACACCAACACGCTCACAAGCTTTTTTTACTTCACCTTGAGCCATTTCTTCCAGCTTCTCCTGATTTTCCTTGGCGGCACTGCGGAGCTTTTCCAGAAGATTTTTCCCCTCATCATCTGTCAAATTCATCCGCTTTTTCAGGTCATCAATCAGTTCTTCTGCTTTTTTCTGAGTCAATGCCATAGCACCGATTCCGGTCAACAATGTCTTTTCAAGAATTTCCAGCATTACGACCTCCTGTCAGCAAAGATATTAAAGACTTGTGGAAATTATAGCAGTTTTTGAAAACAGATCAAATGGACAAAAGAGATATCTTGAAAAACCGCAGCAACGCAGGATGTCAGATTTTATGTGACACCATTAATCTGTAATGCACTCGCAAAAATGAATCAGATGGCTAAATAAAAATTTCGTCCCACAAGGCGTAGTGGTTTTTCAGGGACGAAGGCATACATATTGTATGTCAAGGTCTTGAAAAACTGCTGCAACACCGTGGGTCGGACTTTTTGCGACGCCATCAATCTTTAAACCATGCGGGGTCGGGCAGGTTGAAGTTTCCCCAGGTGTTTTTGATCAGTCTGTGAGCTGATTTTGAATTTTCGATCTGGCTATAGCAAAGATTACTAAGGTATTTATACAGAGAATTTAGGTCTTTTTTATAATATATCAGTAATTGCTCAAGTTGATGCCGGTCGCCGGGTAAATCAAATTCTGATTTTCCTGCTGCAGAACAGAATAATAATATTTGTTCTAATTCCTCCCCATAGCCTGCGATAATTTGACCTTTTGCATCTTCCAATTCAAATTGCCCAAGAAGGTTGCTTTTTACTCTTAAGGGGGGGGTTATCGAATAGTGATAAATCTCTGGTTGATCCAAAAAATAGAGATATTGCTCCGGGAAATTAGGAATCCCATGGTTTGATAATTGTTGCGCGATGCTCTCTTTGAACTTTTTCCCTGAATGGGTCTCCGGGGCGCTTGTCCTTGGAATTTGAGTGATCCCTGATAGTTTGATATTTTCAACAGCTGGACATGCGAGGATGTTTGCCAAAAAATGATCAATCGATGAGGATTGCTGACCTGCCCTCATCCCTTGTCCAAAATGTGCCAGCTCATTTAGCAGGAGTGGCTCAGGGTATGGAATCCCACCATGGTTAGTATTTGTCGATCCCTCACTTCCAGGTTCTGTTTGAATGTGTCCATTTCGCAGGATATTTCTGAACCATTTATAGAGATGACTTTGACAGTAAACTTCCCAGCCTGGGAGGTGATCGTCAGGGATGTCATCAAATTCAGGCCAAATGAGTTCATCTCCCAAAAAGTTGTAGATATTTTTTGGTAAAGTGAGGGCGAGCAATAGCCGGTGTCTGAAACTGTCTGGATCAGCAACCGGAGTGATTTTTCTGATTTCTTCAGGGAATTGTAGTGGAAATGTTTCATCCTGAATTTCACTGTGTGAAATATGGAGCAAAAGATCGCCATTGTTCAATAGCTGAATTTGTTGAAAACTGAAATTTTCACATAATAAAGACCAGGCCATTATGTTTGCTGGTTTGTTTAGCAGATCAATTGGTAACTCCAGAGATAGTTTTTGGTCCACATGGCAGAGCCCCAGAAGATGGATCAACTCCCATAACCAAAAGGGTTGCCCCGTTTTAATTTTGATGTGCCGATTTGGCCAAGAGATTCGTAGTCTGGTTGAATATTCATGGCGCGTTGAGCTTGGGATTACGGCACGGTTCAGTAAACGACCGACAATCGCTTCGGACGAGAAGCTGTCTCGATCAAATTGAAATAAATTGCCCAAAAATAAATTGTATTGCCTATGAGTTGAAATATCTGCCAATAGTACAGTGGCGGCCAGAAATGATGGCGAGTCAGAGAGAAGAATTGCTGTCTCGGTATTTAATGGTGGTGTTGCCGGATAAAGGTGAATAGGTGCTGTCTCTTTATTTTCGGATTTATTCTGATACCAGGAGTTGATGAGATAATAAATGCTCTCTTTGGCGCGTTCCGTTGGTTGATTCCAGGAGAGTTGGCGCAAACGCAGCAGTAAATGGTGAAAGCAAACTGCCGTTTCAAGTGGAAGAGGAGGGGGGGCGATTGTTGTATGGTATGACAGCGCTTGTTTCAGGAGCTCTGGAAGAGTGGGCAATGATAGTTCAATAGCACGGTCCATCTTTTCCGGTAATATTGTATCTGGAAATTTGTTGAACCAAAGTAGCGAGATCACTTGCAATATGAGGAGTCGATTTGCTTCATTAGCACAGGCGTCAGCATCCTCTGTTGACCCTTCTATCTCAGAGCGTTGCCTGCGGTAAGCGTTGATCAGCGGTGGTAAAGCTTGCTGCAGGGTTGCTTGAAATAGATTGTTGAAATAGCGAGGAGAAAGGTCCGCTACCGGAATGGCCCCCAGGACAGCCAGAAGTTTCAGTGAATCAAGAATGTCAGCGAGTAAATAACGGAAAGTTTCTGGATGACTCGGGCTGGATAAAGGAAAGGATTGCTGTTCTCTGGTTTGCTCATAATCAACGTGCCAGATTCTAACTCGATCCGTTTCCCAGGTGACAAAGTGCTGCAAACCTATGGCGGCGGCACAGCTACGGCCGTGTTCTAGCTCAGTTTCCAGGTTGTTGTCTGGCAACAACAGGATTCCTCCAGCCATCATGCTCTGCCGGTTGATCCAGAAAACCAGTGGTGGTTGCAATACTCCTTGTTCGGTGTCTATCTCTGGATAGGTATCAACCCGACGAAACGGGGTGCGACCATGCTCGATGATTTCTTTTGTCCAGGTGGCAAGTTGTTGAGCAAATTGTTGTAGATGTTGATTGGTCAGATTTGACATCCTAGGAACCGAAGAGAGATCTGTTGCCATCTGTCTGAGTTGGAGTGCGCTGGAAATGACGAAAGCAATTTTCGGTCACAACTCGCCCGCGTGGGGTGCGATTTAAAAAGCCTTGCTGGATCAGGAAGGGTTCTATCACTTCTTCTATGGTGTCCCGTTCTTCACCGATCGCTGCCGCCAAGGTGTCCAGACCGACTGGGCCACCGGAAAATTTATCAATAATGGTCAGCAACAATAAGCAATCCATGTAGTCAAATCCCTGGCGGTCAACTTCTAGCCGTTTTAACGAATGATTGGCTAATTCGCAGGTTATTTTTCCATTCCCTTCAATCTCTGCAAAATCGCGC
Source organism: Desulfuromusa sp. (assembly GCA_029933365.1). Next base: position 1,979 of record JAOZOH010000124.1, on the reverse strand, counting down.
ACTCGGCGCAACAGGCGGTTGACGATGCGTGGGGTTCCTCTGCTGCGGCCGGCAATTTCGCTGGCACCGTCATTGTCAATCTTGATTTTGAGGATATCCGCACTCCGTTTAACGATGGTTGTGAGCTCCTCTTTGGAATAAAATTCCAGTCGGCTGATAACGCCAAAGCGATCGCGTAATGGCGAGGACAGCAGCCCGGCTCGAGTTGTGGCTCCAACCAGGGTAAATCTGGGAATATCCAGCTTAATTGTACGTGCCGATGGCCCCTGGCCAATCATAATATCGAGCTGATAATCTTCCATTGCGGGGTAGAGAATTTCTTCCACAACGGGAGACAAACGGTGTATCTCATCGATAAAGAGGACATCTCCCTCTTCAAGATTGGTGAGGACGGCTGCCAGATCGCCAGTTTTTTCGATGACTGGACCGGAAGTACTTTTAATACTGACCCCCATCTCTTGGGCAATGATGTTGGCTAGAGTTGTTTTGCCCAGACCTGGTGGGCCGAAGAAGAGGACATGATCAAGTGCTTCCTGACGCTTACGTGCCGCATCAATAAAGACTTTCAAATTCTGTTTTGCCTTGGTTTGCCCCACATATTCCAGTAGAGATTTTGGGCGCAGACCTACCTCAAAGTTGATCTCTTCCGGTTGGCCATCGGCGGCAATCAGGCGTTCGCTCATTATTAAAGATCTCGCAAAAAAGAATTAGATGGCTATGCAAAATTTTCGTTCTACAAGGCGCAGTGGTTTTTCAAGGGTCAAGACATACATATAGTATGTCGAGGTCTTGAAAAAACGCTGCAACACCGTAGAGCGAAATTTTTGTGACGCCATCATTCTTGCTCCAGTTACTTCAGCAGGACTTGCAGTGCTGCTTTCAAAATATCTTCAAGGGGGGAGGTAGGGGGAAGCTGTATATTTCCCAATGCCCGTTTTGCCAGTGATTCTTTATACCCCAGATTGACCAGGGCGGACAAGGCATCTTGATGAAAGCTTTCAGCGTTTGAGACATGACCATCGGTAGAGGTAATGGCCGCAGAAACGGCGTAAGCGTTCGCTTTGTCCTGAAGCTCAAGCACCAGTCTTTCAGCACTTTTTTTACCAATCCCGGGGATAGCTATCAAGCGTGTGATATCTCCCTGACTTAAAGCCAGAGCCAGCTCTTCGCTTGGAATGTGTGAGAGGATTGTGATCGCCAGTTTTGGGCCAACACCTGATACGGAAATCAGCAGGATGAAGAGATCCTTTTCGGTGGTGCTGGAGAAACCAAACAGATTGATCGCGTCTTCTTTGACGTGGGTGTGAACGTGCAGTTGCACCTTGCCCTCTTCCGGCAGGGCATAAAAGGTCGAAAGGGGAATCTGCAATCGATAGCCAACGCCAGCAACATCAATAATTATCTGCTCTGGACTGCGATAGGCTAACTGTCCAGTTAAGAGGGCAATCATACTTATCTTTCCCGAAGGGTTTTGGTGGATGGTGCGATTTTATTGCCTAGATGATGACTATGAGCATGGCAGATTGCCACTGCAAGGGCATCAGCCGCATCTTCTTGAGCAATTTCAGGCAGATTCAACAGAACTTTTGTCATCTGCTGAACCTGATTTTTTCCTGCTCGACCATAACCGACGACAGCGCTTTTTACTTGTAATGCTGAATACTCGGCCACCGGTAGACCCGCATTTATTCCGGCCAGTAAGGCTATCCCGCGAGCATGTCCCAATTTTAACGCTGAAGCCGGGTTGCGCGCCATAAATACTTGCTCTACTGCAACCGCTTCAGGTCGATGTTTTTCGATCAGGATGCAGAGTTCCTGATAAATTATTTGTAAGCGCACCGCCAGAGCATCTTTACTGTGGGTGAAAATTGCCCCGTTATCCAAATGAATCAACCGGTTTCCCTGCTGCTCTATAAAGCCATAACCGGTTGCTTTACTACCGGGATCAATCCCTAGAATACGCATAGTTGAATAATTAC
>JAOZOH010000040.1 GCA_029933365.1 Desulfuromusa sp. | reverse complement strand
CCCAAAACCGCTTTGGGCTGTTCCTGTTTCAATTCGTACATAGGGAAACCGACAACCGAATCACACCCTGTACCAAACGGTGCAACCACTTCGTACGGAGTCATGGCGTCAAAATTTGCCAATCCGTGAAGCCCAGTAATAACATCCTGATTGTTGATGAAGAAAACCACCTGGGGGTTATCCTCCTCTTCCAGAGTGTCCCAACGTTTGAATACCAGATATTTTCCCGGAGCCGCTTGCGCGGGACGATGTTTATACATGCTTTCAAGATGCTCAAAGCTCTTTATCCCACGTTCCACATTGCAGACATAACCTTTAACATCATCGCTGAGTTTGCTGTCAAAACCAAACGGCAAAAAGCTACCGAAACAGCCGAGATTTTCCTTGTTGAATGCGAGAGATCGTCCTTTTTTTACTGGAGCAATCTGACTAAAAATACACGTATAGCCCTTAGAATTAGGCTTTGGTGCCTCTGGGAACTCCAAATTATTCAACTCATCGGTGTAGAAACAGACAATCGGCTGATCGCAGCCCGGGAAGTGTTTTTCCCATGCGTTCATAAAGCGTTCCTTGATATTTATATCCATTATATTCTCCTTTATGCCATAGCCTTCTATGTGTACTTTACCTAGTGGCTAAAGTTGTTTTTTGTATTTGGATGACATATAATGAGCTAACTGTACAGTTCTGTCTAGTTAAAGTCAAGGGTGGATAAAATGGAATCAGCAGCTGTAAAAAATAAAGGTATAAGCAAAAATCAATGGCTTGCAAAAGCACTTGACGTACTTGAGTCGAATGGTTTTGAGGCGGTTAAAATTGACAGGCTTGCCAAACTTCTGGGCACCTCAAGAAGTGGATTCTACTGGCACTTCAAGAATCGACAAGACCTGCTGCAACACCTGCTTGATTATTGGGAAGATGAATATACCAGTATTCTTATTGATGATCTGGATATGAAAAAATTAGATGCGGATAAGCGTCTGCTTACCGCTATGACAACAATCAAGAATGAAAAACTGACAAAATACGATCTGGCAATGAATGCTTGGGCTAAGACGGATCCGCGGGTTCATAAAGCGGTCAAAAAGGTCATTAAAATGCGCCTTGATTTCTCACGTGAAATTTTTGTGGCCTTGGGATTTGACGGAAATGAACTTGAAATGCGAACACGATTGTTCACCTGTTATCATTGTTGGGAAGATGTGACATTTCCAGACGATGAGGAAGAGGAAAATTTAAAGCTACAGAAGCTGCGACATGGAATGTTTATCAAATAATTCCCAAGACAAACTCCCTCGCAGTTTCCTACGAGGGAGAAGCCCAACGATATTTTGAAGCTGTCAGGACACGGGTAACACTTTGTTAATAGCATCTAAAATCATATCTACCTCTTCACGCTGAATCACCAACGGCGGAGCAAAGCGGACAATATTTTCATGGGTGTCTTTGGCTAGGATACCGTGCTCTTTCAGTTTATTACAATAGGCGCGTGCGCCACCCACTTCAGGATGAAATTCAATCGCCAGCATCAATCCACGCCCCCGCACCTCTTTGATGTGAGGGTGGGATATTTTTTTCAATTCATCAAGAAAATACCCACCCTGCTGGTAGGAATTTTCGATCATTTTTTCTTCAAACAACACCTGCAGTGCTGCCCGTGCCACCGCGCACGCCAGAGGATTACCACCAAAGGTGCTGCCATGCTCACCCGGTTGTAGGACATCCATCACCTCGGTATTCGATAATACGGCAGAGACAGGATAATACCCCCCCGACAGAGCTTTGCCGATAATGGTTAAATCGGCTTCAATACCCTCGTACTCCTCGGTCAATAATTTTCCCGTCCGCCCCAGGCCAGTTTGAATTTCATCCAGAATCAGGACAATATTGTGTCGGTCACAAATTTCTCGAGCTGCCTTCAGATAGCCATCAGGTGGAATCATTACTCCAGCTTCTCCCTGAATTGGTTCCACCAGAAAAGCGACTGTATTCTCAGTAATTGCTGCTTCAAAAGCTGCTGCATCACCAAAGGGGACACACTTGAACCCCGGGGTAAAGGGACCAAACCCAGCTCTGGCATTCTCATCGGTACTGAAACTGACAATGCTGATGGTTCTGCCATGGAAATTATTGTCACAAACAATGATTTCCGCCTGATTTTCTGCCACCCCTTTGACTGTGTAACCCCATTTACGGACGGTTTTAATCGCGGTTTCCACGGCTTCGGCGCCACTGTTCATCGGCAGGACTTTATGTGAATGGGTCAATTCACAGAGTTCTTTATAGAAAGGACCAAGCTGGTCATTACGAAAAGCCCGTGATGTCAAGGTGAGTTTTTCGGCCTGAGCCATCATTGCCTGCATAATTTTAGGATGGCAGTGTCCCTGGTTCACAGCCGAATAGGCAGCCAGGCAATCGAGATATTTGTTGCCATCGACATCCCAAACCCAGACACCTTTGCCCCGCGACAGAACAACATCCAGCGGCTTGTAATTGTGAGCTCCATATTGATCTTCCAATCCAACATATTCACGCTGTTGCATTTTACGACTCCTGTTCAATGATAATATTGGGATTTTGGTTCCTAGAAATAGGTCATAACACAGGGAAGGGCTATGCGTCTGTTATTTTTTAAGGAGAAGGAATTGGACTTAATGCGGCAGGGTAAAATGTGGCCCTTCGCTCGGTCGATTTTCCAGCAAATTCAGTGTCTCTTGAGCAGAAATCGCCTCACTGTACAGATAGCCCTGAACTTCATGGCACCCCAGATTGCGCAAATAATCCAGTTGATGAAGATTTTCAACCCCTGCCCCTACCACATTCAGGTGCAAACCTTTTGCCATCATCGCAATGCCATCAGCTATACAGGTTTGATTCTGACCTTCCTCAATCTCACGAACAAAAGATCGATCAATCTTTAAAGTATCAACGGGGAAGTTCTGTAAATAACTGAGTGAGGAATGACCTCGCCCAAAGCCATCAATGGTTACAGAAACCCCATAATCACTTAATTCCCTGAGCCTTTTTACCACATCCTGTTCGCCACTATTTAAGCTATACTCGGTAATTTCAATTGCAAAAAGATCTGCTTGAAGCTTGAATTCCTGCAAAGTTCGGATAAATTTCTCGACAAAATCAACCTGTTGAAGCTGTACCACAGAGATATTCAATGAAACCTTGAGCGGCGGTAAACCTTGTTTTTGCCAACGCACAACTTCTTCGCAGACGCGGCGCAACACCCAGGCACCAATCGGAATCATCAGTTTGGATGATTCCGCCACAGTAATAAAGTCTTCGGGGTAGAGCAGTCCCCGCTCAGGGTGCTGCCAGCGCAACAACGCTTCCATCCCGACAATCTTATGGCTGAAAGGGTCAACCTTAGGCTGAAAAAAGACCTGAAACTGTTTTTTTTCTAATGCAGCGTGCATATCCCGCTCAACTGATAAAAAGCTGGAATTACTGTCCATGGTGTCGGTGTAAAAGCAATATCCGTCTTTTCCATTCGCTTTGACGTGATACATCGCAATGTCAGCACTTTGCAGCAAGGCTTCCCCGGTTTTCCCCGCATCCGGGTAGATTGCAATACCCAGACTCAAGCTCAAATAAAGTTCGTGCTTGTTGATACTAAACGGATGTCGTACCGCTTTGAGAATTTTTTCTGCGACCGATGCGACACTCTCTTTACTAGGAATATCGGGTAGCAACAAGCAAAACTCATCACCACCAAATCGAGCCAGTGTATCCTCTGCACGAAGACAACTGAGGATACGTTCGGAAATCTGTTGCAGAACCAGATCTCCCATAACATGGCCGAGAGTATCATTGATCAGCTTGAAGCGATCCAGATCCATAAACAACATGGCAAATTTCTGGCCACTTCGATGCGCATGGGCAAATGTCTGCTTCATTCTATCATCAAACAAAATACGATTGGGTAACTGGGTCAACAGATCATGGTAGGCTTGATGGCTGATATGTTCTTCAGAACTTTTACGCTCGGAAATATCCCTGGCACTCCCCAAAGTCCCTATAAATACCTTTTTACCAGCTTCTGTCTCTTCATAGATCCCCATCGCATTCAGTTCGACAATTAATTCAGAGTTGTCCAGAGATTCCACCCGTTCGCTCGATTGATTGACCAACAACCGGATCTCAATACTTCGAGTTGCTCGATCTCCAGCGCGTTGTTCACTGAAAAAATTATGTATTTCAGCGGCATTGTGGGGATGGATTATTGATGAAAAATGTCTACCAAGTAATTCAGAACGTTTATAACCAAGCAACTCCTCGACAACGTCATTGACATAAGTGAACACACCTTGACTATCAAGCATGTAGATAAAGTCAGGAGAGTTATTGACGATAAACCGATGCAACTGCTCCGATTCACCCAAAGAGTGCTCAGTTTGCAGCGTCTCCTTTTCCTGTCGGTAATGTGCCATCCCCCGACTGACTGTAGCCAGTAACTCCTCAGGATTGTATGGTTTGCGAATAAAATCGTAAGCACCAAGCCGCATGGCATCTTTTATGGAAGTAAAAGAGGTTTCACCACTGACAACAATAGTTTCCAGATCAAGTTTAGCTTGTCGAACAAATTCCAGCACCTCAAGCCCATCAATACCTGGCATCTGCAGATCTAATAGCAACAGTTGAAAATCATCATCCTGCAATTTTGTAATCGCCTCACTGCCACTTTTTGCCAGCTCCACCCGATAACCATTGATCTGCAACAGAGCCTGTAAACTGAGCAATAAAGATAGCTGATCATCAACAATCAAAATATGCGGTTGATCACTCTTTTTAGCAACTAAGATGTCATCAGCAATTTTACTTTGCACAGAGGCTCCTAGGAAGCAAAAGATCGATCTTCGTTACAGGGGATCTGCAAGTGAAAACTTGTTCCAGATTCTGCCGAACTGTGGCAGCTGATCCGCCCGCCAAGATCATCCACCATCCCCTTGACAATACTCAAGCCGACACCAGAGTGTCCAGCACCTTTAGGACTGACAACTGGCTGAAATAATTTTTCCTGTAGTTGAGGAGCAATTCCAGAACCATTATCCTGAACAATAATTTCAACATACCGACCACTATCAGCAGCATAGCCATCGCGTGTCACCAGTTGAATAACGCCACTTTCACTGACAGCCTCGGCAGCATTTTTAAGCAGATTGACCAGAATCTGTCTAATGAGAACAGGATTGGTCGCCACCTTATCCAAATTACTTTGCAGATCAAATTTAGTCACAATCTGTCGTGGTTTTAACTCCGCATCATTTAAAGCATCGACCGTATCTTGCACCAACTGATTCAAATTAATACTGTGTTCCGGAAAATCTGGAATCTCCTGCTGGTTAAGATAGTAATTGATAATATCATCAATCCGTCGAACTTCATTTTTTATTGATTCCGTCAGATCCTGATTATCTTTATCCGGCAGCAGATGATTCAAAACCCCAGCATAATTACCAATAATGGTCAGCGGACTGTTAACCTCATGACTGACCCGCCGCAGCAGACTGTTTCCTTCACTAAAAGGCTTTTGCGCATCCGTCACTATCCGCGACAGAGCAGCACCAACCACCTGACCAAACATCTTGATTTTTAATGATTGCAACTCCTCTATTTCCTGTGTTGAATCAACACCAAGAACCGCAACTCCCAATGCCCGACCTTCCAAACGGAAGGGTTGACAGCTGATTCCTTGGCTTTTACATAATCGCAACAGCAGATGATCCGTAACAGTGAGAGGCTGCACCGGCTGAAAAGAATTGCCCGGTGTACCACTGAGTAGAGCAGCAGAAACCAAGCTGGATCCAATCGCCATGGGGATCTTCAACTCACCGATCAATCTCGGTTGATTTGCCGTCATAATACCTGTTAACTGGTAGTTCTCCTGATCAAGAAGTAAGAAAATCACATCGTTTGCTGAACTATTTTCCAGATAGAGGTTTCGTATAATCTGCACCAGATCTTCAAGATTTTCTCCGCCTGCCAGGCGAGCGCGGGCAGCTTCTTGATCTGCCAACATGAAGGTTAATTCCGTCAATCGATTAAGCGCAGTTGACATCTCTTCCTGAAGTTTTACCGAATCATTTAAGTTGGTGCCAAAAGAGGGATATAGACCACTCACCCAATCGAACAGGTAATCAATCTCACTTTTACTAAAATTAAATAAACGCTCTGCCAGGACCTCAGTTTCACCCATTAACTGCTTGGGACTCTGACAAAATTGCTGGGTCAGACGAGCAATTTTCAGCAGTGGATTACTCTGTTCAATCTCGGCAATATCGGCATGCAGAAAACGTACGGCATCAGTCAAAAATGAATCAAGCTGCCATTCTCCAATCAACTTATCAGCAATTTGCAGATGATCAATCTTATATTTGGCATCTTCCAAACGGGATTGGATTCCGCTGCTCCAGGGATTTACATCCAACTCAATATAGCTGGAACCCTCACGGACAAACAGTGCATGGATCCCCAAATTAAGCAGCAAGCCACTAAGCTGAGCCTCCTCAATATGAGGATAGTTGACCGATGGGGCCAGGCAGCGAGCAAACAATCCGGCAACTCGGGATGAAAACCACAGACCATACTGAAAAGACAATTCCTGAGGGGTGAAATTGTGTTGCACAACCTGTCTGGCTGCCTGCAAAGCGATACCAGTTAACATCGGGGTTCCCAGCTGCTGGATAGCCGCTGAAACAGGCTCAAGTGGATCCAGCGGTTTAGAACTGGTCTTACTGGCAGCCAAAATAATTTTTGCCGCGAGGGGAGCATCCTGAAGAATTATATCCGCCAGAGCCTGAAGATTGTTCCCCGCCAGACAGCCCTCGATTAAATCCACCAATACATGTGGCATACAGAGCAGTTCGGTGCTGTCCTGCCCTGAAAATATTTTTACAGCTGCTTCCATATCACCCGTCAAACCTGTCCCCCGCCAAACAAACACACCCAAGTGTGAAACAATTATCAACCCAACTATAGTCAGTGTAGTCGGTCATTATCGGTCAAATCCATTTTTTCAGCAAGCCATTTATCGACAAAACTCCATAATATTCAATAGGTTAGATAATATTTAGTATCTTCACAACTAATAAATATCTCCTAAAGATAAAAATTTCAAAGACAAATCATTTAATCACATGGAGCTAACCTGTTGAAAAGAATAATGATAAAATCCTATTGATGTAAAAAAACTTGCCAAAAGTAAGAGAACATGTTTTTAACTATAGTTGACTAAATTATAGTTTTAAATGGTAACTATTTAAAACTACTGGACTTTATTTATTTTCAACACTAATGATTTTTTTTGACAATCACAGTAAATTCTCATATTCTCAAGTGAGTAAAATAATACTCAATTTAAGAGGACAATATGGAACAGCCTGCAGCACAGCAAATCAAACGGATCATTGGTGAGATACAGGAGTTTGGCAAAGAAAATTTAGAGGAGATCCTATACAAGCTTATAGAGGGGATACAAATACTTGCAGGCGAGGGAAATTGCCGCGTCTATCTGGAAGATTTAACCGTGGGAGCCCTTACTTGTGCAGCAGACACTCTTCACTTGCAGAATACTTCCTCCCCAATCAACAACAGTGACTTTTTGATTTCACAAGTCTACCAACAGAAACAGGAACTGGCTGTCAATGATCTGTCACAACATCCACAAGATTTCCCTTTAGTGACAGGAAATCGCAAAGCTAAATCCAGCTATCTTCTGCCAATTACCCAACTGGGACGTTCCATTGGTGTTCTGTGCCTTGATCGAACAAAACCAAGTCAGTTCCCCTCTGCAGAGCGGCTGCATTGGATCCGCAAATTACTGATTGAAACCGCCCCGATGCTGAATCGGGCCCGCAAATATCACCAGCAGCTACTCCTGGCTCGACACGTTGATGAAGCGAAAAAGCGCGAAGCGGCTCTCTTCATGGTAAAATCTGCGGCACAACTGGTCAAGCAGGTTGCCTTGGCCTCTGTATTGATCCCGATTCCATCCGCAGTCGATGGTGAGCGTACTCTGCAGATTCTCGCTTCCTATTCCAAGGAACGGGAAGCAAGAAAACTCTATGAAGAGGAAAAACTAATCAACCTGAGCCCGGGGGAATCTTTACTCTCCCGTTTTATTGACCGTGCCGGAGTTATTGTTGACGACAGCTTGCTGGCACCGCTTTATATTTCTGACCTTGCAGCAGAAACCCTGCAAAAACCCTATCTAACCGATGAACTTGGGCTAAAATCACTCTACATGGTTCCGCGCTATGACAAGCGCACCCGCCGGGTCATTTGTCTGGTCAATTATTACACCAAAGAGCGCTACCAGTTCAGTCCTCTTGAGCGTGATCTTCTTGATGCTCATGCTGAAATGGCACAACGAGTGGTACAGGAAATTGGTGATGAACACCTTGAAGTGCAGGTTCTTTCAGAAATTCGAGATTTACTGCAGCAATCCAATGACAGTTTGAAACCATTTTTACACCGGGTTCTTTCCAAAGCAACTCAGTTGATCGGTGCAGATACCGGCAGTATTGCCCTGATCCGCGAGCATGAAGGGGAGCGCTGGCTACTAGTTGAGGACACTCAGGGAAATTTGATCGGGGCAAAAAATCGAGAATGGCTCAAGCAATATATCCCCCCCCTCAGGGTGGGGGGTCAAGAACTTCCACCCGAAGAGAGAAGCCTCTCGGGGCTAGCGGCAACAACCGCAAAAGCAGAAATTCTGGTTGATAGTCTGGACATAGAAAATAACGACGGTTTTTATCAACCGGTTACCGAAGCGATCCGCAGTGAAATTGCTGTCCCGATCATTCACGATGGTGAAGTCCTGGCCGTTATTTGCCTGGATAGCCTACGTCCACACTATTTTACCAATGAACACAGACGGATTCTGCTGATTATCGAGCGGATGATTGGTCATCACCTGGCTATCCTGCAAAAAATAGAGCAATTAACCAGTGAAATCGATCGGCTCCGCCAGGACGTCGACTACAAAGATCCAAGTATTACCTCGTACCGACTGGGCAACATCATTGGCAACTCGACAAAAGCTCAGGAGCTTATTGATACGATTCAAAAAATCAGCCCACCATTGTGCCAACGAATAGTTCAATGGAAAAAACAAAAAATGCCGGATCAGGGTGAGTTTCTTGGGCTCCCCTCTATTCTGATAACTGGGGAAACCGGGGCGGGAAAGGAATTCCTGTTTAATAACTTATTCACCCAACTCAATCAAATTTACCGGGAACGCTTACCCTCGCAGGGAACCCTGCCGCTAAAAAAAACCAATATTGCCGCCTACAGTGGCGAGCTGACCTATTCAGAGTTATTCGGACATAAGCGTGGAGCCTTTACCGGCGCACACAGTGACCGGCGTGGCATTTTTGAAGAAGCTCACGGCGGCGTGGTTTTTCTTGATGAAATCGGCGATGCCGATCCAAAAACCCAAGTTCAACTCTTGCGGTTTCTGGACAGCGGCGAATTTGTCCGGCTGGGAGAAAACATCACCCGTCATTCCCAGGTTTTGCTGGTTGCCGGAACCAACCGTGACCTGCGCCAGCTGATTGCCGCAGGATCGTTCCGTGAAGACCTTTACCATCGATTATCAGAATTGATTATCGAAGTCCCTTCGTTGAATCAGCGTCGCGAAGATATCCCGGATCTTGCAGTTCACTTTCTTGGTCGATTATTTCAGGCTTACCGTCAACCGGAACAGCAGTCAGAAAGCACCCCAATACTCACTCTAGAAGCTAAAAACCTCCTGAAGCGCCACCACTATACCGGAAATATCCGGGAGTTGCGCAGCACCCTGCTGCGGGCCATGTTGTTTAGCCAAAGCAAAACGATTCACGTGAATGATATTGAAAGGGCTATTCAACCACAAAGCAGCGGTCATATTGACACCTTAGAACCCAGTAAAATGATTCTTGCAGGGCAACTGGCTGAAGATATATTAAAGAGAATCCTGGAAGGTCAGCATGATTTCTGGGAGGCGATTTATCAGCCCTATGGTGCGCAGGAACTAACCCGTGAAGTTGTGATAAAGCTGATTGAAAAAGCTCGCGCTGAAGGGGCGACCAACATGCCAAAACTAGCACGATTATTGTCCGCTTGTGATCCGGCAGATAATTCAGCTGAAGAGAAAAAGAATTTTTACCGCTTCAAAAATTTTCTTTATAAAACGATTCGAATTAATTGAATCTGGAGGGCTGCATGAATAGCACTGGCTTAGATATTTTGACTTCGATCTTGAAAAACCCTTTCCCGTGTGACGCAGCCGGAATGGAGCAGCAGTTTTGAGAAATAGAGCGGAAAATGTTTGAGCGAAGCGAGTTTTTGCCGCTCCTCAAAGCGAATGCTCCGTTACGGGAACCTGGAGGGCAAGGAGTTCGGGCACCTTTTTCTGCTTACTCTTTTGTGGTGTACAAAAGAGTAAGGCGCCGGGCGGGGGCGCAACCCCGCGACCTCTTGGGTTACTAACCCGTAAACACGGGACAGCCCCCGATGACCCTGGGGACAATCCCGTGTTTACTACAAATCGGAATTCTGCAGTTGTTGCTCAACAATCCGCCGACCACCCTCCGACCAAGGGCCGACCACAACCAACTTCATTCCCCGTTTACAGAATAATTCACCGGCCACCTGTTGCAGATATGCCGAAGTCAGTAGTTGTAATTCCCGACAATCCTGTTCCAGAGTGCGGATATAATCGGCCTGCAATCCCCAGCCATAACGAACCGCCATTGCCTCACTTTGGTCGCGCGAAAATTCGAGATCAAACTGGTAGCTTTTTACCACCGCAGTCAATTCATCAGAGGGAATCTGCTGATCACGCAATTCCGCCAGAACTTTGAGTAATTCAGTCATTGCCGGGAGCAGATTTTCCGGAGCGACTGACAGATCAATAGCCATATAACCGGTATCGTCAAACAGTGAACAATTCGCTTCAACAGCATAGGTCAAACCCAATTCTTCACGCAGCCGTAAAGACAACCGAGCTCCCCCCCCGGAAGATAAAACTCGCCGCAGCAATCGTACTGCCAGGGTGCGCTCATCCTGCCGACCCGGCAAGCGGAATGCCAGCTGCAAGCCAATCTGCGAATCTGAATCCTGCACCCAGAGACTTTCCGGTCCTTCTTCTGTCACATCAGGAGCGGGCAAAATCGGAAGCTGTTCGCGCGGTGACCAGTCACCAAATTCGTGTTCCACCAAACCTCGAAACTTTTCCCTGTTGATCGGACCACAAGCGCAGATCACCAGGTTCTGTGGCACATACCAGGAATGATAATAGGCTTCCAGTTTGGATCGATTAATTCCATGCAAAGTTTCAGGAGAACCAATCAGAGACTCTCCCAGAGGATGTTTTGGCCAGAGTAATCCGACCATCAGATTATCATGATTAACTTGAATACCATCCTCGTTGAAATCCTCACGTGCCTCTTCCAAAACGATGCGCCGCTCAGTGTCGATGTCATTGAATTTTGGCCGTCTCAGCATGGAGGCAAATAACGCCACCCCCTTGTCCAGATAATCGGGGTGAATACGCGAATGAAAACAGGTTGTCTCCGCATCGGTTGAGGCGTTCACTGAGCCACCAATCGCTTCAAAAGCACGCTCCAGCTCGATGCTCGTTGCGTATTCAGCTGTGCCCCGAAAAATCATATGTTCCAAAAAGTGGGAGATCCCCGACAGCTCAAACGGTTCACAACGTCCCCCAACCGCCATTGTACAAACCAACTCGGCAGAATGGTGATGGGGCATTGGAACAGTGACCAAACGGACACCGTTTTCCAGGGTATCGACAAAATAATCAGGCATAAGTGAACGTCCAATGAAGGAACAAGTTTTTGCCACTCATCTTGATTTTGTTAATGCCGAGAAAGATTTTGTAGTTGGCGGTTTCGATAGTCAAGATTTTCACTCGACCACCTCCCAATAGCCGCCCTTCTTGGGACCAACATATTTCAGACGACCGCCTTTCACCAGTTTAGCACTCGCTCGTTCGACAGCGCTGACAGATTTTCCGATTTTTTCCGCAACCTCCGCCAAAGTCATTTCTGGGTACTCCCTAAGAAGCTGAAGAACCAAGTCTAACGTTTTTACCGGCGTTTTTACCGGCGTTTTTACCGGCGTTTTTCCGATATTTGCATCCTTATTCACAAGTTTCAGCTCCACAATCGGTTTTCGGCGCACCGTGACTGTGAACAAGCAACCGTCGTGGTTGTCGGTAAAATCAATGTCGGACCACTTCTCCAGGGCGCGTTTTATCCCCGAACCCAACCCGTGATAGGGCAACAGCCCTTTGGCTACGTAGGAAACAAGAATTGGGTTGCGAATATTGGAGTTGCCCGTCCGGATCTTTTCTACTGTCAAGTTATTAGGAAGGTGACCTGGGCTAATAATCTCAATACGATTATCAAAAACAAATAGACGAATCGGCGCACTGACCAGATAGTCACGATGAACCAAGGCATTAACAAGTAACTCTTCAAATACCGTTTCAGGAATTTCGGGTATTCCCGGCGCATTCACCCCACGCCCAGCTTGGATCTTATGCAAATTACGCATGACGAAAGCTAGAGAATCAGCAAAGATTCTTGGCAACGACCCAGAAAAATCCTCGGTATCAATGTAGTCGGTCTCATGGATCTTGTTACCGGGATAACGGATCGCCTTGACCACAAACTGCGGTACAATCCACTCCGGTTGTTCGGAAAACATCAACACCCCGGCCAAGTTGAGGTGGCCGTCATCTGTGGCCAGATTCATGTTCTGCAACAGTTGGGTAAGATCAGCAGGAGAATCGGGATATTCCTGTTTGTAAACATCGCGCAGAAAATCACGGAACCGCAGTTTATCCAACTTGTCGATGCCAGCTTTGGTCGGCAGTTCATCAGCATGAAACTGGTCGGAAATCTGGAACAGGCGGCGCAGCTCTTCCTTGGAATTGACCCGCCGCTTGTCTGCTCCAATCTTCAACCAAATCACACCATTTTTGTTAAAATAGGGTTTGTCGATTCCCTTGGGGACAGTCAAGGAAATCACGATACGATCGTTGTCCAAAACCACATTCTGTGTCTGTACCATCAGCGGACTACGCACCAGCTGACTTGCAGCATTGCTGATCAGTTGATTAATGCGGGAAACGTCTTGCGAACTAAGTCCCGGCATAGAACCATCATCAGCCACACCAATAAAGATCACACCCCCGTCAGAATTAGCAAAGGCCGCCATTTCCGAAGCCAACGATTCAGCATTGCGGGCATCAACTTTGAATTGATGTGAGCTATCCTCACCACCACTGATCAATCGTGTCAATTCTTTGCGGTTCACATTCTAACTCTTTCCAGAGATGTAGGGCACATTCACTCTAATTTTTTAATAATTTCGCCGCTTCCTTCGCATGATAGGTGATAATCAGATCAGCCCCGGCTCGTTTCATCCCGATCAGGGTTTCCATCATCACCCGGTCACCATCAATCCAGCCTTTTTCTGCAGCAGCTTTGACCATACTGTATTCACCGGAAACATTGTAGGCGACCAGAGGCAAGTCGAAGTTATCCTTCAGCTCCCGTAACACATCCAGATAGGCCAAGGCTGGTTTCACCATCAGAAAATCGGCTGCCTCGGCAACATCCTGATTGGCTTCACGTAAAGCTTCGAGGCGATTAGCTGGATCCATCTGATAACTACGGCGGTCGCCAAACTCCGGGGTACTTTCTGCGGCTTCACGGAAAGGGCCATAATAGGCGCTGGCATATTTAACTGCATAGCTCATCACCGGGATATGTTCAAAACCGTTCTCATCCAAGATATCCCGAATCGCCGCTACCCGACCATCCATCATATCCGAAGGAGCGACGATATCTGCACCCGCCTGAGCATGAGAAAGAGCCTCTGCGGCCAACAGTTCCAAAGTCGAGTCATTGTCGACATCGCCATCCTTGATCAGGCCACAATGCCCATGGTCAGTATATTCACACATGCAGACATCAGTAATAGCAGTCAATTTAGGCACCGTTTTCTTAATTGCACGAACAGTCTCCTGAATGATTCCAGTTTCACAATAGGCATCACTGCCAACCGCATCCTTGGTTTCGGGGATGCCGAACAGAACAACAGCCGGAATTCCCAGATCAAACACTTCCTGCGCTTCGATCACAATGTTCTCTATCGATTGTTGATAAATCCCAGGCATCGAACTAATTTCTTTTTTGATGTTTTCGCCAAACGCACTAAACATTGGATAGATCAGATCATCAACCCGCAAATGAGTTTCACGCACCATGCGGCGGATATTTTCATTACGCCGTAATCGACGCGGACGATAACT
This sequence comes from Desulfuromusa sp., assembly GCA_029933365.1. Next base: position 12,065 of record JAOZOH010000040.1, on the reverse strand, counting down.
GGGGAAATACATAAGCAATCTCCTGTTGGGAGTATTCTGGGGACATGTACTCGTTACGTGTCCCAGAAATACGGGTTACTGAAAGCTACCCCTGTTTTTCATAATATTCAACCATCGCCTGAACCAGGGCATCCAAAGTCCAGCTCTCTGGCTCTAGATCAACTTTAAATCCATGCTTGCGGATGGTTTCCGATGTCTGCGGACCGATGGAAAATAGCTTGGTATTTCCCAACAACTCCTTCAGACACCCACCCACCATTTCAACAAAATTATTAAATGTCGATGATGAACTTAAGCAGACAGCATCAAGGGTTCCTGCAGCGAGAAGATCACGAATCCGATCGCCATTTCTTTCCGGCAAAACCGTCCGGTAAGCCACCGGTGCGACGACCTCGGCACCTGCTGCTGTCAACTGATCGATAATCAACGAACGGGCAATCTCCGCTCGCGGATAGAGGATTCTTTTCCCTTTGACCCCATATTTTAACAATTCCGCAACCACCCCCTCGGCACGATGATCTTCGGGAATCAAATCTGGATGGATGTGGTTTTCTTCAATCGCATGAGCTGTTTTAGGACCAACAGCAACCACCAGCATATCTGTCAGTGTTCCATAATACTGATTCGTCTCCAGCAAACGCTCAAAAAATGCCGCAACCCCATTGACCGAGGTGAGAATCACAATATCGAACTCATCCAAATCCCGCATAACGAAATCAAGTGGAGCCCAGCTTTCTGGAGCAATAATTTCAATCGTTGGGATACAGACAGTTGAAGCACCCTGCTGTTCAAGCAATGACACAAAATCAGCTGATTGAGCCTGAGGTCGGGTGATCAGAAACCGCTTACCTGCCAATGGCAATTTAACCGTCAAAATTAACCCTCATCCGTATTAAAAGTATCGCAGCCATAGACCTCGTTGAGAATTTCAGCGGCCCCTTGAGACAACAACTTTTTTGCCAGTGCCACGCCAGTTTCAACTGCCTGATCAACATGACAGGTCATCGTTTCCTTCAGCATTTTTTGCCCCAAAACATCGGACACCAGCCCGGTCAATTCCAACTGATCCCCGGTCACCGTTCCAAATGCAGCGATCGGAACCTGACAACCTCCCTCAAGAGTTGCCAGCACCGCCCGTTCAGCTGAAACAGCACAAGAAGTCTGCGGATGATCGAAGAAATCAATCAGGTCATTGGTCACATCATCATCAATCCGGCTCTCTAATCCTAATGCCCCCTGACCAATCGCCGGAAGACAAATTTTCGGATCGAAATATTCACCAATCTGATCAGTAAATCCAAGACGATGCATTCCAGCCGCCGCCAGAATCACTGCATCCAGATTATCTTCTTCGAGCTTCTTGATTCGGGTTTGAACATTGCCCCGAATATCCACCATCTCCAAATCGGGACGTAAGTTCAGTAATTGTGCTTTACGCCGTAAAGAAGAGGTTCCAATCTTACCGTTCTGACGGATTTCAGAGAAACTTTTATAGCCCGGCTTCAAAATGGCAATATCACGGGGATCCTCTCGCTCCGTAATACAGCGTAACCCCGTCCCATCAGGAAAAAAAGTGGGAACATCTTTCATCGAGTGTACTGCGATATCAACTTCGTTACGCAGCATCGCTTCCTGGATCTCCTTGACGAATAACCCTTTACCCCCAACCATCGCCAGAGGCACATCAAGAATTTTATCACCCTGAGTTTTAATTTTGGTCAGTGTGACCTCCAGATCGGGATAACGTTTTTCCAGTTCATCCTTAACCCAGTTCGCCTGCCAAAGGGCTAAAGTGCTGGCACGGGTGCCGATTCTCAAAGTGCGGATCGCCATAGGAACTCCTCAATATTACTTGTTGGACTTATCAGTATTTATTTTAGGATCAACCAAATCGGGCAGATCAAATAAAGTACGGGCAGTATCAATATACAGGCTACCATCTGAGCCGTTATTTTTTTGCTTCAATATATGGGTTGGATGATGGAGAATTTTATTGATAATAGCATTAGACATTGCCTCTATCGCTTTGCGTTCTTTATCTTCCAGTCCAGTCAAACTGTTCAAAGTTTTCTCAAATTCACCCTGCCGAATCTGCTCCATCCGCTGCCGTAAAGCCACAATTGTTGGTTTCACCTCAAGTGTGGATAGCCAAGTACAAAACTGCTCTACCTCTTCATTAATAATCAGCTCAGCCTTGGCAGCCTCTTTCTGCCGCCCCTTCAGATTGGCCTGAACAATACCCTGCAAATCATCCACATCATAAAGATAGATACCATCCAACTTGTTTGCTGTTGGATCAATATCCCGTGGCACAGCAATATCAATCAGGAACATTGGCTTATAGCGTCGCGCCTTGCTGACTTCCTTAAGTTTTTTAGCAGCAAGGACATAGCCTGGAGCACCAGTAGAAGAGAGAACGATATCGACCCGGTGCAGCTGTTCCTGAAAGTTATCAAAATTAACCGCAACTCCGTTAAACTCTTCAGCAAGTTTTTCCGCCCGGTTGAAAGTGCGATTAGTGACAAAAACTTTAGAAACACCATTATTGACAAAGTGCTTTGCGGCCAATTCACACATTTCACCGGCACCGATCAGCATGACAGTTTTATTTTCCAGCGAATCGAAAATTTTTCGCGCAAGCTCTACGGCAGCGAAAGAGACTGAAACAGCATTGCTCGCAATTGCTGTTTCGGTGCGCACCCGCTTGGCCACCGAAAAAGCCTTGTGCAGAAAACGATTCAGAATCGACCCAACAGTCTTATATTCACATGCATAACCATAGGCTGTTTTTATCTGTCCAAGAATCTGTGGTTCACCAATCATCATTGAATCGAGACTGGCAGTAACCCGTAAAACATGCTGGATGGCTTCCACCCCTTCAAAATCATAAAGATGATCCTGCAATGTTTCCAGTTTCAAGTCATGGAAATCGGCCAGAAATTGTTTCATCTCAATAACTGCAGCATCGGATTGACGACTGACTGCATAGAGTTCAACCCGGTTGCAGGTCGAAACAATCACCGCCTCAGAAACAGAAGGTAGACTCAACAACTGCTGGAGAGGCTCTTCCATCTCAGCTGGTGGAAAAGCGACCTTTTCGCGTATTTCTACCGGAGCTGTTTTGTGACTCAGCCCCACGATAACGATATCCATATATATCTACTCGTCAGGCTTTCATCAAAGAACGGCAAATGCTTCAAAGGTATGATAACCACTAAGCAGCAAATTCACCCCAAGGAAGGTAAACAACAGGAACATAAATGCAATAATGGAAAAAAGGGCTGCCTTACGTCCCCGCCAACCAATTGTTAGCCGTCCATGCAACAGCCCTGCATACAAAAACCAGGTAATCAGTGCCCAGGTTTCCTTGGGATCCCAACGCCAGTAAGTGCCCCATGCAGTATTGGCCCAGAAAGCACCGCTGATGATTCCCAGAGTCATTAACGGGAAGCCAATGCTCAGACACGTGTAATTGACTTTATCCAGGACATCCAGAGACGGAAGCAGTTGATAGATTCCTGTAAAACGTTTACTTTTCAACATCCGATTCTGGATCAGGTACATAACCCCGGCGCCAAAAGAGAGAGAAAATGCAGCATTTCCTAAAAAAGCAAGTGTGATATGCACAGGGAAAAGCCAGCTTTTCAAAATCGGATTGAGTTGAACAACAACATCGGGACTGCACGCAGCGGCAACCATCAGCACAGAAACCAGGGGAGCAACAAAAGCCCCCATCACCGACAAGCGAAAACGCAAGTCCAGCAACAAAAAGAGTAGAACCAGGCACCAAGCAAAAAAAGATAATGATTCATGCAAACTTGTGACTGGAGTCCCCCCCGCCGTCGAATGACGAACAGCAAAACAACTTGCATGCAAAATGATCCCAACCAACAGAGCCCAACGAGCAACTTTACCAGCCCGTTGCCGTTTGCCAATCATGGCAACAAAGTAAAGAATGCTCGCAATAAAATAAGTCAGGGTTGTGATACTAAATAATAGGGTCATGGTTCCCATGGCATCCCTTCCGGTAATTCAGTCGAACCTAATGATGCAATTTACCACTAAATGCTACCAAACCGGCAGATTGTTTTTTTCATGATCAATTCAGTCAACTATTTTCAGTGTTTTCACTTTTACAGGGCTAATTAATCAACGGCCAAAAAGTTCTGCCTCGACCAATTCACATAACAGGTGACCTATAAACTGGGCAAGTTCGAGTTGCCGTGGAGCAGAATTTGTAGCCAGATTGAGACAGATTTTGACATCGGAATTCTGCAGGGGATCTTTCAGGCAATCGTAAGAGATTAAAGCAATTGGCTGTTCATTCTCCACGACCTCATCACGCAGGTTCTTTAATGCGGATGCAGCTGAGCCATCACTGAGCAGCAGCAACAGATGCTGTTGGGTATTTAAGGCTCGATAGTGCCGAACCAGATGCTGATCAAACTGACCCTCCCCCACCATGAGGCTATTTAGAACAGGGTCACTGCCGAGACACACCGCAGGGAGTACCGGGCGATCAAAACTGAGTCGAAAAGAGAATTGGCTGGCCAATTGCTGGGCCACGGGCTGCAGTGACCCATTACCTGCGATCAATAGATGTCCTCCTTCGGTAAACAGAGTTCCAAGCTGTTTAGCCAATCGGATCAATTCATTATTTTGTTCACGGCAAAACTGCTCAAACAATTCAACCGTCTGACGACATGTCGTATTTATTCGCTGGTTCATTTTCATCTCCATCAAAAAAATCTGTCTTTCATCAACTTGGCATAATATGATGCACTCGCAAAAATGAATCAGATGGCTAAGCAAAAATTTCGTCCCACAAGGCGTAGTGGTTTTTCAAGGACGAAGGCATACATAGGGTATGTCAAGGTCTTGAAAAACCGCTGCAACACCGTGGGGCGGACTTTTTGCGACGCCATCATAATATGAAGCCATTTCACCACTGTCAAGCAAGAGCAGATATACCGATTACGACTTGATTTTCCACAAAACTTCTATATATTAGGAACCGAATGTTTACAAAGTTATAGATGCATCAATATTATCAAAGCAAGAAAAAGGAGAAACACAATGGCAAGCGAAAAAATCTTTGCATTTACGGACGCTCAATTCGACGCCGATGTCCTGAAATCTGACACCCCAGTACTGGTTGACTTCTGGGCCACCTGGTGTGCTCCCTGTCTGGCTATCGCACCGGTCCTTGAACAGTTGGCTGAAGAATATGATGGGAAAATCAAGATTGGTAAAGTCAATGTCGATGAAAACCCCGCAGCGCCTGGTCAATATGGGGTACGCGGTATTCCAACCATGATTTTATTCAAGGATGGAGAAATTGTTGATCAACTGGTTGGTGCTGTACCTAAAAAGCAAGTTGAAGCACTGCTGCAAAAAGCTCTATAGTTTCAATTTAATAACAACACAGACTCCACAAGAGAGCCTGTGTTGTTATTAATCCGCTATTTCATCCAGCCAGGAAGCTATCTTCTGTTCAGCATCACGTGGAATCTTTTGCCCCTGCATCTCTACCAATAGCTGCTGTTTCCCTTCGCGGGCTTCTTTTATTCTGCCATCCGCTTTTTGTATAATTTCACGGGAACCGTAACTCCAACGCCGGGTCGCATTGTTCTTTTCCTGCACTGCCTGCCGATATTGTTCCGCCAACTGTTCAGCACGGTGCAAAAAACTATCAACCTGGGCTTGAACCTGTTGCTGTTCGTGCTCAGCTGCGCGGACATGTTGCTGAAATTCAGCTCCTGAACCTTGAGGATCGGCTTGAGCGGGGACATAATTCAGATTATCTGGATCTTTCGATTCGACCATCTGAGTCCGCCCCAGACATTCAGCAGGGAGAGCTTGCAAGTTGTCGGTTATAAACAATTTTCCCTGTTTATCTCGACAGGAGTAGGTAGACGCTTGCACCGTCACAGCGGAAAAAGCCATCAGCAGCAGTAGAGATAAAACCTTTTGCATCAGTTCCTCCTTAAAAAGTTCGATCACTATCAAGCAGAATAGTTACCGGCCCGTCATTAACCAACTCCACCGCCATATCTGCTCGAAATTTGCCAGTTTGTACCCTGATACCCCGTTGTTTTAACTGTTCGACAAAATATTCACAGAGTGGCTCAGCCACTTCCGGCACCGCGGCTGCTGAAAATCCTGGCCGGCGACCCTTGCGGCAATCAGCCAACAGGGTAAACTGTGAAACAACCAGAACTTCACCGCAGCAATCAAGAACAGAAAGGTTCATCTTTCCCGCAGAATCCTCAAATATTCTCAATCCAGCCGTTTTTTCTGCCAGATATTCCGCAGCCCTTTCATCATCACCGGTTTCAACCCCCAACAGAACCAGCAAACCAGAACCAATAGCGGCAATCCGTTTCTCAGCAACAACCACTCCGGCACGGCTGACCCGCTGAATCACTGCCCGCATTTCAATCCACCCCCAACCATTCACCCAGCAGTTCCCCAATTTTTGCAGGCCGAGAAAGAACCGCATCAACATAACTATGGGGTTGCTGTACAGAATTTTCGGTATCAATGAGAACTGTTTTCATACCAAACTCTTTTGCCGTTTGCAGATTCTGCAACTGATCTTCTACCATGATACACTGATCACCTGTTAATGCCAGTTTATCCAGAACCTGTCGGTAAGGATCAGGATTTGGTTTTGGTTGATAATTGGCAATCCGTATATCAAAGACATCAGTAAACAATCCATCCAATCCGAGAGCGGTCACAACGCGATCAACGTAACAGCGTGACCCGTTAGTAAAAACATAGCTTGGCAAGTCAAGATCGTTCAATATTTCACACAGTTCATTATCAATGGAAAGTCTACTGCCGACATCAACGGCATGCACATAATTGAGATAATCTTCGGGATCAATTCCATAATGGCGGATTAACCCCTGTAAAGTTGCCCCATACTCTTTCCAATAGTGGAGACGCAAATCATCTACATCAGCCGGAGCGATGGCAACAACCTCCTCCATATAACGATTGATACGAACATCAATTAATGAAAAAAGATCTCGTTCAGCTGGATAGAGGGTATTATCCAGATCAAAAAGCACTGCTTTCATTTGTGCGTCTCTCTATTTTGGATCAAAATTTCCACTGAACACCTCCACCGCCGGACCGGCCATCAGCACCGAGCCAGCTTCCAGCCACTCCAGTTCCAGATCACCACCACGCAAGTGGTTGATAATTTTCCGTTCGGTGCGACCAGTCAGCACCCCGGCAACTGTCACCGCAGAGGCTCCGCTGCCACAAGCAAGAGTTTCTCCAGAACCTCTCTCCCAGGTGCGTTGCATCACTTCTGTCGGGCTGAGAACCTGAACAAACTCAACGTTAATTCGTTCAGGAAACCAGAAATGGTTTTCTATCAGTTTACCAATTTTAGCAACCGGGAACTGTTCAACATCAGGAATAAAAATAACCGCATGCGGGTTGCCCATAGAGAGACAGGTCATTTCAAACTGCTGGTCGGCAACCTCAAGAAAAACTGAAATAGCTTTCTCTGTAGCAGGGCCAGCCATTGGCACATCCCCACGCGTCAAGCCAGGCTCTCCCATATTGACCCGAACTCGGTCCACTCTGCCAGAAGCCCCAACAGTCATGGTCAAAGATAAAACACCACTGCCCGTTTCTACAGTCATTGCCAATCGTTCGACCAAACCATGGTCGTATGCATACTTGGCAACACAGCGAATTCCATTGCCGCACATTTTTCCTTCACTGCCGTCGATATTAAACATCCGCATACGAACATCGGCAACTGCGGAGGGAAGAATTAGGATTAAACCATCCGCACCAATTCCGAATTGCCTATTGCTGACTTGCTGTGCCAATGTGACAGGATCATCAACCGGCTCTTCAAAACCGTTGATATAAACGTAATCGTTCCCCGCTCCCTGCATTTTAGTAAACTTCATCCTTCTCTCCTAAGCAACGGTTGATATATTTATGGTAACATAATCACCATACGGTTGATGCGCGAAAAAAGTCACAAGACGGTCACGCTATTATAATTCGGCAGAAGCAATGGTCTCAACTATTTAAAGTTTATGCCACTCACTTCAGACAGGGAGGCAATCTGATACACCCATGCTACAGATCATCCAAATACATGCCAGTGAAATAGCTAATTTTTCGTACCTGATTTATTGCCCGGAAACATTACGAGGTGCGGCAATTGACCCATCAATGCATCCAGAATTGCTCCAGGAGAAAGCGGTTAAACTTGGAGTAAAATTAGAATTATTACTCAATACCCACGGCCATCACGATCATATTGCTGGCAATGGGTTTATTATTGAGCATTCTGGAGCCAAACTGGCAGCACATCCACTTGATGTACCTAATTCTGATATTCTACTGGAGGAAGGGATAAACCTTGAACTGGGAAATGGGATAATTGAGGTCATGCACACCCCGGGGCATACTCCAGGGTCGGTTATTTTCAAAGCCGGCAATCAGATCGTCACAGGGGATACTCTATTTGTCAGTCGCTGTGGCCGTGCAGATTTACCTGGCAGCGACGTCACTGAACTGCATAACAGTTTGCAACGATTAAAAACCCTGCCGAGGGAGACTCAGGTGTATCCCGGCCATGATTACGGCCCAACAGTGACCTCTACAATCGGCTGGGAATTGGAAAATAATGATTATATTAAATGCCCAGATCTACAGAGCTTTATCAAACTGCGACTAGAATCCTGATTGGTTATTTACTGTTCAATTTTTTCCGAACAAATGACCACTTGTGTCCCTGCCAGACGATCATTCCAGCCGCGCCGCTCAGGATTGCTCAATACCAGCAGATAACCCAATCCTGCGGGCAATAATTGCAATAACCCACCGACACTGCGTAAAAAAGCCTGGGCAAAGGTCAATGGCTCTCCCTCGGTCGTTTCAACTCGCAACCCAGCTAACATCTTTCCCGGGGTTTGCCCAGCCAGAAAGTGAAACAGGGTGAAATAGCCAAAAGCCAGAAAAAAAAGAACCAGGAAATAGGGAACCGATAAATCAATCAAAGTGTCCAAGGAAGGTAATAATCTGGTTTCCCCCGATGACATGGCTGCTTCAGCCGCAACCACAAAACTTATTCCGACAACCGCCAGCAGGATAAAATCACAGATAAAAGCCTCAATACAATTCAACAATGGGGGGGGCGAGAAGCTAGCACGATTGACACCATCTTCAAACAGGCTATCTGTCACAACGGGAGGGACAATATCGGCAGCAGCCACAGCTATAGGTGCAGCCTTCACAGCAACTGCCTCACTATTGGTAGCAACAGACTCGGTTTCCCCCTCAGAATCAGAAAGTAACGACGGGGACTCATCCAACTCCAGGACAGAGTCTTCAGCTAATTCTTCTGTGGCTGAAGGCTCTTCTTCCAGGGATAAATCAACGGCTTCAGTATCAAACTGAGCAGCAGAAGGCAGTTTTGTGAAAGTATTCAGGCTATCTTCCGGAGCCCCCACAATCTGTGGAGACTCCGGTAAGTCAAAAGGGCGTTTGGGGTCCTCCTCAGACCCTGAATCCTCAGATTCACTTGTTTCGTCCGCTTCATCATCAAAAGAGAAATCATCCTCGGTTGCAGAAGCACTGGCTTCATCCTCCGCATCAATCCCAAAATCATCCTCAAGATCAGCCTCTTCATCTGGCACATCAAAAGAGAATTCATCGCCGGACTCCGCATCGGTCTCAGCCGCTGCTGCCTCTGCTGGCCCCTCAATCGTTTCTTCGATGTCCTCATCTTCTGGAGCCTCTTCAAACAACTCATCAAAAGAGAGATCATCATCCTCAGCGCTGTCGCCCATAAAATCAAAACCGAAATCATCACCATCGGCCCCAGCGGCAAGAGGTTCATCACCCGCCGTATTCACGACCGCAGCGGTCGCGGTTGCCGCAGCAACTCCCGTAACAGCAGCCACTGCAGCATCGGCACTAATACTGTCAAGTTCTGCTTCTTCGGCTCCGCCACTTGAACTCATCTGCCCGGGAAACAGAACACTCTTGATTCCAAAGCTCCGCTTGAATTCAACCAAATCTTTGCCACATTTTTTGCAGCTATCAAGGTGATCAAAACTGTTGTAGCCACATTTGGGACATCTCATGACTTTTCCTTTCGTTGATACATAGTTATTCAACCATGCTGGCCCAAGGCCAAATCCCCATAAAGATATTGTAAAATTGTCATTATCGCAAGTCCTGCTGTTTCAGTACGCAAAATTCTCGGACCAAGGCTCACCGGTTGATACCCTTCGGCCTCAGCCTGCAACGCTTCCTGTTGACTGATTCCTCCCTCGGGGCCGACCACAACAGCAATCCGTTGCGGAGGTAATTGTGGGAGAACGGCTTCCAGAGGTTTCGCACTTTCCTCCCAGAGCAATAATTTCAGATCAGCCTTTACTGTCGACAAAACGTTCGGCAACCGGGTATCTGCCTCCAATTGAGGAAGATAATATTGCTTACTCTGCCTTGCCGCTTCCTGAATAATTTTCTGCCAACGCTCCAGACGTTTTGTTTTTCGAGCGGATTTTAATCGCCCAACACTCCGCTCCATGGTTGTCAGATAAAATTGATTCACCCCAAGTTCAGTCCCTTTTTGCAGAATCAGTTCCAGCTTATCCCCTTTTGGCAATCCCTGAATCAAGGTCAGAAAACAGTTTGGTGCAGGATAATTCATAACATCCTGAAGCTCAATGGTGGAATCATCCCTTAGAATCGATGTAGCAACTTGCCCGGCACCATTAAACAGTTGAATTCTATCTCCCGCCTGCAGGCGAAGCACCGTTTGTAAATGCCTTTTTAGGTCTTCAGGTAAGCTGACAATCGCACCGCAACTTAGTTCAGGCTCAGGTAAATAGAAACAACGCATTTAAATTATGATCATCTCGCTATACAAAAATATGCTGACTACACCGTCAGCCGACGCATTATCAGACAGACCCATTCATCCTGATAGCGGCTCGGGGAAAATTCCAAAGGCAAATCGGCAAAGCCATGACATACTAACGACTCTTTCTCTTTTAAAATTCCTGACAATATCAGCCATCCTCCTGGACATAAATGATCCATAAAAGCATCTTTAAGACGAATATTTTCTTCTGCCAGGATATTTGCCACAATCAGATCGAACTGTCCCGATAGTTCCTGCAGAGGATGTTCATCGATTTTTATCTGTTCAGCACTGTCATTCTTATCGACATTCTCACGAGCAATGACACAGGCAACGGGATCAATATCGGTCGCCACAATCTCACGGCAACCAAGAGCCGCCGCGCCTAATGCCAGGATTCCCGACCCTGTTCCGACATCAAGCATATTCACTGGGGGATCAGGGCAATCCAATAGTTCTGCAATCACCTCCAGGCAAAGCAGGGTTGTACCGTGAGTTCCAGTTCCAAAAGCCATCCCCGGGTCAATTTCAATAACAACCTCGCCCGCTTGTGGGGCATAATCTTCCCAGCTAGGCCGAATAACCAAACTTTTGCCCACATGAAAGGCTGAAAAATTCTGCTTCCAATCTTCGGCCCAATTTTCCGTTCGCACCGAATTTCCCAGAGTGACACTGATATCCTGGTTTTTGAGCACCGGAATTTCCTGCAAAGCATCCCGCAGCTCAAAGATAAACGGCTGTGAAGCGGTCACGTTATCAAAGTAGGCCTTTAAATTATAGTCTGTTGAAGTATCCAGATCATTATCAGGGACAACAAAAGTATCCAGTTTGCACTCCTCAACAACCGTTCCAGCACAGCCGTATTCGGACAGGACAGCACCGACAAAATCAATAAACTGACCCTTAATTTTGATTTCAATGACAATCCACTCATTTTTCATAGTTACTTAATTAACAGAATCTATCACTCAAAAGCAATAGAGAATTTTAAGAATCACCTTTCTCAAGAGAAAAAATAGACTTTTCTAGAGATAAAGCTAAAAAATAAAATTTAATTATAGAAAAAATCATTCGGAGTGGGTCTCAATGAAAGAAATAGTCACTGACCACCTGCATAGCAGGTGGCTTGAGGAAAGCCCCTAAAAGGGGC
>JAOZOH010000123.1 GCA_029933365.1 Desulfuromusa sp. | reverse complement strand
AAGCACCCTGGGATTTACCCAAGTTACGTTGAGCGTTAAGGGAAGCAACATTTGTATTAATTGTTAATGCCATGATTTTTCCTCCATGAATGTGTTAGTTCGGGCATCCTTGCCCTCAAGTTAGTTTGAATTCGGCACAGTCATTTAACCAAGAAGTGACAGTGCCAGTTGTGGTGCTTGGTTTGCCTGAGCCAGAATTGAAACACCCGCCTGCTGCAGAATATTAAACTTGGTCATATCCGAAGTTTCCTGAGCGATATCGGCATCAAGAATCCGCGAACGGGCTGCCGAAAGGTTCTCAGAAACATTTGAAAGGTTGGCAATTGTCGATTCAAAACGATTCTGAACGGCCCCAAGATCACCTCGGATAGTATCTACCTGACTAATGGCTGAATCAATGTTGGTGATTGCTGTCGAAGCAGAGGCTCTTGTAGTAACACCAAGGTCATCAATCCTAGCTGTAGAAGCGGTACCACCAAGAGCACTGGCGGTTGCAGCATCAATACTAACGGTAATTGTCTGCCCCGCATTAGCACCAACTTGGAAAACAGCTGCATTAGTACTAGTGAAACCACCACTCAGCAGCACCTTACCATTGAATGATGTGGTATCGGCAATTCGATCAATCTCACTGATCAGCTGAGAAAATTCAGCATTCAACGAACTACGGTCGTCTGAGGTATTGGTGTCGTTTGCCGACTGAACTGCCAGCTCACGCATCCGCTGTAGAATGTTGGTGGTCTCCTGTAATGCACCTTCAGCCGTTTGCGCCAAAGAAATACCATCGTTGGCGTTCCGGGCAGCTTGATTAAGACCACGGATTTGAGAGGTCATCCGGTCAGAGATGGCCAGACCTGCCGCGTCATCTTTTGCACTGTTGATACGAAGACCGGATGAGAGGCGTTGCATCGATTTGTTCAAAGCACCCTGGGATTTACCCAAGTTACGTTGAGCGTTAAGGGAAGCAACATTTGTGTTAATTGTTAATGCCATGATTTTTCCTCCATGAATGTGTTAGTTCGGGCGTCCTTGCCCTTTTTTAGTTTTCTTCTACTACATTTCCTACTTTGGGGGTCGCAATGTAATACCTAGATACCTCCTTGGCGATAAATTCCCCGTCTTGCTTCTCTTCGGTGATAACAACAAAAAACTTTAGTTTTTTTGTCCTCACATAAAACACATAACAACCTTAAATTAATGATGTTTATTTATTTCTTTATTTTTTCTTCAATTTAATTTTGGGACTGTAAAAAAACATTTATCTGCATATTCATTCTCTTATTAAAAATAAATTGATAATTTCCAATAAACTATCTACAATAGGAAAGGGAAAGTGATTTATTGGTACAGAGAAGAAAGCTCCCTTAGACAAAAGGACAACCCCTTGAAGTTGAATAAAAAGAAGGTTCTCGTCACGGGCGCAGATGGTTTCATTGGCTCGCACCTGGTAGAAAGTCTTGTCGACCTTGGTGCGGAGGTTCGGGCTTTGAACTGCTACAATTCCTTTAATTCATGGGGCTGGCTGGACAACATTGACGGCCTCAAACAGATTGAAGTTATTAGTGGGGATGTGAGAGACCCCCACTTCTGTAAAAAGATCACGCAAGAAATAGACGTCGTCTTCCATCTGGCAGCCCTCATCGCTATTCCTTACTCCTATGTGGCCCCCGACAGTTATATCGATACAAATATCAAGGGAACTCTGAATATATGTCAAGCCGCTCTCGAAAATGGTTGTCAGAAGATTCTCAATACATCAACCAGTGAAGTTTACGGAACAGCTCAATATGTTCCAATTGACGAAAAACACCCTCTGCAACCCCAATCGCCATACAGCGCCAGCAAAATTGGAGCTGATGCCATAGCCATGAGCTTTTTCAATTCATTCGACCTGCCGGTCACAATTGTCCGTCCCTTTAACACCTATGGTCCCCGTCAATCAGCACGGGCTGTTATTCCAACGATTATCACCCAGATTGCTGCCGGAGCTGACGAAATCAAACTGGGAGATACCACCCCCACCCGCGATTTTAATTATGTGAAAGATACCTGCCGGGGATTTATCGCATTAGCCAAGAGCGATGATGCGATTGGAAAAACCGTCAACGTTGGCTCTAACTACGAGATATCGGTGGGAGAAACACTGGACATTATCAAAGAATTGATGGGAAGTGATGTTCAATTCATCACAGACAATAATCGTCTCAGAGCTGAAAAATCTGAAGTATTCCGCCTCTGGTGCGACAATTCATTGATTCAGAGACTAACCGGGTTCAAACCAGAGGAAGATATCAGGAGTGGGCTGAAAAAAACTATTGAATGGTTTTCCCAGCCAGAGAATCTGGCAAAATACAAGGCCGATATCTACAATGTATGACCCAATTTTTGATTTTATCCGTCAGCAGTTTGGCCAGCAAAACCCACTCCCCCTCCACGAACCGCTTTTTTGCGGTCAGGAAAAAAATTATCTAATCGACTGCATTGATTCAACTTTCGTTTCAAGTGTTGGGCAGTACGTCGATAAATTTGAGCAGTCCGTTGCTGAATTTACTGGATGCCGACACGCAATCGCCGTTGTCAATGGAACACAAGCACTGTTTGTTGCTCTGAAAACTCTCGGAATTGATACAGAGTGTGAAGTTCTGACCCAATCTCTGACTTTTATTGCAACAGCCAATGCAATTCACTATACAGGAGCTGTTCCGGTCTTCCTTGATATCGACCGGACAACACTTGGTTTATCTCCTGTAGCGGTTAAGGAGTTCATTCAGCAGCACACTGAAATGCACCACGGCCACAGAATCAACAAAGTGACTGGTCGAAAGATCGCCGCGTGCCTACCCATGCATACCTGCGGACATCCCTGCCAAATTGAAGCATTAAAAAATATCTGCAACGAAAATAATATCCACCTGATTGAGGATGCAGCTGAAAGCCTTGGTAGTTTTCTTCCCACTGGTCACACAAAAACCTTTGGTGAAGTAGGCGTTTTTAGTTTCAATGGCAATAAAATCATCACAACCGGAGGGGGCGGAATGCTGGTCACAAATGATGATGCCCTCGCTCAAAAGCTGCGTCACCTGACAACGACTGCGAAAGTCCCCCACAGCTGGGAATTCATCCACGATGAAATCGGCTACAATTTCCGGATGCCCAATATTAATGCTGCACTTGGTTTGGCACAGATGGAGCAGCTACCCCTCTTCCTGCAAAAAAAGCGGGATTTGGCGAAACAGTATCGCAGTTTTTTTTCCGACAGTGATATTCACTATGTCGATGAGCCTTACAGTACCCGGTCAAATTTTTGGCTAAACACAATCCTCTTACCAGACGAAAAGGAAAAGGAGGTTTTTCTTGATAGTGCTCAGAAACGTGGGATTGGGGCCCGTTCCCTCTGGAGACCGATGCATTTACTTGATATCTATAGTGATTATCAACGTGACACTCAGATAAATACCGAATGGGTTTATCAACGAGCTGTCAACCTACCAAGCAGTGTCAGGCGGTCTGATGGATAAGATTATTCTGGTTGGGGGAGGTGGTCATTGTGCCTCCTGTATTGATGTCATTGAACAAGGTCAACAGTTTGAAATTGCCGGAATTATTGACATGCCGAACAAGCTCGGAACAACATTACTGGGACATCCCATTATTGGCAATGATGATGATCTTACCGAACTGACAAGAGAATATCGATATTTTCTGATAACTCTCGGACAAATAGAAACCCCTGAGCGCCGAATTGCACTTTTCAACTCAATATCAAATTCAGGAGGAAAACTGGCAACTATTATCTCTCCCCGTGCTTATGTCTCGCACCACGCAAATATCGGTACCGGTACAATCGTTATGCACAATGCTTTGATCAATGCCGGAGCTCATGTCGGGGTCAACTGCATTATTAATAGCTGCTCCCTTATCGAACATGATGCAACAGTTGAAGACCACTGTCACATTTCGACCGGCTCAATCATTAATGGTGGCACACAAATTGCTAAGAACACATTCATTGGTAGTAATTCTGTCATCAGAGACAATATCCGGGTTGGCAGAAATTCACTGATTAGTGCGGGAATTAGCGTTATGAAAGAGATTCCTGATAATAGTTTCTATGCCGGAAAAGAGATCAAACAGCGAAGGAGAGCCTAGTTGCAACCTGTTTTTATCATTGCTGAAGCCGGAGTAAATCACAATGGCGACCTGAATATAGCCAAGCAACTCATTGAAGTTGCGGCAGCTGCCGGAGCAGATGCTGTCAAATTTCAGACATTCAAAGCAGAAAATCTGGTTGATAAAAACGCTCCCAAAGCAGAGTATCAACAACAAACTACAGCAGCCGATGAATCACAGTTTGCAATGATAAAAAAACTTGAACTCGATTTCAACATGCACCAGCAACTGATTCGTCACTGTCAACAATGCAACATCATGTTCCTATCCTCTCCCTTTGACCTGAATAGTATTGATCTACTGAATAAATTGGCGTTAGGAATATTTAAAATTCCATCGGGTGAAATTACTAATTTGCCATACTTACGCAAAATTGGAGGGCTTGAAAAACCGGTTATTCTCTCTACAGGAATGTCTGATGTGACTGAAATTAAAGCAGCTGTCAACGTTCTCTATTCCGCTGGTCTGAAAAAAAAGGATCTCACCATTCTACACTGCAACACCGAATATCCAACCCCAATGGTCGATGTCAATCTCCGCGCTATACAGACACTGGCAAGCTACTTCGATGTCAACACTGGGTATTCAGACCATACTCTTGGAATTGAAATCCCGATCGCGGCAGTTGCCTTAGGAGCCAAAGTCATCGAGAAACACATCACTCTTGATAAAACCCTTCCCGGACCCGACCACCGCGCATCGCTTGAACCTGATGAACTAAAAAACATGGTTAAAGCGATTCGTCATTTGGAACAAGCCCTGGGTGACGGCACAAAGGGTCCGACACCATCTGAAATAAAAAACCGACCCAGTGCACGAAAAAGTATTGTCGCCTGCAAACTAATAAAAAAAGGGGAAATCCTCTCTGCTGGGCACTTGACTACCAAGCGACCAGGAACAGGACTAAGTCCTATGGAGTGGGACAATTTGATTGGGACTCGTGCCACTCGAGATTTTCAGATTGGCGAAATGATAGAAAATAAATTTTGCGAAAACTGATCTCTTGTATTCCCGAATGTATCCGCAAAAAAAGTGAGGACTTGTAATTATATAGATTATCACTCCGATATCCACAGTCTGAAGGATTAAGAAAAACTATGCGAATTCTAACAGAAGCAAGTGGAAGCCTTACTGCTTCTTACCTGATCAAAGCAATTCAGACCGCTGGGCATCAAGCAGTGGGTTCAGATATTGATGCCGATAATGCAGGCTATTGCCTAGCTAATGACTTTATTGTCGTACCACCGAAGGCTGATCCCGATTTATGGGATATCCTCGAAGAGGAACTGGTAACAAAAAAAATTGACGTAGTTATTCCTTCTCTCGATGAAACAATGCTCGACTGGGCGTTACGGCGGGAGCATTTCCTGAAAATGGGGATTCACATTATCATTTCCCCCGAAGAGACTGTCCGTATTTGTCAGGACAAGTGGGAAACATATCTTTTTTTTCAGCAAACTAAAATTCCCTGTCCTCTGACGTCTCTCAAAAAAGACTATCCACTCGTCAAACCGAGACTGGGTCGAGGTTCTGAGGGGATATCGATAACCGACGCCGATATCTCTATGGAGGGGATGGTGTCGCAACAGGTTATCGAAGGAGAAGAATACACAATTGATACCTTCTTCAATAAAGATGGAATTCCCATCTATATCATCCCGCGAAAAAGGATTGCCGTCAAAAACGGCAAATCAACTCGTGGGATTGTCTGTCGTCACGACAGAATCGTCCACTACATTAATCTGATGGCACAAGCAACCCACTTTAGCGGTCCGATCAACTTCCAGTGTTTTGATCACCACGGAGAGCTCTCTTTTATTGAAATCAATCCCCGGATTGCGGGCGGGATGGCGCTGGGATTTGCAGCATCAGAGAACTGGATACCCCTGATTGTCAACAACCTGATCTACAGGCAATCAATAACACCAAAACCAATAAAATATGGGCTTAAAATGGTTCGTAGTTATGCTGAATACTTTATTTCCTAATATCCCATGGGATCAGATCAAATGCGTCGGATTTGATCTGGACGGGACACTCTATGATGAGTTCGATATGATTCAACAGATCTATCGGGACATTCTCAACCAGCAGAACCATTTCTTTGCCGACAAGCCCGCAGCATTGGCCTTTATGTTGACCCGTTGGTTGGAGAGAGGGAGCTCCTACAACTATATTTTCAGCGAAGCTTTTGACCGTTTTTCCAACGATCCATTCCGGAAAGAGGAATTTATCCAAAAAGCGCTGACTCTGTTCAGAAACTACAATCCGATTCTGTCTCTTTCAGAACGAACCCGCTATCTGCTCAATATTTTCCGGCAGAAGTTCGATCTCTTTCTGATCAGTGATGGCCCTCCAGTTCTGCAGAAAAATAAATTTAAGGCCCTTGATCTGGATATTTTTTTCCACCCAGATCAACTGATTTTTACCGGAGACCATGGACAAGATTTTTACAAACCAAGGGTTGATTCTTTCTACCAACTAGCAAGAACACTAGAGTGGCGTTACTCAAACAAAGAAATTCTTTACTTTGGCGACCGAACTGTCGATGAGGAGCTCACTAGTAACCTCGATATCCAGTTTCAGAAGGTCTACAATATGGTGCCCCAATGAAAAAAATAGTCGCTATCACCAGTATTCGCTCTGACTACGACCTGATGAGCCCACTCTACAAGCTTTTACACGCAGACCCGGAGATCGAACTTAAACTTCTTGTCTCGGGGGCACACCTGTCGCAGACCTACGGAATGAGCGTGGAGCTGATTAAAAAAGATGGCTTCGATATTCTCCTGTCAATTGAAACCCTCATCGACTCAAACTCCAGACAGGCGCGGCTCAAAACCGCAAGTCTGTTCCTGCAGAACAGTATCGATTGTATTGCTAGCTACAACCCCGATCTTATCCTTTTTGCCGGGGATAGAGAAGATGTTGTCATGGGCGGATTGCTCGGTGGTTTTCTGGAAATTCCGACAATCCATTTCTACGGCGGAGACCATGTTCAGGATGGCCATATCGACAATCCGGTCAGACACGCCACTTCAAAGCTTGCAACAATTCATATGGTCAGCCTTGAAGAACACAAACAACGGCTTATAGCAATGGGGGAATCACCGGCACGTATTTATAATATCGGCAGTATCGCTCTCGACCGTTTTCTGCAACATCAAGCAAAAACAAAAAAACAATTACTTGAATCCTTTGCCGCCGGATCAGACTTTGACAATTACGCTATCGTCATTTTTCACCCTGTTGCAGAGGAACAGGTGTATTGCCACAGCATCTTTGAAAATATTCTAAGAGGACTCAAAGAGAAAAAGATCAGAGCCTTCGTGAGTACGCCAAATACCGACCCCGGCAATAAAAATATTTTGCAGGTTATTGAAACATATCGACACGACCCAAATTTCTTCTTCTACAAAAATCTTGACCGAGAGACATTTCTTTCCCTCTACAAAAACAGCCTGTTTATCATCGGCAATTCATCCTCAGGGGTTCTCGAATCGGCCTCGGTCCCGATTGCTGCGATCAATGTCGGATTACGACAGCAGGGGCGGCGCGCAAACTCCAACGTTATTTTCTGTGATACAACACGCGAGTCGATCCTAGCAGCGATCGAAACTGTAACAACTGAAAACTTCACTCAAACTCTCTCAGGATTGAAAAATATCTATGGCGATGGAAACAGTGCCCGTAAGGCCTTTGACATCATAAAAACAACCGATTTTCACAAACAAATCTACAAGAAAGAAGATCCTCTCAAGACCAACCCGGAGGTCACAGATGAATAAAGCACTGGTTATTGCAGTCCATCCCGATGACGAAACAATCGGCTGCGGGGGGACCCTTTTGAAGCTAAAAGATTCAGGATGTGAGATTCATTGGTTGATTGCAACGGAAGCAACAACCGAAGGAGGCTTCTCTGCCGAATTCATCAAAAAACGTCAAACCGAAATAGAGGCTGTCACGCGTAAATATCAATTTTCCGCTGTTCACAGGCTGGGATTACCAGCGGCACAAGTCGAAACCGTTCCAGTGGGAAGAATTGTACAGAAGATAGCAACCATTTTAACAGAGGTCTCTCCAGACACCTTGTTTCTCCCGTTCCGAGAGGACGTCCACAGTGATCACAGGATTCTGTTTGATGCTGCCTTTAGTTGTACAAAGTCATTCCGTCAGCCCTCTCTTCGCCGAATCTACATGATGGAAACCTTGAGTGA
>JAOZOH010000295.1 GCA_029933365.1 Desulfuromusa sp. | reverse complement strand
ATGAAATCGTCAAAAAACATGGCGGCGATATTCTTATTGACTCAGAGCTTGGCAATGGAACCACCTTCACCGTCAGTTTGCCTCTTAACCGTGTGGAGGGCCCCTGATGAAACTAAGAACCAAAGTGATGATGATTCTGGTCGTCATTGTGATACTGGCAATGGGCGGCAGCGGATTGTTCTTCTTCCAGCAGTATAAGGCTGCTTTTCGTGATTCTGTTTACCAGTCCGTCGATGCTGTGGCAAAAAATAATGCAGAATCATTGGGTAATTATTTGTCCAGACAGCGAATCCTTGCGAATCATATTGGTGAAATGCTGCCAGTAGACGCAGTGGAACTTAAAGATTATCTCTGGATTGAGAATTACTTTGCCGATCATTTTAAGGGGTTTCCCTTCTTTGAGAACGGATTCTTTTTCCTCGATACAGATGGAATACTCAGAGCAGATTTTCCTCCGCATTCTGAATTGCATGGTAAGGATTTTTCTTTTCGACACTATTTTCAAAGGACGATGGCAGAGGGAAAAGGGATTGTCGGGCGACCGTACCGCTCAAGCAGAAGCGGCAAGGGGGTTCTGACTTTCACCGCCTATATCACCTCTCGTGAGGGGAAACCCCTTGGCCTTGTGGGCTGTTCTACCCGCCTGGAAGATGATGCCATTCTCAGTAAAATTCGCAACAGAAAAATTGGTAAAACAGGCTACAGTTATGTTTATGACAAGCAGCGGCTGATGATTCTTCATCCAAAAGATGAACGGATGTTGACCAGCGATGTGCCAGTCGGAGCCAATAAAATGTTTGATGCCGCCATCGAAGGGTTTGAGGGAACGGCCGAGACGGTGAATTCCAAAGGGGAGAAAATGCTGGTCGCTTTTCACCCGGTTTTTTGGACTGATTGGATTGTTGCCAGTCAGCTTCCAAGCAAGGAGGCTTTTGCCCCACTGGTCGCCAGTCAGCGCATATTTATTGTGTTTATTTTTGTCGGTAGCTTTATTGCGGCATTGGTTGGATTGTTTCTTGTCCGCCGTAGTATGCGGGATCTGGACACTCTGGAAGCTGCAACCGCAACTCTTGCCATCCCGGGAAAATCAGATACCGATATTGATAAAGTTCTGGCGACCGAAACCGAGAAACTCAAACCACTAGCCGGTCATCCCGAATTCGGACCGTTATCCAACACGATCAGCGAATTGTACAGTCGATTGGGCCATTCCCTCTCCGAGACGCAACAAATGGCTGGTGAATTGGATGATGCTTATCAGCAACTGAAAGCGACCCAGTCACAAATTTTACAACAGGAGAAAATGGCCTCTGTCGGACAATTGGCAGCAGGTGTTGCGCACGAAATCAATAATCCGATGGGGTTTATCACCAGTAATTTGTCGACACTGAAACGGTATCAGGAGAAATTAACAACCTATCTGCAGCAATTGGAAGAGTGGTTAAAGGAGCAAGCTTCTCCTGAAACTCTGGAATTGCAGAAAGAACTGAAGAAAAAGCAGAAAATTGCTTATGTTCTGGAAGATATCGAGGATCTGATTGATGAATCAAATGATGGCGCAATTCGGGTTCGAGATATTGTGCAGAACCTGAAAAGTTTTTCCCGGGTTGATCAGACCGAATTCACCCCGGCAGATATCAACGAATGTCTGGAAAGCACTCTTGCTATTGCCATGAACGAGATCAAGTATAAAGCCACCGTGGAAAAAGATTTTGGCGAGTTACCATTGCTTCCTTGTTATCCACAACAACTCAATCAGGTTTTTTTGAATATTCTGGTCAATGCCGCCCAGGCAATTGAGGAAAAAGGGGAGATCAAAATCAAAACCTGGGCTGAAAATGAAAAGGTGGTCATCACCATCAGCGATAATGGCTCAGGGATTCCGGATGACATCAAGGAAAAAATCTTTGACCCCTTTTTTACCACCAAAGATGTTGGTCAGGGTACCGGCCTGGGGATGAGCATCTCTTACGATATTATTAAGGAACACGATGGACAAATAAAAATAGACAGCGAAGCGGGTCAGGGAACCACCTTTACCATTGAGCTACCACTTGGCCGGGAGGGAGATAAATAATGGCGGAAGAAATAAAAATTCTCTGTGTTGATGATGAAAGAAACGTCCTCAAGTCTCTCAGGCGCTTGT
>JAOZOH010000039.1 GCA_029933365.1 Desulfuromusa sp. | reverse complement strand
CTCATGTTAGAAACATGGAGCTTGCTTCAGACTCATCTCATTTTGGAAGAGGCTACTTTTTGCCAAATCCAAGCCGACGGTGGTAATATTCATCTTGGTCTCCTCTCACTCCTCGTTGATGGAAAGCTACGTTATTTCCATCATGGCGCATTGACGCCGATTTAGGTAGCGGGGGGAGACCATCTCATCAACAGGCCCCTAACAATCTGTCGCCCATGAGGATCCATCTTCAAGTGCGTTAAGGATCGGACAATCCGCTGTCGATCCCTTACCATCACAACAATCATCCAAAGTCTCCAGAATTTTTTGAATTTTTTTCAAATCCCTGACACGCTTTTTAATATCACTAATTTTTGCTTCAATCTGTTTTTTTACATCCTTTTTGGTCGCATCTGAATCCTGACGCAACAACAGCAACTCTTTGATTTCTTTAAGAGAAAAGCCCAGAGTTTTAGCCCGTTTGATAAAGCGTAAGCGAATAATTCCTTCCTCTGAATAGAGACGATAATTGGATTTAGTACGAGCCAGGGGCTTAATCAAACCTTCCCGCTCATAGAAACGAACGGTTTCAATCCCCAGTCCCGTAATTTTTGCAACTTTACCAATTGTTAAACTGTTCATATCAGCTCCCTGTTTGATTTATCTTCATCATAAACCCTAAAGCACACTATAGTGTCAATACGCCCTTTGACTCTACAGTTTAGTATAGGGTTTCTGTGCTAATTTGGCTCTGAGGATTTTAATAGGAAGGGTGTTCACAATGGGATATGAAGGACTGATCGAGGCACATTTTCTTTATTATTTTCGCTCTGGTTACTTTTGGAGACGCAGTAAGCAGACAAAAGGGATGAACAACAAGAAAAGAAAAAAGCTCTATTTCTCTTCATTCAACACCAACATATAGCCATCAGGATCCTGCAGCCAGAGTTCTCGCCGGTGGTGTTCGTAATCCTCCAGTTCGTAACAAATCGGCCAGTGATAATGATTGACCAGCCGATAGATATCAGTCAGGTTATGACAACTCATCTCCAGTTGCACCCCCACACCTAAAGGGTCACGGGTCAAATTTTGCAGTAATACTGGATGTTGAGCTT
The DNA here is from genome assembly GCA_029933365.1 of Desulfuromusa sp. The sequence continues at coordinate 25,372 of JAOZOH010000039.1, read as the reverse complement.
CCATAGCGGGTAGCGGTTGAAAAACTATTTTCATTTGTTCAACCGATAGAATCAAATAGCGATCCTTTGCGTTAGAGTTCTTCACAAGCTCGGGAGATAACAGAAGAACTTCGCGGTAAAACCACTCCGTATTTTTTAAATCAGCAACAGCAAGTGTTAAGTTTAGTTGCATTGATTTTACCCCTCAAAATGTCAAATTGATTTTTTCTTCACCCTTATGTTCTAATTCGACAGACTATGATAGAGAAGAATAAGAGTCGAGCTTTTCTCGGTTTTGGTGGTAATCTGGGCAAACCACTCAACAATTTCCGCTACGCCAGACAACAACTGGCAGAGCACCCGCGGATTGAAATTGTCTCCAGTTCGCCACTCTATCAAACACCTCCAGTTGGAGGGCCAGCAGGACAACCCGATTATCTCAATGCTGTTATTGAAATTCTAACTGGATTATCGCCGCTTGACCTGTTACAACTTTGCCGCCAGATAGAGGATGGTGGCGGTCGAGTTCGAGGTCAACACTGGGGACCGCGAACCCTTGATATTGATTTGCTCCTGTTTGATAATCTGGTTATGGATGTTCCTCTTTTAATCCTGCCACATCCACGTTTACAGCAGCGTCATTTCGTTCTACTGCCGCTGAATGACCTTGCACCACAGCTGAACCATCCAGTTCTAAATAAAACTATCGGTAATTTGCTCAAGGCATTGCCAATGGCTGTAGGCATTACCCGATTAGATGAAACATGGTGATCTGATGATCAAACTGATACTGCTTATTCTATGTGGCTTTGTTTTCTACTCAATGATTTCCGGCTTACTGCGCCCAGGCAAATCCAGACGTCCAGAAAACCGCAGCAAAGAAGGGGAGACCATGGTTGAAGATCCGCAGTGTGGAACCTATCTCCCTTTAAGCGACGCAATCAAAGCAAATATTAATGGCCAGCAGCGCTATTTCTGCTCAAAAAAATGTTTAAAAGAATACAAGAAAGCACAGGGAAAATAATCAATTTTCGCCAATGAGGAATTTTTTCATGAAGTTTTTTATCGACACCGCAGAAGTTACTGAAATCCGTGCCGCCCATGATTTGGGGCTGGTTGACGGAGTCACCACCAATCCGTCACTGATCGCCAAAAGTGGTCGCGACTTTAAAGAAGTTATCAAAGAGATTACCGACATTGTTGATGGTCCCATCTCTGCCGAAGTCATCGCCCTGAATGCCGAGGGGATGCTCAAAGAGGGGCGTGAGCTGGTCAAAATCCACAAAAATATTGTTATCAAAGTTCCGATGACAACCGAAGGGCTGAAAGCGACCAAACAATTCAGCGCTGCAGGAATCAAAACCAATGTCACCCTGATCTTTTCTTCTCTACAGGCTCTTTTGGCTGCAAAAGCGGGAGCAAGTTATGTTTCACCCTTTGTTGGTCGACTCGATGATATCAGCCATGAAGGGATGGAAGGGGTTGAACAGATCCGCACCATTTATGATAACTACGGTTACACCACCGAGATCATTGTCGCCTCAGTACGTTCACCGTTACATGTTCTCAATGCCGGCCTGATCGGCGCCGATATCTGCACCATCCCCTATGGTGTCATGACCCAACTGGCAAAACACCCGCTGACCGACATCGGTATTGAAAAATTTCTTGCTGATTGGGAAAAAACAAAATAAAACCACAGTTCACTTACAAATACCATCTAACAGGCGAGGGCACTATGTCCTGGCCTGTTTTTTATTGCTTCAATCCAGGCTGTTTTTCCTAGCGACAGTTCTACAACAATGTTATGTAGAATACTTGACACATAATCGGTCTGACCACTTGACAACCTGCCAAAGAGTCGGTATATGGTTAAAAGCTTTTTATATATCTTTCTTTCTGGGATTCGTGAAATCACGAACCCCTCTCTATTTCTAACCGATGTGAGGATACGATGAACATTCACGAGTATCAGGCTAAGGCAATTCTGCGCCATTTCGGAGTTCCGGTTCCGGAAGGGCACGTGGTCTACAACGGCAACTCGGCACGCGATTGGGCCAAACGGCTCGGAGATGGTCCTTGGGCGGTAAAAGCTCAGATTCATGCCGGCGGCCGCGGCAAGGGTGGCGGAGTTAAAATCGCTAAAACAGCTGATGAAGTCAGACAATATGCCAGAGACATGTTCGGTATGACCTTGGTGACTCACCAAACAGGACCGGAAGGTAAAATTGTCAAGCGGGTTCTAGTGGAAGAGGGGAGCAATATTGCTGATGAATTCTATGTCTCCTTCCTGGTTGACCGGGCGACCGACAAAGTTACCCTGATGGCTTCCGCTGAAGGTGGAGTAAATATTGAGGAAGTTGCCGAAAAAACTCCAGAAAAGCTTTTCTTTGAAGCTGTGGACCCAGTTGTTGGGCTGACCGCCTTCCAAGCTCGTAAAGTTGCTTTCAAAATGGGATTCGCCATGCCTCAGGTCAAACAGGCAGTTCCTGTGTTGATGAATCTCTACAAGGCATTTGTCGAATCCGATTGCTCATTACTCGAAATCAATCCACTAATCCAGACCGCTGAAGGCAAGCTCATCTGCCTGGATGCCAAGCTCAATTTTGACGACAACGCCCTCTTCCGTCATCTCCGTATCCGCGACCTACGCGATTATGAAGAAGAAGATCCCATGGAGATTGAAGCATCCCAATACGATCTGTCCTATATTTCTCTCGACGGCAATATCGGTTGCATGGTCAACGGTGCCGGTCTCGCCATGGCAACCATGGACATCATTCAGCTCTACGGTTCCTCCCCAGCCAACTTCCTCGATGTCGGTGGTAGTGCAACCATTGAGCGGGTCACAGAAGCTTTTAAAATCATCCTCTCCGATGAAAAAGTTGAAGGCATTTTGGTCAACATCTTCGGTGGAATCATGAAGTGCGATGTGATCGCAGGTGGAATTATTGGAGCTGCCAAACAGATCGGCATTGAGGTTCCACTCGTGGTTCGTCTGGAAGGCACCAATGTTGAATTAGGCAAGAAAATGCTGGCCGAATCAGGTCTGAATATTGTCAGTGCCGACGGCATGGCTGATGCTGCTGAAAAAATCGTCAAAGCCGTCAACGGTTGAGGCATTAAGGAGATAAAACAATGAGCATTCTGATCGATAAAAATACCAAGGTCATTACCCAGGGGATTACCGGTGCAACCGGCCTCTTTCACGCCCAAGGTGCCCGTGACTACGGCACACAAATGGTCGGTGGTGTCACTCCCGGTAAAGGTGGTACCAGTATTGACGGTTTTCCAATTTTCAACACTGTTGAAGATGCCGTCAAGGAAACCGGCGCTACGGCCTCGGTTATCTATGTTCCACCAATCGGCAGTGCTGATGCCATTATGGAAGCTGTTGATGCCGGAATCGAACTGGTTATCTGCATCACTGAAGGAGTTCCAGTTCTTGACATGGTCAAGGTTAATAAATACATGGAGTGTAGAAACGCTCGCTTGATTGGGCCAAACTGCCCCGGCGTGATCACCCCTGGAGAGTGTAAGATTGGGATCATGCCTGGCTATATCCATAAACCCGGCCCTGTTGGCGTTCTCTCTCGTTCCGGAACCCTGACCTATGAAGCCGTATGGCAATTGACCTCCCGTGACATCGGTCAAACCACCTGTGTTGGTATTGGTGGTGATCCGGTTAACGGCACCAGTCACCTTGACGTACTGAAGATGTTTGAAGCTGATCCGGCAACCAAAGCGGTTATCATGATTGGTGAGATTGGTGGCGATGCTGAAGAACAAGCAGCAGAATATGTCCGTGACCACATGACCAAGCCAGTTGCTGCATTCATTGCTGGAGCGACCGCCCCAAAAGGCAAGAGGATGGGTCACGCTGGTGCAATCATCTCCGGTGGTAAAGGGGATGCAGCCAGCAAGAAAGCCTTCCTGCGTGAGTGCGGTGTCAGTGTTGCCGATTCTCCAGCGGATATGGCTGAAGCGTTGCTGAAGATCTGGCAACCATGAAAAACTAAAAGATATAAGAAACAACCCAAAGGGGCGGATATATTCCGCCCTTTTTTTTCACCCTATCCACAAATTAAGAGCCTGCAGAAAATGAGAAAAATATACTTGGCGGGACCCGATGTCTTCCTTGAGAATGCCATAGAACATGGTGAAAATTTAAAACAAAAATGTTTATCCTGCGGTTTTGAAGGGTTATTTCCTCTCGATAATAAGGTTCAAGGAGGCACCAAAGCAGAATTGGCAGAAAAGATCAGAGTCGGTAACATCGAACTCATAAAAAGCTGTAATATTGTCATCGCAAATCTCTCCCCTTTTCGTGGTCCAGAACCTGATAGCGGAACGGTGTGGGAAGTTGGCTTTGCTCAAGCATTGGGTAAGCAAGTCGTTGGTTACTGTGTTGATAACAGAGATTTAATAACCAAAACTCAAGATATGCTTGGCTTGAGTGAGTCAAGTGAGAGAGATGCTCAAGGTTTAGAAATTGAAGACTTTGGCTTAACCCATAACCTGATGTACTCACATATTGTTCAATGTCGTAATTTTGATGAATGTTTGGCAAGAATCCTGCGAGATCGATACTAATAAAGAAATCCAGGGCGTCAAGCACGCCACCGGTTTTATTTGCTCAAATACAAAAATAAAGTTATCCTAACAAAGTTGCCCATCCATCAACTGAAGGGATTCCATGTCCGATCAATTCCGTAATCTTCTGATCATCGATGATGAAGCTTCCATGCGTCATATGCTACGCCTGGTTCTGGAACAGCACAATTACCGCGTCAGTGAAGCTCAAAACGGAGCAGAGGCGATCAATCTGATTTACAAGGAAAAGTTTGATGTCATCCTCTCTGATATCCGCATGCCAGATATGGATGGCCTGACCTTTCTGGAGCAACCCGAAGTCCGTTCCCTGGACAGTACGATTATTATGATGAGCGCCTACGGGAGTGTTGACACCGCATTGGCATGTATGAAGCGCGGAGCGTACGACTATATCTCCAAACCCTTCAAACCGGATGAGGCCGTCCTGACCCTGCGTAAAGCCGAAGAACGGCAGGAATTGCGACAGGAAAACCAGGAATTAAAAAAAGCCCTGTCAAGGCAGGATAAAGCTTTTTCTATCACTGAGATTATCCATTCCAGCCAGAAAATGGAGCAGATTCTCTCTCTGGTTAAAACTGCGGCCAAATCTGACTCGTCCATTCTCATCAGTGGTGAAACCGGAACCGGCAAAGAGTTGATAGCCAAAGCTCTGCACAGCGAAAGCGGTCGTAAAGGGCAATTTTTAGCCATCAATTGCAGTGCTATCACCTCTGGTCTTCTGGAAAGTGAACTGTTCGGACATAAAAAAGGGGCCTTTACCGGCGCTGATCGGGACAAGCAGGGGCTATTTTCCATTGCGAGTGGCGGCACTCTGTTTCTTGATGAAATTGCCGACCTCCCCTTGGAACTACAGCCAAAGTTGTTACGGGTTCTTCAGGAAGGTGAAATCAGAAAAGTTGGCGCGACCCGCGCAGAAAAAATTAATACCCGAGTAGTGGCTGCGGCAGGAACAGACCTGCAGGAAGCGGTACAAAAAAATACCTTTCGCCGCGACCTCTATTACCGCCTCGCCGTGGTCGATATCAACCTGCCACCGTTGCGGGAGCGAGCTGAAGATATCGTGATTCTGGCAGAATATTTCCTCAACCTGCTATGTAAACGTGAGGGACGATCACCCTTACCATTGAGCGATGCAGCAAAAAAAAATCTAACCGACTATCATTGGCCTGGCAATGTCCGAGAACTGGAAAACTACCTGGAAAAAGCGCTGATTTTCAGCCCTGGAGATACTCTTGAACTCCCCCCTCTCCGGATTCGTCAATCTGCCCCTGGAGAATATAACCCCGACGAATATTCTTTAAAAATTGCTTCGCGGCGACTGGAAGAGGAATACATCCACAAAGCTCTTGTCAAAACAGGGGGAAATCGCACTCAGGCTGCCGAATTATTGGAAGTCAGTTTGCGTTCTTTGATGTACAAATTGAAGGATTACGGGATCGATTGATCCAGAAGTCACACCACCCCCCAATCTACCAGACTTACGCACCTCCCACGGAACACGGTATAATGAGCAAAAACAATTGCAAATATAAAAGTTTTAAGTATACTTAAAATAGCTTGTAATATAGGAGCTAGTTTTAAGTATGACAAAGCTATACCCCCGAGAGCAATATCTTGAGCGAGTCAAACCGTTTATAGATAAAGACATCATCAAAGTATTTACCGGTCAACGCAGGGTCGGCAAAAGCTGTATTATGTTGCAAGTAGCCGATTTAATTAAACAGGATCGACCGGCCACAAACATTATCTATATCAATAAGGAAGACTATCAATTTGATAATATAAAAAATGACAGCGATCTCTATCAATACATCCAACAAAACAGTTCAAGTGAGCAAAAAAATTACCTCTTTATTGACGAAATACAGGAGATAGCTCAGTTCGAAAAGGTTATCAGGGATTTTAATAGCAAAGATAATTTTGACATTTATTGCACTGGCAGCAACTCCTCCATGCTGTCAGGCGAGCTGGCAACAATCTTGGCCGGTAGATACATTGAGCAAAATATCCATCGATTATCGTTCAATGAATTTTTACAATTTCACCAGCTAAAAAAATCAGATAATTCGCTCATGCAATATCTCAAATTCGGCGGTCTCCCTTATTTGATCCACTTGCAGTTAGAAGATGAAATCGTCTACGGCTACCTTAAAAGTGTTTTCAACAGCATAATTTTGAAGGATGTCGTAGCCAGACACAATATCCGCAATGTACACTTTCTTGAACGATTGATTAAATTTCTTGCCGACAACATCGGACAGATCCTGTCAGCCAAAAAAATAAGCGATTTCCTGAAATCACAACAAGTCAAGCTCTCCCCCAATTCGGTTTTGAATTATTTATCATTTTTGGTGGATTCTTATTTTATCAGGGAAGCACATCGCTACGATGTGAATGGGAAAAAGCTCTTTGAGATAAACGAAAAATATTATTTCGAGGATTTAGGCTTGCGCCACGCCCTGATTGGTTTCCGGCAGGTTGATATCGGGCAAATCATGGAAAATGTCATTTTCAACCATCTTGAGCTTTGTGGTTATCAAGTAAATGTCGGCAAAATGGGAGATAAAGAGATCGACTTTGTAGCAACAAAAAACAACGAAACAACCTATATTCAAGCCTGCTATTTAATTCCAGACCAAAAAGTAAGAGATCGGGAGTTCGGTAATTTACTCGCAATTAAAGATAATTACCGAAAAATGGTTATTTCAATGGATCAGTTTGCAGCAGGAAATATCGATGGAGTGGAGCATCACCATCTATTGGATTTTTTGACTTCATTCACATAAACTGAGGCATTACATTGCAGAGCCAGGGTGCAGGACGGTTACTACGTTCGCGGCCTTGAAGCAGTGCTCTATTCCACATCCTCAATCAACACCTCTTGCTCCAATCCTTTTTTTTCAGCACAGAGCAAATCCCACAACTTTTTCAGTGCCGGTTCAGGTAACTTCTCCCGTTGCGGAGCAGTGCTGAATTGCCGCTGATAAAGTTCCCGGTTGCCGTAGTTTCGTAACAGTTCGGAAATATTGTCGGGTACAAAAAATTCAGCTCGGGAACCTAAATGCTTTTTATATTCATGCAGATAGATATTAATACCGGCAAAATCAAAATCGCCATAGTGGACGTAAGGATTGGGAATCAGCTGCAACCATTTCAGCAAATCACCGGATTGGGGGTAGCGGCTGACAAAAAGAACTTTTGCCTGCGCAAATAGTTGCTGCTGCCGTTCAATATAGCGAAAATTCTCACCGTTTTCGACTCCGACAATAGTGACATCGGCAGCCGGGACAAAACTTTCAAAATCGTGGATATAGGTAAAGGTACCGGCTGGCGGTTCTATTTCGATAGGATTATTGTTCAATTCAGCCTCTATTGGCTGCCAGCAGTTAACCATAAAGCCCTTGAAAGAACGAATTTTCTTTATTTTGGAATCGGCACCAATGCGCACTGCTGCTGAACGCTGTAAATCTTGAGCAGAAAAGGCAGATATAAAGCTGGACAAATCGGCGATGCCGAAATGGTTGTTAAGGTAGTTCTGAAGTCCGTTGGCATCACGGCAATAAACTGTTTTTCTGCTGCCGCTGCTGCGGATCGACAACACCCCATCAGCGATCATTTGCGCAAGCAACTCCTGTTTCAGCTGGCTATAAGGGAGAGATTCACCCGCCATCAGTCGCAGTAGTTTTTTTGCTACACCGCTACCAAGCTTCTTCATAATGGTCGATTATTGGTCAAAATTCTGGTGACTTTGGTGACCCGCTGGGCATCCTTGGCAACCTTAAAAACATGCTTATAATTCAAGGCGTTATTTTCAGTTGGTGAACCGTTGATGAGCATAATATTGCGGTCATTGGCAAATTTGAGGATGCCACGAATATTGCTGGGATGAAGTTTGCCGATTTCATCCATCATGCAGTGGAGGCGAAAGTCACCGAATCGGCGAGAGGCTCCCTCTTTAAAAACATTGAGCAACATAATGTTTACCATCGCTTTAACCAGCACATCGGTACCATCAGAACCGACATGAGACAACTTTTCTACCCAACCGGTATCATTACTATTTTCGATAATCCGAAATTTCAATTCAAATGAATCTGCCAGGGTTATCGTAGCCCCTCGCGCACTATCGACCTCTTGCAACAACATCCGCAGCAATGAAATTGCCTGTTGATTATTAAGTTCATGATTTTCGGTGGAAAAAAGATCGGGTGTGCCAAAATCGAGACTATGTTTATCGTTAAATGCTTTTATCTGTTTTAATATCACAAAAACGCTATTGGCACTTTCATCCAATTTCAGTTCAATACTATCAATTGCCCCGACAAAATTTTTGGCGGTAAAATCCCGATTAATTTTATTGATAACCTTTTGGATCGCACCGGCACGGGAAACCAATTCAGTAGTTTCCTTCCCCAGACCGGTAACAATTTCTGCGAACCGTTCGGTGACCCGCCTTTCAAATTCATCAATTTTATCTTCTTCAATAAACTCGGTAAGATCTTGAGAAAAATCAAGATAAGCCTCAACCGAACTGAATCTGATAGCAAACTTGAAAATGTTGTCGGCGGAGAAATGACCCAGAAATTTATCCACCACCTCCTGCAAGTCGTTCTGCCGCTTAATCCCGGCGTAGTAATTATCCTTTATTGCTTCGATGATATCTCGGCAATTTCCAGCCGCCAAAGTCACCTCAGCGACAGAATCAAGATAGCCCTCTACCTGAGTAAAAACTTCAGATAATTTAAAACGGCTGAAAGCTTCCCGGTCGGCATTTATCTCCTCCAGCGCTTGGCGATGTCCGGCAATTGCCCCCTCCAAGGTGGTTAATTGGTACTGCAACTTCTCCCTACGTTGTTCAAATTCCAATTCATTTTGCTGCTGCTCCCGCTCCAGCAGTTGGTGGTGATTCTTAAACTCTTTGGTGCGATCAAAAAAATCCTCTTTGTCACGCCGATATTCTGCCACCAGGTCACGATTTACTTCGATAAATTCAAGCTCTACCCGAATGCGAATAAGATCTTCCTCAATCCTGTCAAGCCGGTCGGTATCAGCACCACGGCTTTTCAGATCACGGTTTTTATCCGCAGTTACTGCAGCTTTCCGCTGCTCATAAGCTTGTTGATTGGCAGCAATATCGGCAGTTAATGCTGCTAACTGTTGATCTCGTACCAGTTCCAACTCGGCAATTTTTTTATCTTGATGACGCAATTTGGTTTGCAACTGCCGATTAAGCTGTCCCTCCAGCCGCGCCAACTTTTCCTGCGCCTCCAATTCAGCCGTTGTGATCTTCTCCAGCTTGACTTGCAGCTCTCCTATTTGCTGCTGCCGTTCAAGCGCCCCCTGTTCCTCCCATTGTTGAATCTGCAACTGTACTTTTTCATATTGCTGTGGATGCTGTTCAATCTGGTAGATCAATTCCCGATTTTCATGCCGCAACTGACGTGACTGCGGGTGCAACCGCTGCTGCAGCTTTTGCAACTGATCGACAAGTTCCTGTTCCAGCGTGCTGATTTCAGCCTCTTTGGATTCTGCTTCTTGCCTTAGAAGGGTCTGTTCATGTTGATAATCGGCAAGGGTTTTAACTTTTTTATCCCATTGCGACAGATCCAGCTTGACCCCATAAAAACTCTCTTCCCCGGCGGCAGTTTTCTGCGGCCGCAAGGTCTGGTCAAACAAGACCCTCTCATCACACACTTTGCCGATGTCCTGTTCCCATCCCGGCCGGTGCTGCATCAACCAGCTATATAAGGTTCCCTGCCCACTTGCCAATTTATCAGCAAGCAATTTAATCTGCAGCTCAAACTCAACTATCTGCTGACGGAATAGCCCAACCTTATGCTGGCAAGATTCCTGTAACGCCTGCTCTTCGAGTTCGCCACGCCGCTTGAGTTCTTCAAGTCGACCAGTATTAGTTTTTTTCTGCACTTCGGCTTGTTGAAGCTGTAACTTCAGACCGTCAAGTTCCTGTTGTTGCTGTAAAATCTCAGTAGCATAAAATGGTTGTTGTCGTACCATTGCCAAGCGGTGTCTCAGTTCATAACCAGCAGCTATCAACTCCTGACAATGCTCTCTGGCAGCAGTTACCTCCCCCTGATGTTGCTGCCGAATCTCTTCCGACAACATCTCATACTGTGCTTTGATTTCATCCCGCTGAGCAAAAAAGGTTTCTTTAGCGGCTAATTGCCCCTGTTCTTTGACGTTACAATAGCCTTGCCGCTGGTTATCCAACTCCGCCAATAAAGCGGTGTATTTTTGCGTCAACTCCTGAAACTGCCCGTTCAAGAGATTTTTCTCAGCCACCAGATTGTCCTGTGCGAGGGTTAAATCGGTACGCTTTGCGACCCGCTCAATAATGGCAGTTATGTTCAAATTGGCATAATGTGCTGCTTTAGTTCGGGCGGTTTTCAGTTTCTCCGCCAAGATTGTTAGCTCCGCAATATACTTATCGTTGCGCCGTTTAAACACCGCCCCCTCTGTGGAAATTTTGGCCAACAATGCCTGTCGGGACTGTTCATCGGTTGCCAGCGAATCCTGCGCTGACGGTTCCTGCTCTTCCAGTGCAGTAAGAGCACCGCCCAACTGTGCCGCCAGTTTTTTTTGCTCCCGTTGTAACTGATTAATAACGACATAGAGCTGCGCCGCTTTTTGTCCCTGTTGCTGCACAACTGGTTGCCGAAATTGACGGATATCATTGAGTTGACTTTCAAAATCGTGCAGATGATGGGCATAAAGCTGCAGATCAATCTCAACTGCTTCCTCGCCCATAGAATCAATAATGGTCTGCTTGATAAACTCGGCATCAAGTTTTGAATTGAGAAAAACATTCTGAATAGTCCGGGGGATATTCAGATACTGCCGACTCTCCAACAAAGAATAGCGGCGGAACTCTTTCTTCCCCTGCTCATTCCCATAGATAATATCCCGATACTCCTCGTAGGACTTAATCTGGCGACTGTAAAAAATTTTATCGGCATCGAGTTGGCTACGAATTTTGTCCCAGCTTTCGTGGACACGACCATCGGAGTCAATAAACAGTTCCTGGCGGTAAGGGGCATCAATAAAGCGGAAGCAAACCCGGTTTTGCGCCTTGAATGCCAACAACGAATAGGCACCGGTTTCACGCTGAACCTCGTAGACAATGTAGGAGTTCTGATAAGGAAAATACCACTCGGCAAAACTTTTGTTGGTGGGCCCTGACGGCACCCCAAGTTTAAGGGAATTGGCGTTATAGAAAAACAGAATCGCCCGGAGCAAAGTACTTTTGCCCACCCCTTGCGTACCGATAAAATGGACATTGCCATTCAAATCGAGTTCGGCATATTTCACCGCAGCACTGTTGATAAAACTGACTTTATTCAGGTATCTCATCGGCAATTTCTTCGGGGATATGGATGCTCATAATCAAATTTTCCAGATAGCTGAAAGATGCCAATACCTTGTACGAATTAGTTACTTCATTTTCGAGTTCAGCAAATCCTTCGCGACAAAGGGTATCAATCAATCTTTGAATAGCGTCATCAAACTTGTCGGTTCTGGTATGTCGTTTCAGACCGGCAAATTTGCTTTTCAACATGGCGTCAACATTCAATTTAACCACAATATCGGCAGGGCTGAAACGGTAGCCGGAACCAAATACACTGTCGTGGGTCTTGAAAAAATCGACAATATCAATCCATTTATAAGCGCTCTCCACCTTACGTTCTAAATCAGCTCGACTTTCAGGACGGGAAAAGTAGAAATACTCATCTCCACGCTCCAAAGTAAGATTAATTTCGGCAAAATATCGAGCCAGATCAGCAAAGTTGTCTTCAACCAGGACAAATAGTTTACGGATTTTTTCATCCGAACTATTCGAGCTGATGAATTGCCCCTTGCTTAATATTTGGTAAATTTCAGCTGTCCGGTTAGTTATTGGCATAGTTATGTTTTTAGCTGTCCAGAGACACCCCTTACATAGGTTCGATGATTGCGTATTCCAGGTCATCGTTATATTGACCGTATTCACCGGTAAAAACCAACTCTTCATCATACAAGGAGATAAGCTGGCAATAGAGGGTCACAATCTCGTCAAATTTCAGCTCTTTGGGATACTGATAATGACATAAAAAGTTAAACAGATGGTCGCCAGAGGCGCAAAAGTTGTTTTTTATCTCTTCGAGGTCGACATATACCTCATGTTCGGCAGCCGCCTCCAAGTACTCTCTGGAGATATTGTCTGCCACTGCCCGTAACTGTTTAACACCGCTCTTCTTACGCCTGCTTATTTTCACCAAACTGGCATAAACAGCATCATCCTGTAATAAATCGAGAGAAAGCTTCAACCGTCCCGGTTGCTGCGCTTCAAAAAAGAGATCCCGACACTGTGACATGACGGTGGTAAAATCGGTTCGTTCTTTAAGTTCAAACTGATCCTTAAGATATTTGATTTGCCGAATCTTTTCCACCATCCGGCTTTGATACTTAATCTGATTAAGATAATCGATAATTTGCCGCTGTGCCTCAATCAGATTGTGGTGAGCTTCGTGCAGTTGCAAGCGAAGCTGAACAATAATCCGCCTCAATTCCTCATCAGGAGCAACCTTAAAAAAGGTCAGTTCTTCCCCATCCAGAAGCTGCTGAGTTTGCTTAATCAGGGCACTGATGTCTTGCCGTTTCTGGTCATAGTTTTCGAGCTTGTCGATTTTGATTTTATAGGTTGGTTCTGTCTTGAAGGTATTTTCGATATTCCGGTTCAAATCAACAACATTGCGCAACGTCATCAACCCAATTTTGCGCAAAACTGTTTTGATTGCCTTAAGATAACCATATTTACGGCTGGTATTGCCCTCTTGCAAGTAGTAATTAATATTTTGCTTAAGGGTGCGAATATTCTCATGCACCGTGGCCGTATTTATCTCTTCATTGACCTCCAGAATCTGTTCGAAAAACTGCAAGAAATGATCATCTATTTCCAGCAACGGCCCGTTTTTGCGTACCACTTCCAGCTCAAGCAGAGTATCCACCCGGGCTTCATCAAGCAACTCCAGAGCATGATCATATTTGTAAGCAAACGACTTGCGCTTCTCAAACATCTCTGCCAGCAGCTCTTTTGACCAAGCAAGGGTATTGATCAGTTCTTTGATCGATGTAAAAGCAAACATGGTCGATAAAATACTTTAATTATCCAGATGATAGCAACATGTAAGTTGTGCTAAAACTACGCTGGAGATAAAAACGCAGCTTGCAACAAAAAAACTGGCAGGAGGATGATTGTGCTTGATCTGATCAAAGAAAAACTCAACACCATGAAGAACAACAATAAAACGACCAGACTGGCCATGCGCCAGGCCAACGCTCTTTATATGAACGGTCAATGCCAGCTATTGACCTGCGCTGGTGATATTTTCCACTTCTCCGTAGAAGATACCCACAGCAACTTTGAGCTGTTCATCAATCTTGGCGATGAACAAATCAACACCCGATGCAGCTGCAAATCATCGGAGGAAACCTGTCATCATACCATTGCCGGACTGCTGGAACTCTCAGACTATCTACAGCGGGATGAAGCCCCGAAGCCGGTCGGTGGCAAAACCTACACTCGTGAAGGGATGGTCAAGCGGGTTATGGAAGAAAGGCTCGACAAAGCCGACAGAGCCGAATACCTGATCGAGTTTAGTGACAACATTTTCGGTGAGCATGAATTGACTAACGAACGTGGCCTTCATTACCGACTGACTTTTCGTGATCTGGAAAAAGAACAGGGTTACTGCTCCTGTCCCGATTACCGCACCAACAAATTGGGAACCTGCAAACACCTGCTCTATGCTTTTTCCCTGTTCAAAGAAACCGGACCACAGACACTGCCGGATCAGGCCTATCCGTTTATCGAAATCTACCTCGATCCATTGGATGAATACCGTATCTCCTGGTGCTACCCCCAACAACTGCCACCAGAAACAGAACAACTACTCAATGAATATTTCACCGTCGAACGAAAACTGCGCGAAGACCGAACCGCTGATTTTATCAATTTTATCGAAGCAAGCCGAGAAACAAAAGAATTTCTCATTCGCCCCGAAGTACTGGAGCAGATCGAAGCTTTTTTTGAACACCAGCTACTGGATAAAATCAAAACCGAAAACCGCACCGATTTTTCATCTATCAAGGCAGATCTCTTTAGCTACCAGAAAATCGGGATTGAATTCGCTACCTTCCGAAAAAATGCCATTATTGCCGATGAAATGGGACTTGGAAAAACGCTTCAGGCCATCGGTACTGCCGTACAGAAAAAAAAGCTGTTCGGATTTGAACGTGTTCTGGTTATTTGCCCCGCTTCGCTGAAAGCGCAATGGAAGGACGAAATTGAAAAATTCTCCTCCGAAACCGCCATCATCATTCAAGGGACACCGGGGGAACGCGCCGCCCAATACCGTAGCTCAAATGATTATTTTGCGATCTGCAATTATGAAGCGACCCTGAGGGATATGGATCTGCTCCACAGCTACAATCCAGACCTGATCATCCTGGACGAAGCCCAGCGGATCAAAAATTATGAAACCCGCACAGCTACCAACATCAAGCAGATTCCCAAAAAACACGGTCTGGTTCTGACCGGCACACCGATCGAAAACCGCCTGGTCGATCTCTATTCGATTGTCGATTTTCTCGATCCCCACATGCTTTCACCTTTGTGGGAATTTTCCTGTCAACACTGCTGTTTTGATGTCGAGAAGAAAAACAAGATCAGTGGCTATTATAACCTGCAACAGTTAAAAGAGCGTTTGCAACCGATCCTCCTCCGCAGGGAAAAGAAAGAGGTCATCAAGCAGCTCCCTCAGATCAATCAGCTCGACATTCCGATCAAGATGCACCCTTGTCAGGCCGACTATCATGCCAACTACGCCTTAAAAATCGCCCAGATTCTGCGCAAAAAATTCCTGACCCCATTTGACCATCAGAAAGTGATGCTACTACTGGCAAAAATGCGTATGGTCTGCGATTCAACCTTTCTGGTCGATCCAGAACGGGACGACCATTATTCTCCAAAACTCGATGAACTACGCCACATACTACTCGACAAGCTCGACATGAAACAATCCAGTCGCAAAATTGTGATTTTTTCCGAATGGGTACGGATGAACCATATCATCAGCCGGATGCTGCGCGACAACGATATTGGTTTCGTCGAACTCAACGGCAAGGTTCCGGTACCCAAGAGAGACCAGTTGATCAAAGAATTTGAAAGCAATGATAAATGTCAGGTTTTTCTGTCTACAGAAGCGGGCGGTGTCGGCCTGAACCTGCAAGTTGCCGACAGTGTCATCAATTTTGAACTGCCGTGGAATCCCGCCAAGAAAAACCAGCGCATCGGCCGCATCGACCGTCTAGGTCAAAAAAACGAGCAACTGACCGTCATCAACCTGATCATGCAGAAATCGATTGAAATCCGTATTGCTGACGGCCTGTTGTTAAAACAGAACCTTTTCGAAGGGGTTCTGAACAACACCAGCGGTCTCGATAGTGTCGATTTCTCCGAAAAGGGCAGATCTCAATTTCTGCAACAACTCGAAGAAAGTATCGAACAACTGGCGCAACCACCGGAATTCGGAGAAGAGCTTCCGGTACCACCTCCGACGGATGAATTCTCCGACCTGCTGAACGAACCAGCAGAACCAAACAAGCTCAAAAAACCACTAATGGCTGAACCAGAAAAAGATGCTGCTACTGCCCTGGCTCCGATAACCTCCGGCGAACAGTTAGAACAGGTGATGAATCAGGGGATGGCCTTTTTGTCAGGATTGATGCAAATGACAACCGGGCAACCACTGCAAGGGGAAGACAACAAAATAGAGGTAAATCAGGAGACGGGTGAGGTAATCATGCGGTTCAAGATGCCAAAAATAACCGGATAGGTTTTCGGATGCAAAACAAAAAAAATAAAAAACGGTTGAATAAATGTGAGCGCATGAGAAATATGAAAAAATGGCTTAAGAAAGCGGATCGGAAAAATCTGGTTGCAACCTATTGCCGTCGTTTCGCCGTTTCAGAAATCACCGCCACAGATGAGTTGGCAGCACTCGGATATTGGGACAATATACAGATTCAGAGATACGATAAAAATGGTATTGAATGGGAGTTTCAATATGATGGGTACAGTGATGACATGAAGGTCGTGCCAAAAGGTACGCCGGAAGAGGATTTCTATTTTTTTTGAGGTATCAATGGCGACCGTTTGCAAATAAACAAAAAGATCACGGCTGATCAATCATTAAAGCTCAGAAGTTCAAGTAAATCCTTTCTGTCCAGGCGCTTCACCAGTTTTCCATCATCAGCCTGAACCAACCGGTTGGCCAGATCACGTCGGCGACTGATCAGCTTGTCAATTTTTTCTTCAAGGGTGCCGACGGTTATAAGTTTAAAAACTTCCACCACATGGGTCTGACCAATCCGGTGAACCCGAGAAGTGGCCTGATCTTCCCGTGCGGCATTCCACCAACGATCGTAATGAATCACACACTGGGCAGCAGTAAGGTCAATTCCGGTACCACCAGCAAGCAAACTGGCACAAAAAACCTGACAACCGTCTTCATTCTGAAAACGATCAATTTCCCGTTTTCTTTTCTGCAGAGTCATCCCGCCTCGCAAACAAGCGATCCCGATACCAAGCCCACGCAAGTAATTCTCTATCAGATCAAGCATCGATGTGTACTGACTGAAAACCACCACCTTATAGCCGCTCTCCTGGCACTCTTTGAGCAATTCCTTGAAAAGTTCCCACTTTCCGGAACCATACTCTTCGGGGTCACTTTCCCCGGAAATCAGGCAAGGGTGGTCGCAGATCTGCTTGAGATAGGTGATGAGTGCCAGAACTTCCATATAGGGGATTTCACTGCCTTCGTCGTTGAGCTGATCAACCAGTTTTCCACTTTGCCCGGACAAAAACTCGCGATAAAGGCGAACTTGATCAGCATGGAGCGTACAACTCCGATGGTCTTCTATGACTTCCGGCAGCTCGGTAACCACCTGTGACCTCAACCGGCGCAGAAAGAAAGGATCTATCCGCTCCGCCAGTTCCCGGCTGCGTTCTTCCGACTGATCTTCGACAATCGGGATTGTAAAACGACGCCGAAACAGCTGCTCCGACCCTAGGGCTCCGGGCAGGCAGATATCGAGCAATGATTTAAGGTCATTGGGCGAATTTTCCATGGGAGTGCCAGTCAATCCAAGCTTGATTCCCCCCTTAAGTCTGGCAGCTGCACCATGAATCCGGGTTTTGCGGTTCTTGAGATTTTGAATCTCATCAAAGACAATGACTTCAAAAAAACACCCACCAAGTTCAGACTCGTCACGATTCACAATACCGTAAGTGGTAAGGACAACCTTTTTCTCAATGCATTGCTCAAGGTTACGACCGCTACCATGATAAACTCCCCAACTGAGCTGTGGATAGAAACGATCAATTTTGTCAGCCCAGTGATAAACCACTGAGGCCGGAGCGACCACCAAAAAAGAGGCCGTTGGCACGGTTTTGGCGACCATATCGAGAAGAGCCAATGCCTGATGGGTTTTACCCAGTCCCATTTCATCGGCCAAAATCCCGCCGATACCGTTTCCTAGCAGTTGCACCAGCCAAGCAACCCCGGTTTTCTGGTATTCCCTGAGATGAGTCGAAACGTCAACCTGCGATAATGCTTTCCACCTATCGAGAATCGGTACCCCTGTTTCATGACTCTGCTGCTCCCCGATCCTTCCGCTCATAATACAGTCAGGCCGGGAGGTCAGTGTCATAATCTCCCAGCGGTGCAACTTCAGCCCCCGCCTGCCGTCACTGTCCAGATAAAGGCGATCCTCTCCAATATTATGCAGCCAGGAAAGCGCGGTTCCTTGTAATTTAAACCATTCCTTGCCGGGCAGGTATTCCCAACCCTTTTTACGAGCTTCCAGAATTTCAGTCAGATTAATATCTCGGCTTCCCAGACCATAACTGGTCGAGAGATAGCACCAGTCGTCATCACTGCCCAGCAGTTCCAGATGAATTTTATCCGGTTTTTCCACCGCGACAAAATGGAGCAAACTTGGATCGGTTTCATTGTCACTCTGTCCCAGAGCATCCCGGTTTTCTTCAATAAAATTGACAAAATCCGTTCCACTGACATCAAAACCTTCGTGCATTTTCTCACGCTCACTGGAAGAGCCAAAGAGTGAAGGTTGATCCGGTGTTCTGGGCGGGCGCAGGTCGGCATCGTAATCAACAGGCGTTACCGGTAGAAATCCCCGATCGGGGATATGGTAACAAGATCCCCAGCGTCGGGGAGCAAGCTCTTCCCGGCTTAAAACCTCACCCGATTCCAGTTTCAACATAACTCGGCAAGAGATAGCCGTAGAGTCTTCATTAAATGAAGTCCGCCAGAAGCTCTGGGCCGGAGAAAGAAAAGGTTCACCACCACCTTGTTTCTTATTGAATGTTGCAAAAAATCGACAGCCTTGTCTGCGACTGGGCACAAAGGTGAAATAACCGCCATGTTCATTGCCGGCTCTGACAGAGAACGAGTCCCCCTTGGGATCATCAGCCTGCATGACAAAAGTATCCAGTCCAGAACGGAGATAGAACAAGCGCGTCAGCCAGAACCAGAAAGAATTATCCCGGCTCAACCCTTGGGTTTGATGCCCGCGTGAGAACATCTCTCTTTCCCCATCCCCCAGAGAGAGATTGACCAAATCATCGCCAAGCTGATTGAGTCCTTCAGGAACCACAGACGAAGCTGCGTCCCGAACATCGACCTGTCTTTGGGAAAGAAATCGGGTTTGAATAAAACCAGCGGTCAACGGATCAGTTTCCACCGCCAGCATAAAATCCGCACCGGTGGCGGTTATTTTCCCTTTCTCCGGTTCGACTTTAAAGGATAGGGTTCTTTTACCTTCTGGAGAATCATGCTCGTCGTACAGGTAGGTTGAGATATCAGACCAGAGGGAGCTTTCAAAGGAAAACGGAAGAGGCTGTAGCTGTCCCGCTTCATCCCCTTCCAATAGCAAGGAAATCGCCACCGCAGCCAGATGACTGCAACAATTTCCTTTGGACTGCTTTCGGGAGCAACAGGTACAGTAAAATCGATCAAGTTTAAAATTTCGAATTTTTCCGGAACCTTTGGCAAACCCGATCATTGCCGTACCATGAGAGGTCTCACCGTTAAACAAGCCACCGCCAAAATTCCGGAAAAAAAGCGTGGCCAGCAATTCTGTTGATAAAAGTTCCCAACCCTTCTCCAGATCTTTCTCTTTAAACCAGGGACTGAGGGCATTTTTATAGGAAAAGGATAACCATTTCATATCAATTATCCAGTAAAGAAGAGAGGGAACATTGTTGTGCCACCACCAAACATAATAGATAAAACACGCAACTATTCAGTACGTTAGAGAGATGACTTCATGAGCGCCATGATGGAGAAAACTAGATTCCTACTATTTATCATACTGCTCTCTTTACAACAATCCCTGATCCGCCAGACTGACAAACTCTCCATTGCCAATAATAATGTGATCCAAAACCCGCACCCCCATCAAATCTCCAACCTGTTTGAGACGTTTGGTAATTTCGATATCTTCATGACTGGGAGTTGGGTCACCAGAAGGGTGATTGTGAACAAACAGGACAGCGGCAGCAGATTCTCGCAGTACCGGGGCAAACACTTCGCGGGGATGAACAATACTGGCGCTAAGACTCCCTTCTGAAATTTGGACCTCTTTGATCAGGCGATTTTTGCTGTCGAGGAGTAATGCCAGAAAAACCTCTTTGCGATAATCACAGAGTCGTTCATGGAAATGGTGAAAAGCATCCTGAGAGGATCTATATGGTTGCCCCGGCTGAAGCCGTTGATCGACAAAGCGTCTGGCAATCTGGAAGATCGCCTGAATTTCTGCCGCTTTAGCGGGGCCGATACCGGGCTGCTGGCAAAGTTCAGCAATACTGGCAGCAGCTAATTTCCGGAGCGAGCCAAAGCGACTTAACAGACTTCGGGCCAGATCGACCGCACTGTTTTTACTGGAAGAATCCCCGGTGCGGATAATCAATGCTAACAATTCAGCATCGGTGAGCTTGTCGGCCCCCGCTGCCAGAAGTTTTTCCCGTGGACGTTCGTCCGCAGGCCAATCTTTGATCCGCCGCATATCCCCCTCCATTGAGTCATGTTTATTTTAGCGAAGTGCTCCATTTGCAGCCAATAAATCGGCAACCGCTTCAGCCAACTTCCGATATCCCTGGCCATTGAGATGAATCGGATCACTTGTATATTGTTTATCTGCTAGCAACTCTCCAAGAGTTCCCTGGACTAGAGGGATCTGCAAGTCATTGGCTAGTTCCTGATAGAGAGGGACATCATGTAGCCCCAGATCCAACTGCGGAACCGCAACCATAACGACTTCTATCTTCCGCTGTTTAGCAGCCTCATACATGCCGCGTAAATTAGCGCGCAATTCATCCCGATCCAGTTTGCGCAAAATATCGTTACCACCGTGACAAATAATCAACAACGCTGGTTCGACTTTATCCAGCAACCCCGGCAATCGAGCGAGGCCCTCGGCACTGATCTCTCCCGGTACTCCAGCATTGACCACCTTACGGCTAAGAAAACGGTTGAGCTGGGCAGGATAACTGAGTTCTGGTCTGGCTCCAACACCCGAGGTTAAACTGTCGCCAAAAGCGAGCAGAACATCATTCGGACGCAAAACTGTCAATGGGCTACTACTGTTGTCACAGGCAGACAGCAATAGAAACGGTAACAGGGCAAAAATCAATTTTGTAAATATTTTCATCTGGAGCCTCTCGTTATAAAAAAAACTGTCCAACCTCGGTAAAGACCTCATCACTAGGGCCACGAACCACCCGGGCTGGGGGAAGAGAGCGGAGAAACATCCGCCCGTAACCTCTTTTTACCACACGTGTATCCAATATCAAAACCACACCCCGATCATTACGATGGCGAATCAGTCGGCCGAATCCCTGCTTAAAGCGAATCACCGCCTGCGGCACCGTATATTCCATAAAGGGATCTCCGCCGCGCTGCTCAATCGCCTGAGCCCGGGCTTCCAGAACCGGTTCAGTTGGCACCCTGAACGGCAGACGGGCGATAATCACCTGTTCCAGCGAGCGACCCGGCACATCAACCCCTTCCCAGAAAGAATCGGTACCGAATAAAATACTACTTTCATCCTTGGCAAAACGTTTCAATTGCTGATGGCGATTTTCCTCACCCTGGCGTAAGCAGCGCAAATTCTGTGCTTCAAGACCCGGCGCTATTTCTTCATGGACCTGGCGCAACAGTGCATAGGAGGTAAACAAAACAAAGCTACGCCCTTGGCTACACAGCAGCGCTTTTTCTACAGCATCTCGAACCGCTTCAGCAAATCCTGGCTTACCCGGTTCCGGCAGATCGGTTGGGATAGCGACCAATGCTTGCTGCTGATAATCGAAGGGGGAATCGAGTGCCAGTTCAACCAGCCGTTTCGGTTCAACCCGGTCCAGACCAACCCGCGAATGAAAGTAGCCAAAGGCTCCTGCCACGGTCAATGTCGCACTGGTCATAATCAAGCTGCGAAAACGTTGGTAGAGAGCTTGGTTGAGACTATCAGCGATCTCAAGGGGAGCCTGACAGAGGCTGGCAATCAACCGTTTTTGCCGGCCAATCCGCCCTTCACGGATCTCAATCCAGACACAACTGTTTTCTGCCACCGCCTGAAAAGAAGCCAGATCAGCAGCAATGCCTTCCAGTCGACCGGCAATACCACGTAAATCGACCAGGGAGGGATTCACTTTTTCTGCCACAACAGCGGGTAAAACTTCAGCTGCTCGAAGTAAACCTGAGATCCCTTGCGCCAACTCAAAACATCCAAGCCGTAACCGCTCAACCCGTTGGCAGATTTTTTGCCACAGTGGAGTCTCCTTAAATTCAGGGAGAATCCGGTGTTTCAACTCAAATTTTGGGCTGACCGATTTACCCAGGAACTCAGGCAATTCTTCACCAATGCTTTGCATTTCATCCAATGCCAGATCCAACAAGTTCTGCCGCTTAATCAACAGGGATTCAATTTCCCCATGTAAGGTGCGATACATCTCGTCCAGAGAATCGGGTAATTCCTGCGACAATTGATCCAGAAAACGGGGCAGTAACCCCTGATTCAACTTACGTGGATGGCGCAATCTGTTCAGTACCCGTGAAAAAGTGAACCGAGTCAGTTGCGATGAAAAATAGCTGGTGGCAACGTCTTCAAGGTGATGAGCTTCATCCAGAACCACCCGCTCAAAGGGGGGCAATACCGCCGTTGCCGAATAATTATCGGTCTGTTGCCGCAGGGCCAAATCAGAGAGTAACAAAGCATGATTGACAACTAAAATATCGGCTCGAGCCGCTTGTCGCCGTGCTTTATGAAAGAAGCATTGACGATAATGTTTACACCGTACTCGGGCACATTGATCTGCCTCACAACAAACTTCCTCCCAGGCCTGATAACTGGGGATGAAAGCAAGTTCTTCCTTTGATCCATCATTTGTTGTTTCGGCCCATTGGATTATCTGTTGTAGCTCTTCAACCTGTTGCTGATCAAACAGTCCTAATTCACGACCAGCTGTTTCACCCCGCCTGCGGCAGAAATAGTTACTGCGCCCCTTCACCAGAACGGCATAAAATTCAATTCCGGTCGCCCGTTGTAAAAATGGCAGGTCTTTACGGATTAACTGTTCCTGCAGATTGATCGTCCGGGTCGAAATAACTACCCGCTCCTGGTTGGCGCGCGCCCAGAGAAGTGCTGGGACCAGATAAGCTAAGCTTTTTCCGGTACCAGTGCCAGCCTCAACAACTGCCAATTGCCCTTTATTAAATGCATCGGCAACAACAAACGCCATATGTAACTGTTCCGGTCGATCTTCGTAACCGGGAAGCTTTTTGGCAATCACCCCTTCCGCACCAAGCAATCCAGCTATCTTCTCTGGTTCAATCTTTTGGATATTTTTTTCGGCAAAAGCTTCAACAACCCGATACAGCTCATCCACATTGTTATTAACAATATAGAAGCCAACACCTAAAGAACCAAATTGTGCAGCAACTTCAATATCTGCAGCAGAAGGTTGCAAGTCACCGGAAGGATGGTTATGCAGAACAACATCACCATAGCTACAAGTTTGGAGAATCACCGGAACCGCGCTATCGGAGCCCCGCGCCAAAACTTCCACTTGGACGATGCGACGATCAGCATCGGTCTGAGCGAGGACAAAGACCTCGTTCCCACCCGCTTCCTTTATGGCATAACGAAGTTGATCAATACTGTCTGGGGAAAGATATTCAAACATGGCTGGGGATTATAGAGGAAGAGGAAGCAGAAAGGGTAAGGAAATCTGCCAAAGCCGAGCAAATTATCAGGACGAGAAAAAAAGGGAGTCTTCGGCTGAAACAAGACAACACGGGGCTGGTTTGTTACATACTCTCTGGAAAGAAACAGTCAGTGAGTCGGGCCTGCCGCCAATGCTCCGGCAAAAATCGGGGGGAGTTCGTTGGGGGGCTCTGTGTCAACTTCGAGCATCTCAATAACAAAGGTCAGCGCTTTGCCAGCCAATGGATGATTGGCATCAAGAGTGACAGTCTCTTCAGTGACTTTATCGATCATAAACAGCAAGATACTGCCATCATCCTGAGTAACTTCCAGTTGCCCACCTTCGGTCAGTTCGATATTTTCAGGCAGGTCAGCGCGGTTAATCTCCTCGGTCAGGGCAGGGTTGGATTCCCCGTACGCCTGATCTGGTTCGATGACGACAGTTTTTATCTCTCCCTGGGACATGCCGATGACCGCCGCCTCAAAGCCTTTGATCACCTCTTCCCTGCCAATAATGAATGACATGGGACTATCTTCAGGAGACGCATCGAAGATTGTTCCGTCAGCGAGTTTGCCAGTGTATTTAACCGTCACGGTGTTGTTGTGAGCTGCGCGAATCATGGTTACCTCTTTCAATGTGGGTCGTTAATTTTACAGGGAGACAACAGTCAAAAATGGTGAATCCCGTGAGCGCTCTATGCATAACAAGACCGGCTTCATTGGTCAATTGTTTTCAACAATCAGGAGAGCTTAAACCCATACTACCCCTTGGCCGAAATATTTCTAGATTTTTTGGAACAGAAAAGCCGCAGGAAATGCTCCGACGGTTTTTTTAAAACTTACTATTTTTGCGAACAGAATGGGTTGTTTGCAATTTTGTCTATTTCAAATAGGCGCTGATGATCTTGCCGTTTTTCAGCAGAAATGCAGCATGATTTATAACCTCGAATATTTCTGTGTCGCTCCAATTCAACTTGTACAGGTCTCGTAGGTCCTCTAGGCCGAAATCACTAGAAGAATAGATGGCTTTCATTCCTTTTTCAGCAAGTATTTTGATTTTATTCTCAAACGGCACGGTGGTAATGTCATGTCGGGTTCGATCTATAATTTCATCTGTATATCCCTTGGATTTTAAAAGTTCAGTGTTGAAGTTTATGCAATATTTGTAGTCTTCGCGTGAAGCGACATAAAGGCGGATGAAAGGAAAGAGATCAGTATTGATAGTCGGATGCTGCATAAGGCGAAATAAATAACTGAGACTGCTCTCAGCTTCTATTGGATCAAGAGCGACAAGCAATTTGAAATGTGGTGGAATATTGATGAAAGACTTTTTCAGCTCTTCAAGCATGATGTTAAGCCGTCTAGAAAGGTTGTTGTGAAGTTGTTAATCAATAATAAACATAGTTGTCTCCTCATTATTTTTAGGTGTATATACACCTAT